>NZ_JAIUIQ010000028.1:0-79310 GCF_020165735.1 Mesorhizobium sp. B283B1A
GTTAAGCCCGGTGCTTACTGGCCCGCCCGCCCCAAGTGCCGGGCCGCTGCTTCCGATAAGTGCCTCAAGTTCACCAGCGTAAATTCAATCAGGTACCGGTATTTTGAATCATTCGAGTAAATGCCCTCGGCATCGATTGATATCACAGGGCCGCCCGGCCCAGATTTGACCTCGCCATCAATCAGCGGTCGATGGAAGATGGCTCGAGAAGTTCCTTCCCGTTTGGCAGGCCTGACCAGCATCCGCATTGCGTTACCCCGTTATATCTGCCCTGTGCGCCGGGCGAAGCCTGCGGACATTCCGGAAAAGCCTGCCGCTCCACTATCGTTCCAGCCTGCTTGGCGCGTCAGACCTTTGCGCCATCGTCTAGGGACCTTAGCCCTACCTGCTTGCTTGTGCGGTCAATGCCATCGCCGAAACTGAAGCCGGTAGATCAAGCGGGATGACATCATGGCACGTGTGCGCGAGAAGTTCGGTGCTGCACTCGCACATTATCGCACTTACGATCTGATCATTACGTGCACAAAGATTTCCGAAATCAGAAGCGGCGACTCGGCCGAAGTGAGAGCACAAATCCCACGACCAGACCGACAATGAGGCCCAGCGGACCGGTTATGAAGATGCCAAGCAGCGGACCCTGGTTGGCATCAGGCGTGAAAATGATTGGCCCGACGCGAACCCGCCGACAAAGCCGATGATGCCCAGGATCACGCCCCAGCGAAACATGGTGGCGATCATGGGGATGTCTTCCGCAGCCTGACCCCGCCGCCGCCGCCATTCTCAGGGATGAACTCGACGTCGGCCGCTTCTAAAGCCGCTTGCACCGCAGCCATTGAGTGGCCTGGCGCCGTGGCCTCGGTCTCGATCCTGGTGACGGTGTTCCGGTGCACGCCAGATTTCTATTGGCCAAAAATTGGACAGGTGATGGGCCAATGTCGCTAAGTAATTGAGATCTCTGGTACGCCCAAGGGGAATCGAACCCCTGTTACCGCCGTGAAAGGGCGGTGTCCTGACCGCTAGACGATGGGCGCGCTCAGATGAAAGCGGCTTATACTGGCGTTGCGCGCAACCGGCAACCCGTCAGGTGCCGCCTTGGACAACTTTTTTCCAGCCCGCCAAATCGGCGATTTCATCAGCATCGGCAAGGTGTTGATATCTGTCCGGCCGCCCGCCATGCCAAGGTCTCCGCGAAAGAACTTCGCCTGAGTGACGACTTTGCCGCTAGCCGTCGTCACCGCCGCTGCGGCGCCGGCAGCGCCAGTTCCAGTCGCGCTCGGGGCCGACGTCGACGTGGACCGATTCGGTGTGGCAGTAGGTGCCGACGCCGCCGCGGCCGGGCATCGTCCTGATGTAGCTCGCCAGTTCCCATTTGGAGACGCCGGGCACCTGGATGTCGGCGGCGGCGCAGTACATGTGCAGTGAATTCTTGGCGCCGTTGGCGCGACGGTTGCGGGCCGGGTCGCGATAGCCCGAGGTCACCATCATTCTGCGGCCGTAGTGGCCCTCGATCGTCTTCAGCACGCGCACCAGCGACGGCTTCAAGCAGGCGACGTCGACGCTTTCGTTCTGCTTCAGCAAGCCATTGGGCGCGAGCCGCGCCATGCCGGCGGCGGACGCGACTTGGTAGGAGCCGCCCGAGCCTTCGTCCTCGTTGAGATCGACGTCGCTTTCGTCGTCGATGCCGGATTTTCGCTTGATCTCGAACAGGGCGGTCTGGCGCACGCCGGGCAAGGCATCGCTGCCGGTGATGTGGCCGGCTTCATCCCCCGTGGAAGCCAATTGTATCGGTTTTGCCGTGGAATCGGCCGAGGCCAGCGTGATGATCGGCTTTGCCGCCGCCGGCGCGGGCTTGGCCTGTACGGCCGGCTGCTCGCCCGATCGCGTGTTGATCAGCGGAGGAGGCGCCGCCGAAGCGGGCGTGGCGCCGAACATCGAGGCCAGGAAGCCTTTTTTCTTGGGCGCCTCGGCTTGCGGCATTTCCCCGGCGGTCACATAGACGGGATTGTTCATCGCCGGTGCCGCGGTCGGCTTCGTCATGCCGGCATCGGCGGCGGCGATCTTCTGGGCGACAGCATCGGTCTGTTGCGCCGTCTGGGCGGGCTGCTGCAGGGCCTGCGGTGTTTGTCCCGCGATGGTTTCAACGCCGGCCGGCATCGTCAGTGGAAACGCGGCCTGGGGCTTGGCCACCGGCACGTAGGCGACCTTTTCCGGCAGCGCCGTATCGCTTTCGCTCATCACGGTCGTCTGCGTGGTCGCCATCTGAGACGACGAATCGGCGCCGGCGGCCGGTTTGCCGGAGGAGGTGTTGATGTCCGATGCGGAGGCATTGTAGCCGGGCATTCCAACCGACATCGTCTGGTCGCCGGCCGATGTGCAGGAGGCCAGGAGCACCGAGCAGAGCGCTGCCACAATGGCGCGGCGTTCTCCCTTTGCGAGGCTCCATCCTGCTGATTTCAAAGTCAAATTCCCCCTCGATGTCCGGTCGGTATGTCCTTGGCGCGGAACCAAGATATCCGCGTCGAGGTGACCTTTGTCTCCGATCCGGAAACGAGACCTGTGTCAAATCCGCAAGCCTGGAGGTATTTTTGCAGAGATCGCCGAATTACGGCCGCTTGAAGGTTGACGACACCATTTCGCCCGCTTTTACCGGGCCGTCAACTCACCACACATTACAGTCCGTTACACACGCACCTTCACATAGGTGCCGGGAGCATCGCCCAAGGTTTTCATATGCTTGCCGGGTTTGCGGGCAGGCACGCGGGTGTTGTCCTTGGCCTCTATCCAGCTTTGCCAATGCGGCCACCAGGAGCCCGGATGGTCGGTGGCGGCGGCGATCCACTGGTTGAAATCGCCCGTCGGCGGGCCGCCCGTCCAGTACTGATACTTATTGGACGCGGGCGGATTGACGACACCGGCGATATGGCCGGAGCCCGCCATCACATACTCGACCTTGCCGCCGAAATATCTCGAGCCGAGGAAGACGGACAGTGCCGGCGCGATGTGGTCTTCCCTCGAGGCGAGGTTGTAGATCGGAATGGTTACATCGCCGAGCGAGACCGTGTGGCCCGCCAGTTCCATCGTGCCGCGCGAGAGGTTGTTCTCGAGATAGCAGTTGCGCAGGTAGAAAGAGTGGTTGGCGGCCGCCATGCGGGTCGAATCGGCATTCCAGTAGAGCAGGTCGAAGGGCAGGGGATCCTTGCCGCGCATGTAGTTGTTGACGACATAGGGCCAGATCAGGTCGCCGGAGCGCAGCATGTTGAAGGCGGTCGCCATTTTGGTGCCGTCGAGATAGCCCTTTTCGTTCATCGACTTTTCCACCGCCGCGACCTGTTCTTCGTCGACGAACACTTTCAGGTCGCCGGCAAAGGTGAAATCGACCTGCGTGGTGAAGAAGGTCGCCGACTTGATGCGGTCGTCACCTTCCTTGGCCATCAGCGCCAGGGCGGCAGCCAGCAGCGTGCCGCCGACGCAATAGCCGATCGCGTTGACGTCGCGCTCGCCGGTCGCCTTCTCGATCGTGTCGAGGCCGTATTGCAGGCCTTCCCGGATATAGGCTTCCCAGCTCTTGGCGCCGTGGCGTTCGTCCGGATTGATCCAGGAGATGACGAAGACGGTGTGGCCCTGCTCGATCGCCCAGCGAATGAAGGATTTCTGCGGGTTGAGGTCGAGAATGTAGAACTTGTTGATCCAGGGCGGGCAGATCAGCAGCGGTCGTTTCAGCACCGTCTCGGTCGCCGGATCATACTGGATGATCTCGGCCACATCGCTGCGGCCGACCACCTTGCCGGGCGTGGTGGCGATGTTCCTGCCGATCTCGAAGGGCGAATAGTCTGCCTGGCGCAGCTTCAGGTCGCCCTTGCCGGCGGCGATGTCCTCGGCCAGCATCTTCATGCCGCGCACCAGGTTCTCGCCGTTCGAGGCAACGGTTTCGCGAAACAGTTCCGGGTTGGTCAGGATGAAATTCGACGGCGAGATGGCGTTGGATACCTGCTTGACGTAGAAGCTGGCCTTATGGCGGGTGTGCTCGTCCAGACCTTCGGCGTGCTCGACCAGTTCGGACGCCCAGCGCGAGGTGACGAGATAGGCCTGCTTGAGAAAATCGAAGAAGGCGTTGCGGCCCCATTCCGGATCCTGGAAACGCTTGTCGCCGCGCTCCGGCTTGACGGCATCGTCGGCGCCCTCGGCGCTGGGGCTGACGCGCTGGATGGCGTTCGCCCAAACGGTCATGTAGCCGGCGAACAGCCGCGTCTGCGCTTCGAGCGCGCGTTGCGGGTCGGCAAGCCAGTATTCGCTGAGCTTGGAGAAGGTCTTGACCATGTCGACGACGGGTTCGGCGACGTGGTCGCGCACTTCGCCCCTTTCGCGCGGTTCGGCCCAGGCGGAAGCCGCCTTGCCGGCCTGCTCGACCATGCGCGCCATATTCAACGCGAAGCGTTCCGGATCCTTCACCAGATATTGCTCGACGGTCGAAGGCTCGTCATCTTCCGCTTTGCCCGAATCGGGTGTTTTGGACATGGTTCGCGGGGTTCCTCCCGAAGCGTTTTCTTGACATATTAACATGGGACATCCGGCAGGGTCCAATCTCGCTCTACCCCGGCTGCCAAGGAAACAATATGACGATTAAGATTGGCGAGACTGTTTTTTTTGACGCCGGACGCTTTTGCCGCATCGGTGCGGCGATCGTGCTGCTGGGCATTGCCGGGTGTTCGAGCACCAACACCAGCGGACCGGTGCCGTTGGCGACGGATGCGGGCCCGAAGGATACAGGCTCCTTTCCGAACCTGAACATCAAACCGCAAGTGGCGGCCCCACAGTTCACGGAAGCGGAGAGGAACGCCAAGCTTGCCGAACTGAAGGCCGATGAGAATGCGCAGGGCGCCAAAGTCGGCGCTGCCAACGTCTCCAATCAGGCGGCGCTGTCGGACCTGGCCAAGAAACACGGCCCCCAGACGTTGAAGCAGATCGAGGGCAAATGCGATCCCGCCCTCGACCCTACCTGCAAATGAGTATATAGCGCGCGCCCAACGCCTCGGATGTCCGGGGCCCTTCGATGTCTGGAACTGCCATGGAAGAATTTCACAAGGTCCGCCGGCTTCCGCCCTACGTCTTCGAGCAGGTCAACCGGCTCAAGGCCAGCGCCCGTTCGCGCGGTGCCGACATCATCGACCTCGGCATGGGCAATCCGGACCTGCCGACGCCAAAGGCCATTGTCGACAAATTGTGCGAGGTGGTGCGCGATCCGCGCACGCATCGTTATTCCTCCTCGCGCGGCATTCCGGGCCTGCGCCGCGCCCAGGCCGCCTACTATCAGCGCCGCTTCGGCGTGAAGCTCAACCCTGACACGCAGGTGGTGGCCACGCTCGGCTCGAAGGAAGGCTTCGCCAACATGGCGCAGGCGATCACCGCGCCCGGCGACGTGATCCTGTGTCCCAATCCGACCTATCCGATCCACGCCTTCGGCTTCATCATGTCGGGCGGCGTCATCCGCTCGCTGCAGGTCGAGCCTGACGACGGCTTCATCCCGGCGGTCGAGCGCGGCATCCGCCACTCGATTCCGAAACCGCTGGCGCTGATCCTCAACTATCCGTCGAACCCGACGGCGCTGGTCGCTTCGCTCGATTTCTACAAGGACGTGGTGGCGTTCGCGAAGAAGAACGACATCATCATCCTGTCCGACCTTGCCTATTCGGAGATTTATTTCGACGGCAATCCGCCGCCTTCGGTGCTGCAGGTTCCCGGTGCCATCGATATCTGCGTCGAGTTCACCTCGATGTCGAAGACCTTCTCGATGCCCGGCTGGCGCATGGGCTTTGCCGTCGGCAACGAGCGGCTGATTTCGGCGCTGACGCGGGTGAAGTCCTATCTCGACTACGGCGCCTTCACGCCGATCCAAGTGGCGGCGGCGCACGCGCTCAACGGCGACGGCGCCGATATCGCCGAGGTCCGCGACATCTACCACAAGCGCCGCGACGTGATGGTCGATGCCTTCGGGCGCGCCGGCTGGACCATTCCGGCCCCGGCCGCCTCGATGTTCGCCTGGGCACCGATCCCGGAGCCGTTCCGCCATCTCGGCTCGCTCGAATTCTCCAAGCTGCTGATCGAGCACGCCGACGTGGCGGTGGCGCCCGGTGTCGGCTTTGGCGAACATGGCGACGATTTCGTGCGTGTCGCGCTGGTCGAGAACGAGCACCGGATCCGGCAGGCGGCGCGCAACATCAAGCGCTTCCTGTCGAGCAGTGCCAAGCAGCCCAACAATGTGGTTCCGCTTTCCGCCCACCGGTAAATACAATTCCGATCTGATTTGAGGGACGTCGCCTTCCATGGCTGAAGCATTGCGTGTTGGAATTGCCGGACTTGGCACGGTGGGCGCGTCCGTGGCGCGCGTGCTGCGCGACAAGGCGGCGGAACTGACCCGGCAATGCGGGCGCGACATCATCGTGTCAGCGGTTTCGGCGCGCGACCAGAAACGCGACCGCGGGGTCGATCTCGGTTCGGCAACTTGGTTCGACGATCCGGTCAAGATGGCGCAGACGGCCGAGATCGACGTGTTCGTCGAACTGATCGGCGGCGACGAAGGCCCGGCGCGATCGTCGGTGAAGGCCGCACTCGAAGCAGGCCGCCATGTCGTCACCGCCAACAAGGCGCTGCTCGCCAAGCATGGCGTGGCACTTGCCGAGATCGCCGAGAAGAAGGGCGTGCTGCTCAACTACGAGGCTGCGGTGGCCGGCGGCATTCCCGTCATCAAGACGATGCGCGAAGCGATGGCCGGCAATTCGGTCACCCGCGTGTTCGGCATCCTCAACGGCACCTGCAACTACATCCTGACCCGCATGGAGGCCGAGGGCATCTCGTTCGACGCCTGCCTGAAGGACGCGCAGCGGCTGGGCTATGCCGAAGCCGACCCGACCTTCGACATCGAGGGCCACGACACTGCTCACAAGCTGTCGATCCTGACCAGCCTTGCCTTCGGCACGAAGATCGCGGCCAACGACATCTACATGGAAGGGATTTCCAACATCACCCAGGCCGACATCCGCGCCGCCGGCGATCTCGGCTACCGGATCAAGCTGCTCGGCGTCGCCCAGCGGACCGAAAGCGGCATCGAGCAGCGCGTGCATCCGACCATGGTGCCGACCGCTTCGGTCATCGCGCAGGTGCATGGCGTCACCAATGCGGTGGCGATCGAGACCGACATCCTCGGCGAGCTGCTGCTTTCAGGCCCCGGCGCCGGTGGCAATGCCACCGCCTCGGCCGTCATCGGCGACATCGCCGACATTGCCAAGAGCCGGCCGGGCTTCCAGCATGGACCCGTCTTCGGCCGGCCGGCGAAGGAGTTGAGGCCCTACAAGAAGGCGCAGATGCGCAGCCATGCCGGCGGCTACTTCATCCGGCTGACCGTGCATGATCGCATCGGCGTGTTCGCCGCGATCGCCAAGCGCATGGCCGACAACGACATTTCGCTGGAATCGATCGTCCAGCAGGCGATCGGCGGCGAGGCGGTGGCACAGAAGACGGTGATCCTGGTCACCCACGAGACGACAGAGGCGGCCGTGCGCAAGGCCGTCGACGGCATTACCAAGGACGGTCACCTGACCGACAAGCCGCAGGTCATCCGCATCGAGCGGGCTGGATAGCGCCGCCTGATCGCGCTTTGCTTGGTACCGGTCGGTGCCGGAGGTGGGATTGCCGGAACCAATCCTTGCCGGCGTCGTTCTCCTGAGGTCCCCAAAACCGAAGGAACCGCAATGGCCGAAGCATCGAAATCCGATAGCCCTCAAATCGACGATGTCCAGAAGACGCTGGAAAAGCAGATCGCCGAACTGCGCAAGGAGATCACCAAGATCAACAAGAGTATCTCGGCGCGCGGCGCCGAAATGCTCGACGATGCCAGCGAGCAGGCTTCCGATTTCTACGATACGGCGGCATCCCGCGCATCACGGACGGCACAGCAGTTGCGCAGCCAGGCCCAGTCGGTTTCGGAAGTCGCGCGCGAAAATCCCGGCACGACGACCGCCGTGGTTGGCGTGATCGGCCTGCTCGGCTTTCTCGCCGGCCTGGCCGTCGGCCAGTCGATGAACGACACGTCGCGCCGCTGGTATTGACGGCGCCGGTACTCAGCCGGCGTTGCCGGCTCGTTTCCCTGCTTCAGGAAATCATTTCAAGGAGGGTACCATGGCTTCGGCCGCGCTGATCGGCATCCTGATCACGTTCCTCGTCATCATTCTCGTCCTCTATTTGGTGCAACGCCTGCCGCTCGACGCCAGGATGAGACAGATCGCCCAAATCATCGTCATCATCATAGGCATCGTTTCGCTGCTCAAATATCTCGCGGTTTTCTAGGCTGCGAAGGGCAGGGAATTTCCCGTTTCATGCCGGCTTGGTCCCTGTCGACCGGGCCGGCATTTGTTTCAAAAATGCCGTTTAATCGATTGATACTGCTGGTCTTTCGATAAAACTTCCGGCAGGTCTTGCCGTTGTCATGCTCGTTTGACAAATAAGGCTCGCCTCTGGCGGGAGGTGGCATGCGAACGAGGA
Organism: Mesorhizobium sp. B283B1A; assembly: GCF_020165735.1. Classification (NCBI taxonomy): domain Bacteria; kingdom Pseudomonadati; phylum Pseudomonadota; class Alphaproteobacteria; order Hyphomicrobiales; family Phyllobacteriaceae; genus Mesorhizobium; species Mesorhizobium sp. B283B1A. The sequence continues at coordinate 8,536 of NZ_JAIUIQ010000028.1, forward strand.
TTGTCCGAATGAACGTGGCCCAGAACATCGTCGCCGGCCTTGACCGGATACTCACCATGGAACTGGTGCGCGTCACCGAACGGGCCGCCGTTGCGGCCGCCAGGCTGCGCGGCCGTGGCGACGAGAAGGCGGCCGACCAGGTTGCCGTGGACGCCATGCGCCAGGAGCTCAACCGGCTCGCAATCAAGGGCACGGTGGTGATCGGCGAGGGCGAGCGGGACGAGGCGCCGATGCTCTATATCGGCGAGGAGGTCGGCACCGGCAAAGGTCCGGCGGTCGATATCGCGCTCGATCCGCTCGAGGGCACGACGATCTGCGCCAAGAACCTGCCGAACGCGCTCGCCGTCATCGCGATCGCCGAGAAGGGCAGCCTTTTGTTCGCGCCCGACGTCTATATGGACAAGATCGCCATCGGCCCGGGTTATGCCGAAGGCGTCATCGACATCGATGCGTCGCCGGCCGACAACATCGCCAGCCTCGCCAGAGCCAAGGGCGTCGCTGTCTCCGACATAACGGCCTGCATCCTCGACCGGCCGCGCCACGCCAAGCTGATCGACGCCGTGCGCGCCACCGGAGCCGCGATCCGGCTGATTGGCGACGGCGACGTTGCCGGCGTCATTCACACCACCGACGCGGAAGAAACCGGCATCGATATCTATCTCGGCATCGGGGGTGCGCCGGAAGGTGTTCTAGCCGCCGCGGCGCTGCGTTGCACCGGCGGCCAGATGCAGGGCCGGCTGATCCTCGACACGCAGGAGAAGGTCGCACGCGCGGCCAAGATGGGCATTTCCGATCCGAAGCGCGTCTATCGGGCTGAAGACATGGCGCGCGGCGATGTGCTGTTCGCGGCCACCGGCGTCACCGACGGCAACATGCTGGCGGGAGTGAAGTTCGGCCGCACCACCATCACCACCCATACGATCGTGCTGCGCTCGTCGTCCCGGACCGTGCGCGAGATCAAGGCCCGGCACCAGGATCTGGATAAGTTCTAGACCAGCTTGCGAAGCCACGTCACAGTTGCTAGCCGTTCAGGGGCCAGCCTGAAGCTGGCCGCAAGGATTTGACGATGAAGGCGTTCGACCGACACGCGGAGCCGATTTCGCGTGCCATTACGAAATCCTATCGCAACACCCAGAATGTTTGTCGCTTTCTCACCCGCGAATGCGGCGATGCGTTCAGGTTCGATTGGCCTTTCATGGCCTGGCTCAAGGACGGTCGGGGAAAGACGATGGGGGACGCCGTCGACGAATGGATCCGGCGCCAGGCTGAAAAGCGGAAAGCGTAGTTTTTCTTGAATTGTCCCGTGACGTCTGCCGGCGTGAAGCTTGGTTTTGCCGGCCTTCGGCCTATCCTGCACCGAACTATGAGTCGGCAAAGCGCATGATGGGCGAAAGGCGCCTCTTCCTCGATGTCAGGCAGTCGGCCACCGGTCTCGCCTGGGAGCACCGGCTGACCGAACGGCAGGACATGATTGCGCTCGCCATCGCGCAAGGCCATGGTGTGCCCGACATCGTCGCGCGCGTGCTGGCCGGGCGCGGCGTTACCGCCGATGAGACCGAGCGGTTTCTCGACCCGACAATCCGCGACCTGTTGCCGGATCCGGCATCGCTGACCGACATGGACAGGGCAGCGGCCCGCATCGCGGCGGCGGTGATGGCCAAGGAAAAGGTTGCGATCTTCGGTGACTACGATGTCGACGGCGCCGCCTCGTCCGCCTTGCTGAAGCGGTTCCTGACGCATTTCTCGGTGCCGTCGGAAATCTACATCCCGGATCGCATTTTCGAGGGCTATGGCCCCAATCCCGATGCCATGCGCGAACTCGTCTCGCGCGGCGCGACGCTGATCGTCACCGTCGATTGCGGCACCAACAGCGGGGTCTCGGTCGATGCGGCCAATGCGGCCGGCGCCGATGTGGTGGTGCTCGATCACCATCAGGTTGGCGGCGCCTTGCCGGCGGCGATCGCCGTCGTCAATCCCAATCGCGACGATGACCTTTCCGGGCAGGGCCATCTGTGCGCCGCCGGTGTCGTCTTCCTTGCCCTGGTGCAGACTGCAAGGGTCTTGCGCGGCCTGACCGACGCGCCGCCGCCGGACCTGCTTTCGCTGCTCGATCTCGCGGCACTTGCCACCGTGTGCGACGTGGTACCGCTCACCGGCGTCAACCGCGCTTTCGTGGTCAAGGGGTTGCAGGTTGCGCGCCAGCAGAAGAATGAGGGGCTGGCGGCACTGGCGCGGGTCTCGCGCATCGGCGAACCAATCAGCACCTTTCATCTCGCCTATCTGATCGGTCCGCGCATCAATGCCGGCGGACGCATCGGCGATGCGGCACTCGGCAGCCGGCTGCTTGCGACCGACGATCCGGTCGAGGCCCGCACCATCGCCGAGACACTCGACCGGCTCAACCAGGAGCGGCAGCTGATGGAGCAGGAGATGCTGGCGGCGGCCCGTGTCGAGGCCGATGCCGAGCTTGCCGGTGGCAGCGGTCCGGCGATCGTCGTTACCGCCAGCAACAACTGGCACCCCGGCATTGTCGGCCTGCTTGCCTCACGGCTCAAGGATCACGCGCGCCGGCCGGCTTTCGCCATCGCCTTCAATGCCGTGGGCGTCGGTACCGGTTCGGGTCGTTCGGTGTCGGGCTTCGACCTCGGCCGGCTTGTGCGCGAAGCCGCCACCGCCGGGCTGATCGTCAAGGGCGGCGGCCATGGCATGGCGGCCGGCATCACCGTGGAGCGCGCCAGGCTCGGCGAGCTCAGGGCGTTTTTCGAGGAGCGGGCGGCCGCCGACGTGTTTCGGCTGCAGGACGAGGAAAGCCTCGCGATCGACGGCGCGCTTGCCGCCGAAGGCGCGACGCTCGGCCTGCTCGATGCGCTGGAAAAGGCGGGGCCATTCGGCGCCGGCCACGTGGCGCCGGTTTTCGTGCTGCCGCGGCATCGGCTCGCCGACGCCAGGCCGGTCGGCACCAACCACATCCGCTGCGAATTGCAGTCCGACAGCGGCGGCCGCATCCAGGCGATCGCCTTTCGCGCCGTCGACACCGTGCTGGGCGAATTCCTGTTCAAGAACCGGGGCAAGACGGTGCACGTCGCCGGCTCGCTGTCGGGCAATCACTGGAACGGCAACCGCACGGTGCAGTTCCGCATTATCGACGCTGCGCGGGCGTAGTCGCGCCCGAGGCCGTCGAATTCAGCTGGCCGGCGCATAACGCAGCAGCGTCACGCCCTGGCTCAGGCTTTCCGTGCCAAGCGGTCTCAGCGTCAGCGACTGGCCGGACTGGAAGTATGGCTTGCCGCCGCCAAGCACGACGGGATGCATGTAGAGCCTGAATTCGTCGACGAGACCGGCACGTGACAGCGAGGCGGCAAGATCGGCGCCACCGAGGATGACGAGCCCATCCGTCTCGGCCTTGAGAGACCTTACGGTGGTCTCCGCATCGCCGTCCACCAACCGGGCGTTCGGTCCGACTTCTCGGAGCGTGGTCGAGAATACGATTTTTGGCGTCTCTCGCCACGCGCAGGCAAAATCCCGCTCGACCTCGGTGTCGTCGGTCTCGCGGTCAGGGCTGTCCCAGAAGCGCATCATCTCATACATCCGCCGTCCCGCGAGGACGACCGAGGCCTGTCGCATCATGTCGTTGAAATGCTGGTGCAGCTCTGCCTCGGGAACGGGCAGGGCGATGTCCCCGTCCGGTCCGGCGATGTAGCCATCCAAGGATGTCAGCATGGAATAGACGATTTTGGCCATCGGCGTGCCCCCGTTCCATCTCTTGTAAACGAGCATAACCAATTGCGTTTCGCAATCGGTTTATCTCATGGAGGCAAAATGGAATTGACGCAAAGCCGGTCGAACGAAGCATCTCCTTGGACAAGAGATGGCAGCGGCAGATGGCAGCGGCGCCTTTCAAGCGATTGACGTATTCTAAGCCAGAACCGTCTGAAGCCGGGCCAGTTCGCCGATCTGCGCCATGGTCGCCTGGTAGCCGAGCTGGATCGCCTCGTCGGCGCGGTGGAACTCGGTCAGGCCGATATGGCTAAGCTTGGGCTGCAGCGACATGTCGGGCGGATCGCCGGCGAGCCTGGCGCGCGAAATGCGGTCCTGGATGATGTTGAAAGCCTCGACCATGACGCCGGTGATGCCGAGGCGGCTTTGATGCGACTGGTGCTCCGGGTCCGAGTGGCCGAGACGCGGCGCGTCCTTTTCGACAACCAGCTCGCCGGCGCTGTGTTTTATCACGGCGGCACGGCCGAACAGGTCGTAGTGAAGGTTGACCGCCACGACCAACGGCTGCTCGTAGGCGCGGCAGACCGACACCGGGACCGGATTGACCAGCGCGCCGTCGACCAGTACGCGGCCATTGCAATTCACCGGCTCGAACACGCCAGGCAGTGCATAGGAAGCGCGCATGGCTGTGATCAGCGAGCCGCTCGACAGCCAGATTTCGTGGCCAGTGCGGATTTCGGAAGTGACGGCGACGAACGGCTTGGGCAGGTCCTCGAAGCGAACGCCCGCCACATGTTCGCGCAGGCGCGCATCGAGTTTCATGCCGCCGAACAGGCCGCTGCCGCGCAAATTGAGATCGAGCAGACCGAAGATGCGCCGCCTCGTAAGGCTGCGGGCGAACTCTTCCAGCTCATCCAATTTGCCGGCGAGATAACAGCCGCCGACCAGCGCGCCGATCGAGGTACCGGCGATCATCGACACTTCGATGCCGGCCTCATCGAGCGCGCGCAGCACGCCGATATGGGCCCAGCCTCTGGCGCAACCACCGCCAAGGGCGAGCGAAATGCCTGTTTTCCTGGGAGATTTGGCTTCGGATGCGCCACCGGGCGAGGACAGGCCGTTGGCCTCCCTGACATCTGGTCTGTTACGCAATGACGCCCACTCGAGCATCATGATCTCCCTTGTCCCATGTCCTTTGTAGCGGAAGGACGTTTGAGAATAGTGAACATGGGTGGTTTGTGAATATTGAATGGTTCACAGAGGCTTCCGATACGTCTCTTCCGCATCGAACAGCGGCTTGCTGCCATCGTCGGCAAGGGTCCCCTTGCCATCGACCAGCCCCACCGTCCGATAAAAGCAAGAACGCCGGCCCGTGTGACAGGTTGCGTCGTGGCCCAACACTTTGACGCGCAACCATATGGCGTCCTGGTCACAATCCGTGAGCATCTCGACGACATGCTGGAGATTGCCCGAGGTTTCGCCCTTTTTCCAAAGTGCGTTGCGCGACCGCGACCAGTAGTGGGCGATGCCCGTTTCCAGCGTCAGCGCCAGCGCTTGCGCGTTCATGTGCGCGACCATCAAAAGCATGCCGTCGGCGGCATCGGTGACGACGACGGTCACAAGGCCCGAGGCATCGAAGCGCGGTGAAAACACCGCGCCTTCTTCGAGAGCCTTCTTGTCTGACGGAGCTTTTGGAAATTCCAGTGCCGACATCGCCGATGTATTTTCCTGGCCGGGTTATTTTCCTGTTTGACCATGATCTCTGGACAAACGTTTTCGTTTGTCCGCGAAAACCGGTTTCCACTTTTCGGGGATCATGGTCGGGCGATGCCGGTGACGGGGCTTATATCCCGCCGCCGCGCACCATGGTGACAAAACGAACCTGCTCCTCGGGCGTGTCCTTGAAGACGCCGGTGAAGGTGGAGGTCAGCGTGGTGGAGCCTTGCTTGCGGATGCCGCGCATGGCCATGCACATGTGCTCGGCCTCGATCATGACGGCGACGCCGCGAGGATTGAGCACGTCCTGGATGACGCCGGCGATCTGCGCGGTCAGGGCTTCCTGCGTCTGCAGGCGATGGGCAAAGATATCGACGACGCGCGCGATCTTGGACAGGCCGACGACCTTGCCGTCCGGCAGATAGCCGACATGCGCCTTGCCGATGATCGGCACCATGTGGTGCTCGCAATGCGAATGGAACTGGATATCCTTGACGATGACGAGATCATCATAGCCAGCGACTTCCTCGAAGGTGCGGCCGAGTTCCTCCGCGGGGCACATGTCGTAGCCGCCGAACATTTCGCGATAGGCCTTGGCCACGCGCTTGGGCGTGTCGACCAGTCCCTCGCGATCCGGATTGTCGCCGGTCCAGCGCAGCAATGTGCGCACGGCGGCTTCGACTTCGGCTTCGCTCGGCCGGTCGGTGACCGGCTTTTCCATGTAGGCGGACTGGGGCATGAGTTTCTTGATGACGGCATCCATAAAAAGGCGTCTCCCGTAGTTCCTCTCACAGGAGGAACGAGTTGAACGGACCACGACCTTTCGGTGTCGGAAACTCGCCCCGTTTCCAGCCCCGTAAGCGGCGTGAACTTCCCGGCAAGGACATTGGCTTGCGCAGCCTTGTCGATACCGATCTGCCAGCATTATATAAGGTCATGGCGAGCGAAAGGAAGACACGGCAGCGGCAATCGCTGTTCGCTTGGCGGCGACGGATTGGAAAATAATGATCAACGATGTCTACAATGCGAAAATTCTCGGTTTTGCCGGAAATATCGCGCGCATCGGCCGGCTCGATCACCCCGACGCGACCGCAAAAGCCCATTCCAAGCTGTGTGGGTCGACTGTCACCGTCGACCTCAAGATGCAAGACGGCGTGGTCACCGACTTCGCCCATGACGTGAAGGCGTGCGCGCTCGGCCAGGCCTCGTCCTCGATCATGGCGCAGCATGTCGTCGGGGCGAATGCCGAGGAATTGCGCGCGGTGCGCGAGACCATGCTGAAGATGTTGAAGGAAAATGGCGAGCCGCCCGACGGGCGCTTTGCCGACCTGAAGTATCTGGAACCGGTGCGCGACTACAAGGCACGCCATGCCTCGACCATGCTGACCTTCGACGCCGTGGTCGACGCCATCGGCCAGATCGAGAAGAAGCGCGCCGAAGAAGCGGCTTAGGTCTCGCTGGAAGCGCGCCTGCTTTCGGCGAATTCGCTTCTAACCCAGTCGGCGAAGGCCAAGGCCGGCTCCGAGAGATCACGCAGACTTCTGGCCACCAGCCAATAGGCGCCTGACGCGACGTCGATGTCGAATGGCTTGATCAGTGCGCCGGATGCGACTTCTCCACCGATCTGCAAGAGATCGCCGAGCGCTACGCCATGTCCAAGCAAGGCGGCCTGCTTTGAAAGCGATGCGTCCGCCAGCATGGGGCCTCGCGCGGGTACGGCATCGGGCGGCACGCCGGCTGCCTCGAACCAGCGTGTCCATCCCTGGCGATTTTCCTCATGCAAAAGTGTGTAGTTGGCAAGGTCGATCGGCTTCTCAAGAGGAGGGCCTGAGGCAAGCAGAGCCGGCGACAGGACTGGGGAGTCAACCGTCGAGGCAAGCCGCTCGGCCTGGCTGCGGGGCCACGAGGAAGCGTAGGCGCTGAAGCGAAGGGCGAGTTCAGGCTGACCGCTGCGGAATTCGATCAGTCTGGGATCGACTTCGAGGGAAACGTCGATATCGGGCCGCATCAGACGAAACCGGTTGAGCCGTGGGACCAGCCACACCGATGCCAGCGACGGCTCGACGCTGACACGAACCACGGACTGCGCCGGAATCGCGACCAATTCCGAAAGCAATTTGTCGATGTCGTCGAAACTCCTGACCAATTGGGAAAGCAGCCGCCGGCCTGCATCCGTCAGTTCGACGCGGCGGTGATGGCGTTCGAACAGGGGCTGGTGCAGGAAGGTTTCGAGCTCGCGGATCTGTCGGCTGATCGCCGCCTGCGAAACGAAAAGTTCTTCGGCCGCGCGGCTGAAGCTCAAAAGACGGCCGGCAGCCTCGAAACTCCTCAGTGCCGTCAGGGGAAGTCGTCCGCGCTTCATTCGTATAATCTCAAGTTATCCGAAGTGGAAATTATACTCGTTTGAAGGCGAAGGCCAGCGGCGGTCTAATCCATGTCGAAGGAGACACGGGTCATGATCCAGTTCCTGAGCATCTTCGGCGATGTCATGCGGATCGCAACGTTTCAGTGGCGCGAGGAGAGGCAGCACGCAAAGCGATGTGAAGAGCCGGCCAGCCTTGACCGGTGGACAGCTGCGGCCGACCGGCAGCCATGTCGCCGTTTCCGTTCGTGACAGCAAGGCGGTGGGATTGCGTTCTCCCGCACGAGCCCACATCTATCGCGTGGAAACGCGATACGGAGACAGCAGTGGGCGACCGGCACGGGCATGTGCATCCAGCGGAACCGCCGAGTCGCGGCCGCAATTGGCCCGGCCCGTGGCGCAAGACGCCTGGCCGTCTCCTCGGCACGTCGATCGTACGCCTCTACCAGCTGACGCTGTCCGGCTTTGTCGGCAACTCCTGCCGCCATCTGCCGACCTGTTCGGAATACGCGCATGAGGCGATCGCCAGGCATGGCCTGTGGGCCGGCGGCTGGATGGGATTTTTCCGGGTGCTGCGCTGTGGGCCATTCGGCACGCATGGCGTCGACCTCGTGCCGAAAGTGCTGGCGGATCGTTATGTCTGGTTCATGCCCTGGCGGTACTGGCGGATCGGCAAGAAACGCCGGGAAGTGCAGGGGTGATTGTGCCGATGCGCCAATGGGCCGTTTTTACGATCCGGTAGGGTTAACGCAAGCCTGCACAAAGACTGCGCATTTGAGACAAAATCGAGACAAGAGACCTCGCTAAGCCGCTCCCGAACATCCTTCTGGAGCGAGCAGCACATGCGCAATTTCGACCGTCTTCCCTTCATCTTCGCCGGCATCCTTTTCCTGCTTGCCTGGCTGCTGGGATTTCCGATGCGCGCGCAATCGGCGCCACTTGGCGATGTGCAGTGCACGCTGATCGCCGATGCGGCGAGCGGCAAGACGCTTTACCAGGATGGCATCTGCGATCAGCGGTTCAGCCCGGCCTCGACATTCAAGGTGCCGCTCTCGCTGATCGGCTACGATGCCGGGATCCTGAGCGGCGAGCACACGCCGGCCTGGGACTACAAGCCCGAATTCAAAGCGGTGAAACGGGATCAAAAGACCGTCGATCCGGTGATCTGGGAGCGGGACTCGATCATCTGGTACTCGCGGGAGATCACCCGCCGGCTCGGCAACGAGAAATTTGCCGGCTATGTCTCGAAACTCGGTTACGGCAACAGCGACGTGTCCGGCAATCCCGGCAAGGACGATGGCTTGACCCATTCCTGGGTGAACTCCTCGCTCAAGATCACGCCGGTCGAGCAGGTCGATTTCCTGCGCAAGCTGCTTGCCCGCCAGCTGCCGGTGTCGGCCAAGGCGTATGACATGACATCGGCAATCATCCCGACGTTCCAGGCCGGCGGCTGGACCGTGCAGGGCAAGACCGGCAGCACCAGGCTTGGCGGTGACGCGGACAAGGACAAGCGCTCGCTGGGCTGGTTCGTCGGCTGGGCGAAAAAGGACGGCCGCCAGATTGTCTTCGCGCGGCTGGTCGTCGATGCCACCCGCACCGACATGCCCAAGGGACTGAAGACCCGGACCGCGTTCCTGAAGGATCTGCCGCTGCTGGTGAAATAGATCGGTCAGGTGCTCCGGCGCGCACGGATGATGTGGCCGCCGGAGTTGGCTGTCCTTTCCATCGGAGTTCCGGAAAGGCGAGCGGCGATATCGCTGCTCTCGAGATCCTCGGTCTCGTCGAAGCCGAGGCCGCGGAGAGATTGTGCCAGTTCACCGGGAACGAAGAAGCTGATCCATGGCTCCCCAACAGCGGCAACGCGTGCCGCGTGGAAAGCCAGGGCAGCCTGGCCCGCCGCATCGCGGTTCTCGGCCGGTTCGCTGTAGTCGAACACCACCTCCGAGCCAGGAATACCGGCTATCCAGGACAGCGTCTTGAAGATCGCTTCCTTCGTCAGGTAGGGGACGACCCCCAACCAGATGAAGAAGCTCGGTTCGGTCGACTGCAAACCGGCCGCGGCCAATTCCGCTGACAGGCTCTGCCGCTCGAAATCGACCGGCACGAATGTTGTGGCGGATGGTTCGGCAAGACCAGCATTGGCAATGCATTTGCGTTTCCAGGCCTGCGTCGCCGGGTGGTCGACTTCGAACACGCTGAGATCCGGATACGGATTGCGCAGCGAAAACGTGTCGAGGCCGGCGCCAAGCACGACAAGTTGCCGAACGCCGCGACGAACCGCCGCCGCCAGCCAGTCCTCGGCGAACCGGGCGCGCGCGCTCACGAACAGGCGCATGCGCCGGCGGCGCTCGTCTTCCTGCTCAAGCTCCTGTGCCGTGGGAGCCGCTTCACCCAGTATCGCGATCGCGTAGGGATCGCGAAACAGCCCCGCCTGCGGTGAAAACTGATGGAGGGCCCTCATGCGTGCGACGCCAAGGGCGGTTCGGCTGGGTGTAGCGTCTTCCATGCTAATGATTCCAGTTGGTGTCGTGCCTTTTCGCAAGGCTCTGCGACATCTGTAGCGACGTTTCCTGACGGTTGCGCCAATTGCCGCTCTTTACCTGACGCGGCACTGCCTCTAAAACCCGCCCGCTGCCGGTTGTCCATGTGATTTGGCGCATCCGGCTTTACCCACGACCACCCGCGCTCGTTTGCGGGACTGGATAGGAGATACCCATGCTGAATTCCGTTTCCCTGACATTTCCCGATGGCTCCGTCCGCGACTACGACGCGGCGATGACCGGTGCGGGCCTTGCCGAATCGATCTCGAAGTCGCTGGCCAAGAAGGCCGTCGCCTACGCCATCGACGGCACTGTGCGCGACCTCAGCGATCCGCTCGGCAAGTCCGGCAAGGTTGAGATCATCACTCGCGAGGATCCGCGCGCGCTGGAATTGATCCGCCATGACACCGCCCACGTGCTGGCGGAAGCCGTGCAGGAATTGTGGCCGGGGACGCAGGTGACGATCGGGCCGGTGATCGAGAACGGATTCTATTACGACTTCGCCCGCAACGAGCCGTTCACCCCCGACGATTTCCCGGTGATCGAGAAGAAGATGCGCGAGATCATTGCGCGCAACAAGCCGTTTACCAAGGAAGTCTGGTCGCGCGAGCAGGCGAAAAAAGTGTTTGCCGACAAGGGCGAGCGCTACAAGCTCGAGCTGATCGACGCCATTCCCGAAGACCAGGATCTGAAGATCTACGCGCAGGGCGACTGGTTCGATCTATGCCGCGGTCCGCACATGGCCTCGACCGGCCAGATCGGCAACGCCTTCAAACTGATGAAGGTGGCCGGTGCCTATTGGCGCGGCGACTCGAACAACCCCATGCTGACCCGCATCTACGGCACGGCTTGGGCCGACCAGGCGCAGCTCGATGCCTACCAGACGATGCTGGAGGAAGCCGAGAAGCGCGACCACCGCAAGCTCGGCCGTGAGATGGACCTGTTCCATTTCCAGGAAGAGGGGCCAGGCGTCGTCTTCTGGCACGCCAAGGGCTGGAAGATGTTCCAGAACCTGGTCAACTACATGCGCCGCCGCCTCGACGAGCAGGGCTATCAGGAGGTCAACGCCCCGCAAGTGCTTGACAAGAGCCTGTGGGAGACGTCGGGCCACTGGGGCTGGTATCGCGACGCGATGTTCAAGGTGACGGTCGCCGGTGACGACACCGACGACGACCGCGTCTTCGCGCTGAAGCCGATGAACTGCCCGGGCCACGTGCAGATTTTCAAGCATGGGTTGAAGTCATACCGCGATCTGCCCGTAAAACTTGCGGAATTCGGCAATGTGCATCGCTACGAACCGTCAGGTGCGCTGCACGGGCTGATGCGCGTGCGCGGCTTCACGCAGGACGATGCGCATATCTTCTGCACCGAGGAACAGCTCGCGGCGGAATGCCTGCGCATCAACGACCTGATCCTGTCGACCTACGCCGATTTCGGTTTTGAAGAGGTCAGCGTGAAGCTGTCGACGCGGCCAGACAAGCGCGTCGGAACGGATGAGGCCTGGGATCATGCCGAGGCGATCATGGGCAATGTTCTGGAGACGATCAGGACGCGCTCCGGCAACCGCATCAAGACCTCGATCAATCCGGGCGAGGGTGCCTTCTACGGGCCGAAGTTCGAATATGTGCTCAAGGATGCCATCGGCCGCGAATGGCAGTGCGGCACCACGCAGGTCGACTTCAACCTGCCGGAGCGTTTCGGCGCCTTCTATATCGGCTCGGATTCCGAGAAGAAGCAGCCCGTCATGGTGCACCGTGCGATCTGCGGTTCGATGGAGCGTTTTCTCGGCATCCTGATCGAGAACTACTCCGGCCATTTCCCGCTGTGGTTCGCGCCGCTGCAGGTGGTGGTGGCGACGATCACGTCGGAGGCGGACGGCTATGCGACCGAAGTGGTGGCAAAGCTGAAGGCGGCCGGACTTCTGGCGGAGGCCGACCTGCGCAACGAGAAGATCAACTACAAGGTCCGCGAACATTCGCTGGCCAAGGTCCCGGTCATTCTCGTCTGCGGCAAGCGCGAGGCGGAGGAACAGACGGTCAATATCCGCCGGCTCGGCTCGCGCGACCAGCAATCGCTTGGCCTTGCCGAGGCGATCGCACAGCTGGCCGAGGAAGCGATCACGCCCGATCGCCGCCGCAAGCGCGCGGCCTGATCTGAACAGTCTTTCCGGTCATGGCGGTGGAGCGATCCACCGCCATTTTCATATCCCTGTCACGGCGACCCTGTAACGAGCCCCCATGCTCAAGCTGAAATTGCGCGAACGGCCCTTTCCCGAACTTTCCTACGCCAACCCGCGCCAGCCGGCGCTGGCGCGTTGGTTCATTCATTCGGTCGAAGGCCTGTCGGGCCGCGATCGTTTCGCGGCCCTCTATGATTTCTGGCGCCGCCAGGTGGTGCCAAGCGGCGAGCGGGTGTTCAGCCGCATGCTGGAACTGATCGAAGTCGGTGTGCGGACCGCCGATCAATGGCCGCCGGCGCAATTGCCCGACACACCGCTCGTGATCGTCGCCAACCATCCGTTCGGCATCGGCGACGGCATTGCCGTGCTGTCGCTGGCCGAGCAGTTGGGGCGGCCGTTCCGGGTGATGATCCACAAGGATTTGCTCAAGATCCGCGAGATGGAGCCTTATTCGCTGCCGATCGACTTTTCCGAAACCAAGGACGCGCTGAAGAACAACATGGCCGTGCGCCATGAGGCAGTGCGGCTGCTCAGGGAAGGCGTCACCATCGTGGTGTTTCCGGCCGGCGGCGTCGCCACGGCGCCAAAGGGGTTTGGCCGGGCGCGCGACCTGCCGTGGAAGATGTTTCCGGCGCGTCTCATTCAGGAGGCGAAAGCGTCGGTCATTCCAATGCATTTTTCCGGGCAGAACGGCAGGCTGTTCCATCTGGTCAGCGGGCCGATGAACATGGCCGAGCGCGATGGCCGTGTGGCCAAATTCGTCGGCAAGGCGTCGCTGACCTTGCGCACGTCGCTGCTGATCCGCGAGTTCGCACGGCTGTCGGGCAAGGCGATCGACGTACGCGTTGGCGATGTGCTGCGCTGGAGCGAGTTGGAGCCTTTGCGCGACCGCAAGCTGCTGCTCGAGCGCCTCTATCGCGGCGTCTTCGACCTGGCGCCGACACAGCCGCGCCGCCGGATTCCGTTCCTGCCGGCGCGAACGAAGCTGGCGGCCTAAGGCTAATCCGCGCCTTCTTCAGGATCCATCGCCGCGGCTTCGGTGGCGAGAACCTCGATCTCCTGGTTCTGACCGGCGACGACCGTGAAATCCTTCTGGTAGATGCGGTCGCGGTTCTTGGCGATGATGGTGTAGTCGCCTTCAGCAAGCACCATCGAGGCGAAGGCGCCGACGGTCTCCTTGATCGGATCGCCAGATTCGTTGAGCAGCGACCACGAGGTGTCGGCGATTGCCTCGCCGCCCGATTCGCGCACCAGCTTCATCGTGATCTCGGCGGCATGGTGCTCGACGGTGGCCTCGGTCAGCTTGCCGGCCTCGACGCGGATGTCGGAGCGGATGACCGCGTTGACCGCGCCGTAGGTCGAGACGACATGGTAGATGCCGGCGTTAAGCCGCACGACGCTGTTGGGCTCGACGTCGGGGATGATCAGCGCACGGTCGCCATTGGCCTCCGCCGTGCCCTCGTAGATCGAAAAGCGCAGCTTTTTCGGGGGAATGCGCACGCCGCCGGAGAGAACCGCGTCAAGCTTCAAGCCGCCGGCGTCGAGCACCAGGCTTTCGCGCTTGGCTTCCTTGCCGACCGTGATGCGCTTGGTGGCGCCGGCCCGGCCGTAGGACGCATGGACCAGATAGCTGCCCGGTTCGAGCTGGAAGACGGCGTTGCCGCCATGCGCGGAAGCGACCATCGGCAATTTGCCGTTGACGGCTTCAGGCTTGAAGACGCGCCAGACCAGACCACGGGTGATGTCGGCGCCTTTGTCGGTCAACTGGGCCGACAGAGTGATCGCGCCACCGCCGCCAAGCGCCAGCGGGGTTTCGCTCTTGGGCGTCGCATAGCTCGAAATTCCGGGAAGTTTCAGGTCGCTGACGCCGTCCTTTTCCTGTGCGGCAACCATGGTGACCGGCAGCAGGAACAGCGCGGCGCAGAGCCGGACCAGGAAAAGACGCAGTCGCCCCTCAAACATGCCTTGCGTTGAAGCCCATGGCGGTGGCAATTTCAAGGCTTAAGAGTCCGATCCACGACTCTTCAGTCCGGCGCTTGCGCGCCTGTGCCCGAGCCGCCCGACTTCCCGATGGTGCGCTTCAGCTCAAAACCGAGTGTCTAGGAGACTTGCGCCCATGGCGTCGCCGATCATCGACTTCCTGCTCACCCGAAATTCAGCGCCGATTCCGGAGCTCAAGGAGCCAGCGCCGAGCGACGCCGATATCGCAACGATGATCGCTGCCGCCACGCGCGTGCCCGATCATGGCCGGCTCGAACCCTGGCGCTTCATCCTCTACCGCGGCGATGTCCGTATCGAGATCGGCAAGAAGTTGGCCGACCTTGCCGAGCAGCGGGAAGGGCCGTTGCCCGAAGGCCGCCGCAACCAGGAACTGGCGCGATTCTCGCGGGCGCCGCTGGTGATCGGCGTGGTATCGGCGCCGAAGGAGAATCCGAAAATCCCGCAATGGGAGATGTTCCTGTCGGGCGGCATGGCGGCGATGAACCTGATGATTGCGGCCAATGCGCTGGGCTATGGCACCAACATGATCAGCAACTGGTATTCCGATGTCCCGGAGGGCAGGGCGATCCTCGGACTGGCGCCGCAGGAGCGTGTCGTCGGCTTCGTCCACATCGGCTCTTATGCCGGCCCGGCGCCGGAGCGGCCTCGGCCCGATCCCGCAAAGCTCTATGCCGATTACTCAGGGCCTTGGGCGGGCTGAATGTTCTACGAGCCATCGAAGGGGCACGGACTGCCGCACGATCCCTCCAAGGCGATCGTGGCGCCGCGCCCGATCGGCTGGATATCGACGCTAAACAAAGCGGGCGAGATCAATCTCGCGCCATACTCTTTCTTCAATGCGTTTTCGACGCGGCCGTTCATCGTCTGGTTTTCCTCGGAGGGAGAGAAGGACAGCGCCTCCTTCGCTCAGGAAACCGGCGAGTTCGTCGCCAATCTCGTCGGCCGCGATCTCGCGGAGAAGATGAATTACACCTCCGTCAACGCGCCGCGCGGCGTCAACGAGTTCGTCTATGCCGACCTTGCAATGGCGCCTTGCCGTCTTGTCGCGCCGCCGCGCGTGGCAGCAGCACCCGCCGCGCTGGAATGCCGGGTGACGGAAGTCTTTCGGCCGCGGGCGCTGGATGGATCGCCGACGAGCGCTGTCGTCGTCGCCGGCGAAGTGGTCGGCGTGCACATCGACGATGCCTTCTTGAAGGACGGCCTGTTCGACATCACCAAGGCCGGCAATGTCGCTCGTCTCGGCTACATGGACTATGCCAGCGTCGACGAAGTCTTTTCGATGCGCCGGCCGCGCTGGGGCCAGGAATAAGAGCCTTCCAACTTGTTTGCTACCGCGCCTTGCCGGCATTCGTTCGCCGCCTGGCCGTCATGACAGCCCGCACATAACCGGGCTCTCCGATGCGAATGCTTCCGTCGGGGAGGCCAAGTATGCGGTCCAGGGCGATCTCGTAGAGCCTGACGCGTTTCTCCAGGGTTTCGATCGCGATATCCATGTCGGCGTCGCTGCCGCCGGCGAATGCCTTGGCGACCACGTCATGCGTGGCCATGCCGAACTGCATGACGATGTCGGCGACCCCTTCCGGATCGAAGGTCCTGAAGGTGCCGACTTCGACACCTTGCCGGATGATCCTGACCAGCAGGGGCGAAAACGACGCGCTGGCGGCCAGATTGATGCGGTCGTAGCGTACAGGCGAAAACGCCTACCACTCGCGGTCCGCCATCGCGGCGGCTTTCTTGGTCGCGAGCGCGCGAAAAGCGATTTCCCTTCATTTGAACACAGGCTAAGAGAACGGCTTCGGCGATGCGTTGGGGTTGGCGCATCGACCTTGGGGATAGTGCGGGGCACCGGCAACATGAAGAAGCGAGACACGCTGGGGACCCGGCTGCGCTACGGGTTTGACAAGAGCATGGCCGCAGGACCGATCGCGCTGATCGGTTGGCTCGCAGTCGTTTCCCTGCTGATCATCATCGCCGCCGCAGCTTTGCTTGCGGTGACCCGCATCGCACCGGAGGGCGGCGAGCCGCTGAACTTTTTCGAAGCGTTCTGGGAATCGCTGATGCGCACACTCGATTCCGGCACGATGGGCGGTGATAGCGGCTGGGCTTTCCGTCTCGTCATGCTGGTCGTCACGCTAGCCGGCATCTTTGTCGTGTCGGCCCTCATCGGCGTGCTCAGCGCCGGCGTCGACGGCAAGCTCGATGAATTGCGCAAGGGCCGTTCGCGCGTGCTGGAGGCCGATCACACCATTATCCTCAACTGGTCGCCGTCGATCTTCGACGTCATCTCCGAACTGGTCATTGCCAATGCCAGCCGGCGCCGTCCACGCATCGTCGTCATGGCCAATATGGACAAGGTCGCGATGGAGGACGAAATCGCGGTCAAGGTCGGCAAACTGGGCAACACGCGCATCATCTGCCGCAGCGGCGATCCGACCGATCTCTACGACCTGGCCATCGTCAACCCGCAGACCTCGCGGTCGGTCATCGTGCTGTCGCCGGAAGGCGATGATCCGGATTCGCAAGTCATCAAGACGGTGCTGGCGCTGGTCAACGACCCGAACCGCCGCACCGACCCCTACAACATCGCCGCCGAGATCCGCGATGGCAAGAACGCCGAGGTCGCCCGCGTCGTCGGCGGAGCCGAGGTGCAACTCGTGCTGGCCGACCAGCTGATCTCACGCATCGTCGTGCATTCAAGCCGGCAATCGGGTCTCAGCGGCGTCTATTCGGAGCTGCTCGATTTCGACGGCTGCGAAATCTACACGACCGGGCAGCCGGAGCTTACCGGCAAGACCTTCGGCGAAGCGGTGATGGCGTATGAGCACTGTGCGCTCATTGGCCTTTGCGACCCGCAGGGGCGCGTCGATCTCAACCCGCCGTCGGATCTGGTGATCGGCAAGGACATGCGCGCCATCATCATCGCCGAGGACGATGCCGCGATAAAGCTGGGAGGTACCGGGATCAAGATCGACGCGGCGGCGATCCACGGTCCTCGGCCGATCGAGACGAAGCCGGAGCGCATGCTGATCCTCGGCTGGAACCGGCGCGGTCCGATCATCACCTATGAACTGTCGCGCTACGTCGCGCCTGGTTCGATCCTGACCATCGCCGCCGATGCGCCCGGGCTCGAGCAGGAAGTTGCCGGACTGACGGTCGCCAGCGGCAATCTGTCGGTCAAGTGCAGCGTCACCGACACCTCGAGCAGCGCAGCACTCGCGAGCTTGGACGTGCCTTCCTACGATCACGTGCTCGTCCTCGGTTACAGCGAAACCATGGCGGCGCAGCCGGCCGACACGCGCACGCTGGTGACGCTGCTGCATCTGCGCAAGATCGCCGATGATGCCGGCCTGCACATCTCCATCGTCAGCGAGATGATCGACGTGCGCAACCGGGAGCTCGCTGCGGTGACCAAGGCCGATGACTTCGTCGTCAGCAACCGGCTGGTCAGCCTGATGCTGGCGCAGGCATCCGAAAACCAACACCTCGCCGCGATCTTCGATGATTTGCTCGACGAGAAGGGCTCCGAAATCTACATGCGCCCGGTCGCGGATTATGTCGCAATCGACCAGCCGCTGACCTTCTGGACGATCGCGGAATCGGCGCGGTTGCGCGGCGAGATTGCCATCGGCTACCGGCGCATCCGCACTGGAGATGCCGACCAGCGAGCGCTGGGTGGCGTCATCGTCAACCCGCTGAAGTCGGAAGCGCTAGCCTACCAGCCGGAGGACCGGATCATCGTGCTGGCGCGGGACTGAGAGCAATTCCAGGAAGACTGTGAAACGGATTAAGCGGAAATCCCTGCCGCCCTTGCGCGTGCCAGAAGCCGTTCGGCCAGCCGCAGGTGCGGGCGGTCGAACATTTTGCCGTCGATGCCGACGACGCCGGGATCTCCCGCCGCCGCGAACGCCTCGACGATTGCCCGGGAGTGTTTCACAGCCTCCGTCGACGGCGTGAAGGCGGCGTTGATGACAGGCACCTGGTCTGGGTGGATCGCCATCTTGCCGGTGAAACCGTCGCGCTCGGCCTCGGCGCATTCCTCGGCGAAGGCCGCCACGTCGCGAAAATTCGGGAAAACCGTGTCGATCGCTGCGACTTCCGCCGCACCGGCGGCGAGGATGGTCATGGTGCGGGCGAAGCGGAATAGATCGGTGTAGCGGCCGCTGTCGTCGCGCGCCGATCGCGCGCCGATCGCCGCCGACAGGTCTTCCGCGCCCCAGGTGAGGCCGGCCAGCCGCGCGCTTGCGCCGGCATAGGTCGCGGCCGCGAGCACACTGGCCGGGGTTTCGGTGATGATCGGCAGGATTTTGATCGCCCCGTCCGCGAGGCCGTTCTCGGCCTCGCGAACCCTGAGCTTTGCCGAGAGCTGCTGCACATCCTGGCCGCTGTTCGACTTGGGCAGCATGATGCCATCCGGCTTCGCCGGCACGAGCGCGGCAAGATCGTCATCCGTCAGCCCGGTCGACAGGTCGTTGATCCTGACATAGATCGCCGAGCTGGTTTGCCCCCGGCGTCCGGCGATGAAGCGTGCCGCGATCGCGCGCGCCGTCGCCTTGTTCTGCGGCGCCACGGAGTCCTCAAGGTCGACGATGACCACATCGGCGCCGACGCCAAAACCCTTTTCCAGCTTCCGTTCGGAATCGCCGGGAACGAACAGCAGCGAACGCATCAGCCCGCCTTCTTCAGCATCATTGCTTGCCTGATACATTTGGCGACAAGGTCACCATGCTGGTTGTAGGCGCGGTGCTCGAATTCGACGATGCCGCGATCGGGCTTCGATTTCGATTCCCGCACCGAGACGACCGTGGTCTCGACGCGGATGGTGTCGCCATGGAAGACCGGGTGCGGAAACACGGTTTCCTTCATGCCGAGATTGGCGACCGTCGTGCCGACCGTGATGTCGTTGACCGAGATGCCGATCATCAGGCCGAGCGTGAACAGTGAGTTGACCAGCGGCTTGCCCCATTCGCTCTTGGCGGCGAAATCGAAGTCGATGTGCAGCGGCTGCGGGTTCAATGTCATCACCGAAAACAGCATGTTGTCGCTTTCGGTGATGGTCTTGCGCAGCGTGTGCTGGAAGACGTGGCCGACGACGAACTCCTGGAGATAAAGCCCGGCCATTTTCTGTCTCCTTCGCTGCTGACGGTTGATAAGCGCTGCAAATCGGCCCCGCAAGCCAGTTAATGAACATGGTGAACCGTTCGTAAACCATTTGTGCCTACGGTCATGACCGGGGCCAGAAACCTTCTGGCTAGGGGCGTAAGCAGACGGCATGGTTGTTGTTTCGCATTTCCTGAAGTGGATCTACACGGCCAGGGTGTCCGAGCGGGCCGCCGCGGCAAGCGCGCTGGCCCGTGCCTATATCAATTCCGAATTGCCGTTCGAGGACCGCTGCGCCGCCGAGGCCGCGCTGACGCTGCTGCTCGACGATGCCTCATCGAAGGTGCGGCTGGCGATGGCGGAGGCGCTGTCGATGAGCCATCACGCGCCGCTGCAGATTATCAGCGCACTGGCCTCCGACCAGCCGGAGGTTGCCGGCGTGGTGCTGGCACGCTCACCGCTGCTCACCGACGCCGACCTGATCAACCGCGTGGCGGCAAGCCAGAAGGCAACACAGACGCTGATTGCCGATCGGCCGCTGGTCTCAATGGCGCTGTCGGCGGCCATCGCCGAGATTGGCGAGGCGGAAGCCTGCGCTGTGCTGCTGGCCAACAGCGGCGCCGATATAGCGTCGCTCAGTTTCCGCCGCATGGCTGAGCGCCATGGGCATCTGCCCCTGGTGCGCGAGGCGCTGATATCGGATATCCGCCTGCCTGCCGACTGCCGGCACATGCTGCTCATCAAGCTCGGCGAGACATTGAAAACATCACCGCTGGTCATGGCGCTGATGGGCGCCGCACGTGCCGAACGCGTCATGCGCGACGCTTGCATCAAGGCCTCGGTGACGTTGATAGAAGGCACGCGCCAGGAAGAACACGCAGCACTCATCGAGCATTTGCGCCTGCGCGGCGATCTCACCGCAAGCTTCCTCATCCGCACCATCGCGCACGGTAAGGTGGATTTCTTCGGCTCCACGCTGGTCGCGCTCAGCCAACAGTCCGAACAAAGGGTGAGAGCGCTGCTCGCCGGCGGGCACGATGTCGCCCTGCAGGCGCTGTTCCGCAGCGCTGGCCTCGCCGCCGCCACGCATACGATCATCCTGCGGGCGCTGAAAATCTGGCGGGAGGTCGCCAATGGCAAGCGCGTCGCCGGCGTCCAGGAGGTCAGCTGGCTGATGCTCAAGGAATTGGGCGGCCAATCCGCGGATGGCGACCTCGCCATCCTGGTCAAGTCGATCCATCTCAATGCGCTGCGCGAGAACGCGCGCGGTCATGCGCTGGCGATCGCCGCGGCCTGAAGTCGGCGCATTCGGCCACTTAGCTTCGATCCCTGGCGAAAAAATCCGGGAAATCCTCCATTGCCGCGGCGATGATGCGCAGTGACGCCGCGATCTGCAGCATGTCGCCGGTGGCGTTTTTCTGGGCGATGGCCGCCGCATATTGGCGGGCGACGGCGATGGTCGCCGTCTGCGGATCGCCTGGGGCGCGGAAGAGCAGTTCGCGTGCCAAGCCTCTCAGGAAGTTGGCGATCGAGAGCGCGGTTTCGGGCGCAATGGCATGGTTTTGGCTCGTAGCGCGCAGCCTCAGGATCTCGAGGCCGACCGTGACGGCGACGACGCCGCCACCCAGAACGGCATCGCCCTTCCTGCCCGAATTCTGCACCAGCGGCATCAACTGGTTGATGCGGTCATAGGCGAGGCTTTCGAAAGCCGAACGCCTCGGCACACGCTCGTGCAGGCAAAGCCGCGCCAGATCCTCGCGCATGGCGCGCACGATGCGGTTGGCCGCGAGCCACGGATCGGCGGGCAGCACGACGAGGAAGACGCCGATCGCCAGCAGGATGCCGACCAGCACCGACGCCGAGCCGGCGAAGAACGGGCCGGGATCATAGGTCATCGCCTGATGCGGACTGAGGAAGGCGAGGAAGTTGATGGCGAAGGCCGTGGCTACGCCGACATAGCGCGGATTGGCCATGCCCAGCGCCGTCGGCACCAGGATTGGCACGACAAACAGCACGAACCAGCCGAAGCCGGGCAGGGCAGGCAGTGCGATCTGGCCGACGAGAAAGGCAAAAGGCAAAGCCAACAGCGTTCCCTTGAAGAAACCCCAGGATACCTGCACGGGATCAGGGCGGGCAGCAAACAGGCTCGACACGACGGCAACGAGAATGACGGTGCCGGCCGCTTCCGACCATTTCGTCGTCAGCCAGAAGGCCGCGACCAGCAGTGTCGCAAGGGCCGCGCGCACGGCGTTGCGCGCCGCGCCGGGATAATCGCGGTGTACCACGAGGGCTGGCTGCTGGCTGGCGGGACCTGGGCGACGCGTGACCGGCGCGCGCAAGGCATCGAGCCCGCGCAGCACCTGCTTCAGCGCCTCGGCGAAATCGGCGGCGATGGTGAGGCGGGTGATGGTGCCGAGCTTGTCGTCCTGCTGGTCGGCCGGGGCATCGGGCATCCGCCGGGCCCTGGCCGAGATCGCGTCGAGCCGCGCCACCCAAGGCGCGGTGTCATCCAGCGCGCCGGGTTTGGTCGCCAGTTCGCCGACAAGCAGCTGCAACTCCGAGCGCACCGGAATGAGCGCTGCGTTCTTCGGCGCGGCGTGCGAATGCAGCGCACGCGCGGCCGAGAGTGCCGACAGCAATTGCCCGATGGTGCGCCGCACGGGGTGGGCGCGCGGCGCGAAGCTCGCTGCCTCGAGCCTGGCATAGGCGCGCATCTCGCCAAGTGTCTGGGTGTCGGCGACCAGCTTCCTGTGCAGGCCGGAAAGCGTTGCCGGATCGCCGCTGGAGAACGCACCGCCGGCATAGGTCGCAAGATCGATGATGCAGCGCTTCAGCCGCGAGATGATGGCGTCACTGGCCAGCTTGGGCAGGATCAGCCGGCTTGTCAGGCCGGCGCAGACAATGCCGAGCACGATTTCGGCACAACGCGCGACCGCGAGGTCCACGACCAGATGCGGCTGCCCGAAAGCGGGCAGGCCGATGATCATCGCCGTATAGCCGGCAAGTGCCGCACCATAGGCTTCGGGATTGCGCAGCAGCGACGAGACGAAGGTGCAGATGCCGATCCAGACCGCGAGCGCTGTCACCAGCAACCAGGGGCCGGTGCCGAACGCCGTGGTGATGCCGATCGCCGCGACGCCGCCCACAAGCGTGCCGAGCAGCCTGTAAAAGCCCTTTGCCAGCACCATGCCGGCGACCGGCTGGGCAACGATGAACACCGTCATCATCGCCCATTGCGGGTGGTCGAGCTTCAGCGCATAGGCGACCAGAAGCGCGATCAGGCCGGCCGACACGGTGCGCAGGGCGAAAATCCAGTCCGAACGCGTCGGCTGCGTCAGCCCGGCCAGATTGGTGTCGAAATAGTCCTTCAGCCGCGCCCAGATCACATGCTGGTCTCCGTACCTGCACGGACAAGGTAGAGCAGTGGGCGGCTAGATATCCAGCACTTCCGCCTCGGCAAATTCGGCACGTTCTTGGATGAAGCGGAAGCGGGCCTCGGGCTTGGTGCCCATCAATGCGTCGACCGCGTCCTTGGTCGCGGCTTCGGCGTCAATGACGTCGACCCGCAGAAGCGTCCGCTTTTTCGGGTCCATCGTCGTCTCCTTGAGCTGCGCGGCCATCATCTCGCCCAGGCCCTTGAAGCGGCCAAGCTCGACCTTGCCGCGCCCGGTGAATTCGGTGCGCAGCAGTTCGTCCTTGTGGGCGTCGTCGCGGGCGTAGGCGACCTTGCCGCCTTGCCTGATCGAGTACAGCGGCGGCACCGCCAGATAGAGGTGTCCACCGCGCACCAGCGCCGGCATCTCCTGGTAGAAGAAGGTGATCAGCAGCGAGGCGATGTGGGCGCCGTCGACGTCGGCGTCGGTCATGATGATGACGCGGTCGTAGCGCAAATCCTCATCGCGGTACTTCGATCGCGTGCCGCAGCCGAGCGCCTGGATCAGGTCCGATATCTGCTGGTTGGCGGCCAGCTTGTCATTGCCGGCGCTGGCGACGTTGAGGATTTTGCCGCGCAGCGGCAGCACCGCCTGGCTGGCGCGGTCGCGTGCCTGCTTGGCCGAGCCGCCGGCCGAGTCACCTTCGACGATGAAGAGTTCGGCACCGGCGGCGGCGTTCTGGGTGCAGTCGGCCAGCTTGCCTGGCAGGCGCAGCTTGCGCACCGCGCTCTTGCGCGACACTTCCTTTTCCTGGCGCCGGCGCACCCGTTCGTCGGCGCGCGCGATCACCCATTCGAGCAGCTTGGAGGCTTCCTGCGGATTGTCGGCCAGCCAATGGTCGAATGGATCGCGGATCGCGGTCTCGACAATACGAATGGCCTCGATTGTCGCCAGCCTGTCCTTGGTCTGGCCGACGAATTCCGGCTCGCGGATGAACACCGACAGCATGCCCGCCGCCGAAATCATGACGTCTTCCGAGGTGACGATCGAGGCGCGCTTGTTGCCGACGAGCTCGGCATAGGCGCGCAGGCCCCGCGTCAGCACATTGCGGAAACCGGCCTCGTGCGTGCCGCCTTCACCGGTCGGGATGGTATTGCAGTAAGAATTGACGAAGCCGTCGCCGCCGAACCAGGTCACCGCCCATTCGAGCGAGCCATGGCCGCCTTGCTTGTCGCTCTTACCGGCGAAGATTTCACGCGTCACCTGGAAATCGTCGCCCAGCGATGCCTTGAGATAGTCCTTCAAACCACCGGGAAAATGAAATTCCGCCTTGGCCGGCGTCTGGTCCTTTTCCTTGATCAGCGACGGATCGCAGGTCCAGCGGATCTCGACACCACCGAAAAGATAGGCCTTCGAACGCGTCATGCGGTAAAGCCGCGCCGGCTCGAACGCGGCGCCCTTGCCGAAGATCTGCTCGTCGGGGTGGAAGCGGATCTTGGTGCCGCGCCGGTTGTGGACTTCGCCAAGATGCTCGAGGCCGCTGACCGGGACGCCGCGCGAGAATCTCTGCCGATAAAGCTGGCGGCCACGCGCGACTTCGACCTCGAGATGGTCCGACAGCGCGTTGACCACGGACACGCCGACGCCGTGCAGGCCGCCTGAAGTCTCGTAGACCTTGGAATCGAACTTGCCGCCCGAATGCAGCGTCGTCATGATCACTTCGAGCGCCGGCTTCTTGAACTTCGGGTGTGGATCGACCGGAATGCCGCGGCCATTGTCGGTGACGGAGAGATAGCCGTCGGCCGAAAGCTCGACATCGATAAAGGTGGCGTGGCCGGCAACCGCTTCGTCCATCGAATTGTCGATGACCTCGGCGAACAGATGGTGCATCGCCTTGTCGTCGGTGCCGCCGATATACATGCCCGGCCGGCGCCGCACCGGCTCCAGGCCTTCGAGCACCTCGATGTCGGCGGCGCTGTAGCCCTCCGAACCGTCGCGGCTTGCCGCCGGACGCTTGGCCGCCGCCTGCACCAGCGGATCCGCCGGGCGCGCGGGTGTGCGAACCGGCTGCGGTTGCTTGTCCAGATCGCCGAAAAGGTCGTTGTTGTCGTCCATGCCTGCCATAGGTCCGGTGCTGCGAATCACCCGCCGATACTGCCACGCTTTTCAGCGCCAAGCGACGGAGGTTCCTGTTACGTTCGGGGATCCGGCCCGTCTTATCCTAAAACCATTCGATAACCAAGCGGGCGGAAATAGGTCGAATGCCGTCGTTCTGCGTTCCTGATTCTTTAACAATGCCACGTAGCGTGAGCCCAACATAACAAGAAACTACGGGCATCAGGGGTTTGGGCGTGAGGGGCAAGGCCATAACGATGATCGGTATCGCCGCCGTTTTCGGCGCGATCTCGATCTTTGCCGCGGATTTCTGGGTCAAAAGCCAGGCCGATGCCCAGGAGAAGACAGCCTCGATCGTCGCGCCGGCCCCGCCCAAGATCGAATTCAAGACCATCGTGGTGGCCAACGCTCCGTTGCGCTACGGCATGGAACTCGACCGCACGAAGCTCATCGAAATTCCCTGGCCGCAGGATTCGCTGCCGCAAGGCGCCTTTGCCACGATCGATGGGCTGCTCGGCGAAGGCGGCCGCGTCGTGCTGTCGCCGATCGAGGTCAACGAGCCGGTGCTGCTGACCAAGCTATCGGGGCCGAACGGCCGCGCGACGCTTTCCAACATGCTGACGCCCGGGATGCGGGCGGTCACCATCCGCACCGATGAGATCGCCGGTGTCGGCGGCTTCGTCACGCCGGGCGACCGCGTCGATGTCGTGCTGACGCGCGATGCCGGTGAAATCCAGGAGGTCGCCAAGAACGCGCAAGGGGCGGCCGGTTCGACCATCACTTCCGAAATCGTCGTCGCCGACGCCAAGGTGCTGAGCGTCGGCCAGGGCGCCGACGAGCGCCAGACAGCGCCGCAGATCGCCAATTCCGTGACTCTCGAGGTGACGACCGAGGGCGCCCAGAAAGTGGCGCTTGCCCGCACCGTCGGCACGCTGTCTCTGTCGCTTCGCTCGGCCAGCGAAGGCGGCGACGGCAAGAACGGCGTCACCACCATCTCCTCCTTTGGCGGATCGGTGGCGTCCAAGGCGCAGGCCACGGCCGGCTCGTTATTCGATGCCATGACCAAGGAGCCGGAGAAGCCGAAATTCAAGACGGTCATCGTGACGCGTGGCACGAAGGCCGAGGAATACCAGGTTCCGGCGCGGGACCAGAAGTAAAAGGCCGGTGGGGACCGGGTGGGACGGGACAATGCTGATGCGTACCCTATATGGAATGACGGGCCGGACGTGCTTCGTGCGCGCCCTGGCGATGGCGGTTTCGCTGGCCGCGGGCGCGATGCTCGCCTTCGCCAGCGCGGCCAGGGCGGACAATGACATCGTCTATGTCTCGGCGACCAAGAATGCGTCGATCAAAGTCGCCAAGGGCAAGCCCAAGACGATCATCACGAGCGCGGCTTTCTACCAGATCGTCATCGGCGATCCCGAGATCGCCAACGTCAATCCGCTGACCGATAAATCCTTCTATGTGCTGGGCAACAATCTCGGTACCACCGGCATCGCGCTGTTCGACGACAAAAAGCAGCTTGTCGGGACCGTCGACATCGAGGTGACGCTCGACACCGACGAACTGGCGAACACCATCCGCGCCAGCGTGCCGGACGCCAAGATCAAGGTCGGCTCGGCCAATGGCCGCGTGGTGCTGTCGGGCGAGGCGGACGATGCTGTCGCCGCCGAGAAGGCAAACAAGATCGCCACCCGCTTTTCCGGCAACGAGGAGGTGATCAACTCGGTCAACATCTCGTCGTCGCAGCAAGTCCAGCTCAATGTCCGCTTCGTCGAGATCAACCGCCAGGCGGGTCAGGATCTGGGTGCAAAATACAGCGCCAATTTCGCCTACGGCTTCGGCGGACGCGATGTTTCGCTCGATCCCGGCACGGTGCCGGCGGCGGGAACCGGTGAAATCATCGGCCGGCTACTATCCAATGGCGTCTCCATCGATATCGCCATCAAGGCGCTGGAAGAGCGCGGCCTTGCCCGGCGGCTGGCGGAACCGAACCTCATCGCCCGTTCCGGCGAGACGGCGAGCTTCCTGGCCGGCGGCGAATTCCCGATTCCGGTTTCGGAGGACAATGGCAAGATCTCCGTCAGTTACAAGAAATACGGCGTCAGCCTGGATTTCAAGCCGACCGTGCTCAAGGACGGATTGGTCAGCCTGGACATCGCGCCGGAAGTCTCTTCGATCGACGCGTCGGCGTCCTACAACATCGGCAACATTTCGGTGCCGGGTTTCATTGTGCGCCGTGCCAGGACGTCGGTCGACCTGAAGAACGGCCAGAGCTTCATGATCGCGGGGCTGCTGCAGTCGCAGAACGACATCACCACTTCGCGCATTCCCGGTCTCGGCAAGATGCCGGTGCTTGGAGCGCTGTTCTCGTCGAAATCCTACCAGCGGCGCGAGACCGATCTGGTCATCATCGTCACGCCCTATCTGGTCAAGCCGGTCGATCCGTCGAAGAAAATGGCCGTGCCGACCGACGGCACGCAACCGGCCAGCAACGCCGACTACTTCCTCAACAACACGGAGGAAGTGAAAGGGTCGGATACCAACCGCGCCCTGGCTATGGCTGACGGCGGCGCCGCACGGGCCGCTCCCGCCACCACGGTCGGGCATTTCCTCGACCTGCCGAAGGACTGAAGCCATGCGTCTGATCCTGAGATCGAGCGTCGCCTTGCTGCTTGCCGGTTTCGCCGGCGGCTGCACCAGTGACGACTATGTGCGCAGCGAAGGCGTGACGTCAGGCGCCGGCGACGCCCAGGCCGCCAACACCGTCATGCAGATGGTCGACCCGTGGAAGTACGGTGTCCAGAACACCAGGCTTCTGGTGCCTGCGAAGCGTGGCGATGCCGCACCCGTCACGCCCGATCAGGCGGCGGGCGCGAAGGCAGCGCAAACAAGCACAAGCGACTGAATAAAAAGACAATCGACCAAGGCGATCGACCTACAGGCGGCAAGAATGGCAAACGGCATCAAGACCAAGAAGATCCTGCTCGTTTCGACGGACAGGACCTTCGTGCAGGACACGCGGACCGCGTTCGCCGCTTCCGAGATCATCCAGCTCTCGACGGTGGACAAGAGTGTCACCGAACTGCGCGGCGAGGTCCAGGAGACCGACTTCGGCGTCATCATCGTCGACATGGACGCGGCGAGGCTGGAGGAGGTCGAGTCGCTGCAGCGCATCATGCGCCGGCTGGAAGGCAAGGCGCCGGTGGTCGTGGTCACCCAGGAGTTCAACGCCGCCGCCGTGCGCATCCTGGTGCAGCTCAAGGTCGCCGACTTCCTGGTCAAGCCGATCACCACCGCCGACCTGGTGCGCTCGGTCGTGCGTGCCCTGCAAGGGCCGGGGCGCGAGGAGAACACCGAGTCGCAGATTTACACTTTCATGCCGGCCGCGGGCGGCGTCGGCACCACGACGCTGGCGCTGCAGACGGCTTTCCAGCTGCATCACTCGGTGACGCGCGGTGCCTCGACCTGCGTGGTCGACCTCAATTTCCAGCAAGGCGCCTGCGCCGAATATCTCGACCTCGAGCCGCGTTTCGACATCACCGAGATCGAGAACCAGCCCGAACGCCTCGACCGGCAACTGCTCGACGTGATGCTGTCGAAGCATGCGAGCGGGCTTTGCGTGCTGGCGGCGCCGACGCATCCCTCGGAAATGCGCTCATTCAAGACCGATGTCGTGGTGCGCATGCTCGATCTCGTGTCGGCCTACTTCGACAATGTCGTCATCGACATGCCGCGGACCTGGTTCCCCTGGACGGAAACCGTGCTGCTTGGCTCCAACAAGCTCTACATCGTCGCCGAGATGACGGTGCCATGCCTGCGCCACACACAAAGGCTGATCCAGGCGGTCTACGAGACGGTGGGCAAGGAAGTGAAGCCGAACGTCATCGTCAACCGTTTCGAGCAGAAGATGTTCGACAACGGCATCAAGCAGGCGGACGTCCAGGAAATCCTGGGCGAGCATTTCGTCGGCGGCATCGCCAACAACTACCGGCTGGTGCGCGAGGCGGTCGACCGCGGCGTACCGCTGCACGAGATCGATCCGAACGCCAATGTCGTCAACGACCTGAAGCGGATCATCCTTCCGGAAGAGGCTGTCGCGATCGGAGCCAAGTCGAAATCGCTGTTCGGCTTCGGCAGAGGCCTGTTGAAGAGGAAGGCCGGATGACCAGCCGTTTTTCCACCCTGCAGAACCGCGATGCGCGCCCACAGCGCCCGGCGGAATCAGCCCCGGTCGCGCATCATGCGGTCGTCATCCCGACCAGTCGAAAAGCTTTGCCGGCAAAGCCGGAGACGGCACCTGCAAAGAATGCCAACAAGGTGCTCGACGCCCGCGTGCGCATCCACAGGATGCTGTTGGAGGAGATCAACCTTGTCGCGCTGGAGCGTTTGCCCCGCGACGAGATGCGCCGGCAGGTGCATGATTTCGTTTCGGAAAAAACCCGCCAGGAGCGGATGGCGATCAACACCGCCGAACTCGACGCACTGGTCGACGACATCGTCGACGAGATGGTCGGCCTCGGTCCGCTGGAGCCGCTGCTCAAGGATCCCGACATCAACGATATCCTGATCAACGGCCACCAGAACTGCTTCGTCGAAAAGAAGGGCAAGCTGCAGCAGGTCCACATCCCGTTCAAGGATGAGGCGCATCTCCTGCGGATCATCAACAAAATCGTCGCGGCCGTCGGCCGTCGCGTCGATGAATCGCAGCCGATGGTCGATGCGCGCATGCTGGACGGCTCGCGCTTCAACGCGGCCATCCGCCCGGTTGGTGTCGACGGGCCGCTGGTGTCGATCCGCAAATTCTCCAAGAACAAGCTCGGCCTGCACAAGCTGGTCGAATTCGGCGCCATCACCCAGAACATGGCCGAAGTGCTGGCGGCGGCGGTTCACGCCCGCAAGACGACGATCATTTCGGGCGGCACCGGCACCGGCAAGACGACGATGCTCAACGCGCTGTCGGCCTTCATTCCGGAAGACGAGCGGCTGATCACCATCGAGGACGCGGCCGAACTCCAGCTGCAGCAGCCGCACGTCGCGCGCATGGAGACGCGCCCCGCCAACATCGAGGGCCATGGCGAGTTGAAGCAGCGCGATCTCGTCAAGAACGCGCTGCGCATGCGCCCCGATCGCGTCATCCTCGGCGAGTGCCGCGGCGAGGAAGCCTTCGACATGCTGCAGGCGATGAACACCGGCCATGAAGGGTCGATGGCGACCATCCATGCCAACACGCCGCGCGATGCCATTTCGCGTCTCGAACAGATGCTGGGCATGACCGGCATGCCGATGACGGTGCAGTCGATCCGCAGCCAGATCGCCAGCGCCATCGACCTCATCGTCCAGCTGACCCGGCTTTCCGACGGCAAGCGCAAGGTGACGAGCGTTGCCGAGGTGACGGGCATGGAAGGCGACGTCATCCAGATGCAGGAGATATTCCGCTTCGTGCGCACCGGGATGGACGCCGACGGCAGCATTCTCGGCTATTTCGAGGCGACCGGCATTCGGCCGCGCTTCCTCGAGGATCTGCGCGCGATGGGCATCGAGTTTCCCGGACGATATTTCGAACCCGGCCGGCCGCAGGAGTAGATGGGGTGTTCGACGGACTGAGCGCGATCTATGTCGTCTATGCCGGGGCCGCGCTGACCGGCATCATGATCGCCGAGGCCTGTTATCTTCTCTATGCCGGCCGCAGCGACAAGCGCACCGCCATCAACCGGCGCATGAAGCTGCAGGAAAACAAGATCAGCCAGGAACAGGTGCTGATCCAGCTGCGCAAGGAGCGTGGCCTCGATGCCGGCACCTCGCTGTTCTCGCCGGATCGGTTCCGGGCGCTACGCACGCAGTCAGGCATGATCATGCCGCTGTCGAAATTCCTGATGATCACCTCCGGTGTGGCCATGGCCATGGCGCTGTTCGCCATCTGGTATGGGTTGCCGCTCTTGATGGGGCTTGTCCTGTTCCTCGTTCTGGTGCCGCTGGTGCCGGTGATGGTGATGCGCTTCATGCGCAAGCGCCGGCTCAAGCGTTTCGGCATGCAACTGCCGGAGGCCCTGGAACTGATCACGCGCGGCCTCAAGGCCGGTCATCCGGTGCCGGTGGCCATTGCCATGGTGTCGCGCGAAATGCCCGACCCGATCGGCACCGAATTCGGCGTCATCGCCGATGAGGTGACCTATGGTTCCGATCTGGTCTCGGCATTGAATTCGCTGTTCGACAGGGTCGGCCACGAAGACCTGCCGCTGTTCATGACCGCGGTCTCGATCCAGTCCAGTTCGGGCGGCAATCTGCGCGAGATTCTCGATGGCCTGGCGTTGACGATCCGCGAGCGGGGCAAGCTGCGCCGCAAGGTGCGAGCCATCTCGACCGAGGGCCGCCTGTCGGCCTACATCCTGACGGCGATACCGGCGCTGCTGTTCGCCGGCATCATGGCCATGATGCCGGGCTTCTACCGCGATGTCTGGGACGAGCCTAAAACCTGGTACTTGATCGGCGGGTCGGTCACCTGGCTGATGCTGGGCAATCTGATGATGTTCAAGATGTCGAATTTCAGGTTCTGACATGCGGGGCTTCATCGAATTCCTCGCCTCGCTTGCACCGACCTCATTGATGCCGGTGGCCATCCTGCTCCTGGCGTTGGGCACCGTGGCGGTCGGCTGGCCGATGGTTGCGGCGAAGGGCGACCGCAACGATGTGAAGCGCCGGCTCAAGGTCGACCATGGTCCCGTGGCCGCAAGACCCGAGCCGGTGCAGAAGAAGAACGCCAACGTCGTGCGCGAGAAGGCGGTGAAGCGGGCGCAGGAATTCTATGCCAAGAGCGATCCGGAAAATGTCGCCCGGCTGCGCATGAAGCTGATTCAGGCGGGCTATATGGAGCCGCGCGCCGTCGGCATGTTCTTCATCATCCGCTTCTCGGCGCTGATCGGCGGCGCGATTGGCGCTTTCGTCCTCAACCATTGGCTGGCCAGTGCCGATGCGACGATGACCAGCCGCTGGGCGTTCATCGTCCTGTCGGGTGTGGCCGGCTACTTTCTGCCCGGTCTGGTGCTCTCCCAGAAGACGCGGGAGAAGATGCGCGAATACCGCAATGGTTTTCCCGACTTCATGGACCTGATGATCGTCTGTTCGGATGCCGGCATGAGCATGGAGGCCGGCATCGAGCGCGTCTCGAAGGAACTCGCCAGGACCTATCCGGCGCTCAGCCAGAACCTGCAGCTGGTGTCGCTGGAACTGAGGGCGGGCCGCGGCCTCGACGATGCGCTGAAGGCACTCGCCGACCGCCTCAGCCTGGACGAGGTCCGTTCCTTCGCCACGCTGCTGCAGCAGTCGAAGGAACTCGGCACCAGCCTGTCGGGAGCGCTGCGCGTCTTCTCCGACGAGATGCGTCACAAGCGCATGTCGCTGGCCGAGGAAAAGGCGCATGCCTTGCCGGCCAAGATGTCGATACCGGTGACCGTGTGCATCCTGCCGGTGGTGCTGATGATCGCGATCATTCCGATCATCGTTAAGATGACGGGTACGCATTAGGACCTGTCCTATTCCGAAGGAGCAGGATTTCGAACAGTACTGCATCGGGATCTGCAAAGTCAGCAAATGAGAGTCGACAAATGCAGAGCCGGGGCTGACAACCCATCATCCTGTCCGAACGCGGCCCTGCGATGCGAGGACTCATGCGAATTCTTCTGTGTACTCTCTCTGTCTCTCTCGCTCTCGCCGCCGCCAGCTTTTGGACCGCCCAGGCCGCGGCCGACGATTGCGGCGATGCCGCCGCCCTGGTGCAGCAGGCCTATCCCAAGGCTCGAAAGAGCGCCGACGGCGCCTCGTTCACGCTCGACCCCCATACCAGCATTGTCCTGCTCCCGCAGGATGATACACCGGGCGTGGTCTGCAAGGTCTGGCCCGCTCATGACGATCTGCTGCTGGCCTCCGTGCCGCTGATGGATAGCGCCAAATCCAGCGACGACGAGCATTATGGCGATATCGAGCTTCTGGTCGTCGACAGGAAGACCCTGCAGGTGCGCCAGCGCCTGCTTCAGCCCAGGCTGATGAACGATGATGCTATTGCGATCCGCAAGATCGAATTCGATACTGGCCGCTATGTCCTGGCGCCCGGCGTCACCGCCTTTGGGCTGCGTATCGACATGGCAAATCACTCGCAGCCCAATCCGTTCAGCGAGACCGATCTGCGGCTCTACGCCATTGCCGGTGGCGCCCTTCATGCGGTGCTCGACGGCCTTGTGGTGGCCAACTATGGCGGTGAAGGCGACACCAATTGCGCTGGATCCTTTCATTCGAGCCAGGTCAGCCTGACGATGAGCCCGGCGAGCCACCATGGCTATCACGACATTGTCGTGGTCGAGCGGTCGGATACGGACGACCCATCTGTCGACAAGAATGGCGAGTGCCAGTCCCATCCCGGCAAGCCTGTGAACCGCACCTACCGGCTGCGCTATGACGGCGGCCGCTATCCGGTTCCGGACGAGCTCAAGGCCCTGACGCCGTGAGAATGCACTTGCGTCTGCCGGATGGAGGTGTTGCCGCCCATTGGTTAACGGCTGGTATCCCCGAAACCAAATCTTAGATGCATTTCGGCACCGAAGCTTAACCGCCGTGCTGTAGTGTCCTTGCTGAAGAACGACCCGGCAAATCGGGCGACGGGGCAGGGCATGCGTCAGACAAAATTTGCGGCGGTCGCCACGATGGCGGCTGTCCTGATGATCACCGGGTGCACGACGAACAACAACGTCGACACGACCAAGACCACGGCCATCCAGCCGGCGGCAAAGGCCGTCGACAGCACCGATCTGGCGGAAGGCAAGGCGCAGTTTCGCGATGCCAATTATGGTCTCGCCGAACAGCATTTCCGCAAGGCCGTCGAGCTGAAGGCCGACAATGCCGAGGCCTGGATGGGGCTCGCCGCTTCCTATGACGAACTCGGCCGTTTCGACTTCGCCGACCGCGCCTATGGCCAGCTCCTGAAGGTTGCCGGCCGCAAGCCGCAGATCGTCAACAATATGGGCTATTCGCAACTGTTGCGCGGCAACAAGAGGAAGGCCAGGGCGCTGCTGCTCGAAGCCAAGGCCGGCATGGCCGACCCCACGGTCGTCGACGCCAATCTCGCCTTGCTGAACAAGGGGTGATGTTTCCTGCTCCGCGCCCGGCGTGGTGCGGTTTCGGGACAGATCACATCGACGGTTTGTAAACCCTATCCGCAGGTTGGATCGAGAGATCGGCTGAAAACCATGTCGGAGGGCTGCCGCTGACCTAGAATGCGGCACAACCGCCGACGCTCGAGAGGCCTCCACCCGAATGCTGGACTTCAGTTCGCTCCTGCTCGCAGCCGCGCTGTCGGGCACTTGCCTCAGCGTCACCATGTTCGCGATCTGGTTTACCGCGCCGCGGGCCAGCTTCGTCCTGACGGTGGCGTGCGGCATTCTCGTGCTCGTCGCGCATGTGATCCTGTTCTGGCAGTACACCAGGGATCCCGATCCGGTGCTCTGCCAGACCGCCCTGGCGCTGCTCAGCCTGGGGTTCCTGATCATCTGCCTGTCGGCCATGCAATATCTCGGCGTGTCAGACTACGGACGTGCCGTCGTGCCGACGCTCTGCGCCATGGCAGTCTGCGCGGCGGTGACCTTCCTCGGTCTTGACGGCATCGGCTTCGTCATCACCTACGCGACGGTGACGGTGCTGCTCTCGGCGATCGGGGCCATGTTCTGGATCAACGGCAGCCACGACCGGCGGATCCTGCTGGTGGTCTCGTTCCTGAGCGGCACCTGTGCGGTGTCGTTTGCTCTTTGCGGCATGGTCTTGTTGGGCAAGGGGCAGTGGACGCTGGGGGCGGCGCCCGACAACTGGGCCGAACGTCTGAATTCCGTCGTCGCAGTGGCCTGCATGACCGGCCTCGGCGCCTTGACGCTTTCCCTTCACCATCTGCAGGCGCAGATCGAGCTGAAGGCCGAGACGATGACCGATCCGCTGACCAGGCTGATGAACCGCCGCGGGTTGACGTCACTCTATGGCGAGCGGACTTTCGGTCCGTTCATGGCGATCGTCATGTTCGACCTCGATCACTTCAAGAGGACGAACGATGTCTATGGGCACCCGGTCGGCGACCAGGTGCTGTGCCGGTTCGCCGCCGTCATAAACAAGTATGCCA
Source organism: Mesorhizobium sp. B283B1A (assembly GCF_020165735.1). Lineage (NCBI taxonomy): Bacteria > Pseudomonadati > Pseudomonadota > Alphaproteobacteria > Hyphomicrobiales > Phyllobacteriaceae > Mesorhizobium > Mesorhizobium sp. B283B1A. The sequence goes on from NZ_JAIUIQ010000028.1 coordinate 43,793, forward strand.
GGACTGGCGTCGATGCCTTTCGCCTGGGTGGCGAGGAGTTCGTAATCGTCATGTCGCGGATGACGGAAGAGCGGGCCTATGACCTCGCCAGCAGGATCGGCGTCGCCTTCGGCACCGAGGTCGTTCCCACTCCGCTCGGTCCGTTGCGCAGCACGGTCAGCGGGGGCATCGGCTTTGGCGGGGCTGACGGCAGGTCGCTCGATGACGTGCTGGCCGAGGCGGACGCCGCGCTTTACGCCGCCAAGCGCGCCGGCCGCAATTGTGTCGTCACCCGCAAAGCGATGGGCAAGGCCGAGCCGGTCGAGCCGGCCTTGCGCTCCGCGTAGAGCCTGTTCCATCCCGATGGAATCGGGATGGGGCTCTACTTGTTTGTCTGAGCATAATCTCTGGACAAACGGTTTCCGTTTGTCCGGGAAAACCGGTGCCCACTTTTCGGGATCATGCTTTGGCTATTCGGCCGCCCCCAGGTAGTCCAACAACGGCGGGCAGGAGCAGACCAGGTTGCGATCGCCGGCGACATTGTCGATGCGCGATACTGGTGGCCAGTACTTTGCCGCGGTGTCGGCGTCGCCCGCGGGATAAGCCGCTTCCAGCCGCGAATAGGGATGGGTCCACTGACTGGCCAGCGCCTCGGCGGCGGTGTGCGGCGCGTTGACCAGCGGATTGTCGGTCAGCGGCCATTCGCCCTTCGCCACTTTCGCTGCCTCGCCGGCGATGGCGATCATCGCCTCGCAGAAGCGGTCGAGTTCCCGCTTGGGCTCGGACTCCGTCGGCTCGACCATCAGCGTGCCGGCGACCGGGAACGACATGGTCGGCGCATGGAAACCATAGTCGATCAGCCGCTTGGCGATATCGTCGACGCTGATGCCGGCGCTGTCCTTGAGCACGCGCGTGTCGAGGATGCACTCATGCGCGATGCGATCGTGCCGGCCCTTGTAGAGCAGCGGGTAATACGGCGCGAGCCGTGTCGCCACATAGTTGGCCGAGATGATGGCGGTCTCCGTCGCCTGCTTGAGGCCAGCGGCGCCCATCATTCGGATATACATCCAGGTGATCGGCAGGATGGAAGCGCTGCCGAACGGCGCGGCCGACACGGCGTGCGCCGAACCCTCGGTGACGTGGCCCGGCAGATGGGGCTGCAAATGCGCCTTGACGCCGATCGGGCCGATGCCCGGGCCGCCGCCGCCATGCGGGATGCAGAACGTCTTGTGCAGGTTCATGTGGCAGACGTCGGCGCCGATGTCGGCGGGGCGGGCCAGCGCGACCAGCGCGTTGAGGTTGGCGCCGTCGAAATAGACCTGGCCACCATGTTCGTGGATGAGGGCGCAGAGATGGCGCGCGCCTTCTTCATAGACGCCATGCGTCGAGGGATAGGTGAACATCAGCGCGGCGAGATTTTTGGAATGCTCGTTGGCCTTGGCCCGCATATCGTCCATGTCGATGTTGCCGTCCTCAAGACAGCGCACGACGACAACGCTCATGCCGGCCATCGCCGCGCTGGCAGGATTGGTGCCATGCGCGGAGGAAGGGATCAGGCAGACGGTGCGATGGCCTTCGCCGCGCGAGCGGTGATAGGCGCGGATGGCGAGCAGGCCGGCATATTCGCCCTGGCTGCCGGCATTGGGCTGCAGGCTGACGGCGTCGAAGCCGGTGATCTCGGAGAGCCACCCCTCCAGCTCGCCGATCATGGCGCGATAGCCGACCGAATGGCTGGCCGGCGCGAAGGGATGCAGATTGGCGATTTCGGGCCAGCTCACCGGCATCATTTCGGCCGCCGCGTTGAGCTTCATGGTGCAGGAACCGAGCGGGATCATGCTGCGGTCGAGCGCCAGGTCCTTGTCGGCCAGCCGGCGCAGCAAGCGCATCATGTCGGTCTCGGAGCGGTTCTCCTGGAAAACCGGCTGGGTGAGGAACTCCTTGCCGCGCGGCTTGCCGGGCATCGAGCCGGCTTGGGCAGCGCCTGGCTTGGCTCCGAACAGGGCCGCGATCGCCTCGAGGTCCGCCTCGGTCGAGGTTTCGTCGAAGGCGATACCGATGTGGTCGGCATCGATGACGCGCAGCAGCCGGCCACCCTTTTCAGCGGCAGCCGCGATCGAGCCTGCCTCGCCCGTCACCTCCACCGTCACCGTGTCGAAGCGGCTGGAGCCGAGCACGGAGATGTTCGCTGCCTTGAGACCTGCGGCGAGACGGTTGGCGAGCCCATGGATCCTTTCCGCGATCGCACGCAGCCCGGCGGGGCCGTGCCAGATGGCATAGGCGGTCGCCATGTTGGCGAGCAGCGCCTGCGCGGTGCAGATGTTGGAGGTCGCCTTGTCGCGGCGGATATGCTGTTCGCGCGTTTGCAGGGCAAGGCGGTAGCCGGGCCGCCCCTTGCTGTCGGTCGACTGGCCGACCAGGCGGCCGGGCATCAAGCGGGTCAGCTTGTCGGAGACAGCGCAATAGGCGGCGTGCGGCCCGCCAAAACCCATCGGCACGCCAAAGCGCTGCATCGGACCAACGGCAATGTCGGCGCCAAGCTTGGCTGGCGCGTCGGTCAGCGTCAGGCCGAGCGGATCGGCGATGAAGACGACGATGGTGCCCATGGCACGGGCCTTTTCGATCGCAGCCTTGTGGTCGCCATAGACGCCCAATGTGTCCGGCCAGGAGACGAGCAAGGCGGCTGTGTTGTCGTCGATCGTCTCGCCGTCGATCTCGATGCCGAGCGGTTCGGCGCGGGTGCGCACGACATCCAGCGTCTGCGGGTGCGGGGTGCCGGCCAGCGCCACCTTGGTGCGCTTGTCGCGGTGGTGGCGCAATGCGATGCCCACCGCTTCGGCCACCGCCGTCGCCTCATCGAGCAGCGAAGCCGACGCCACCGGCAGGCCGGTCAATTCGGTGACCAGGGTCTGGAAATTGAACAGCATTTCCAGCCGGCCCTGGCTGATCTCGGCCTGGTAGGGCGTATACGCGGTGTACCAGGCCGGATTCTCGAACAAATTGCGCTGGATGACCGGCGGCACGTGCACGCCATGATAACCGGCGCCGATGAAGCTTTTCAGCACCGTATTCCTGGCCATGGTCGTCGACAATTCGGCCAGCGCTTCGGCCTCGCTGGCCGGTGGGGGCAGGGTCAGCGGCAGGTCGAGGCGGATCGACTGCGGCACGGCCTGGCTGATCAGCGTCTCGACGGAGGGAACGCCGATCACGGCAAGCATGGCTCTGACATCGTTGACATCAGGACCGATATGGCGGGCCGAGAAGGGGGTGAGTGCTGTGGTCATGGCAATACGTCCTGATATCAACCGATATGAGCTTTGTAGGCGGCCTCATCCATGAGGCTCTCGAGTTGGCCTTCGTCGGCGAGCTTCATCTTCCACAGCCAGCCCGCGCCAGTCGCCGCCGAATTGACCAGCGACGGGTCGGACGACAGCGTGCCGTTGGCCTCGGTGATCTCGCCATCGACCGGCGCGTAGACGTCGGAGGCCGCCTTGACGGATTCGACCACCACGGCGGTGTCGCCCTTGGCGAGCTTGCGGCCGGCCTCGGGCAGTTCGACGAAAACGAGATCGCCGAGTTGCTCCTGCGCATAGTCGGTGATGCCGACGGTGGCGATGCCGCCTTCGACGCGGAGCCATTCGTGATCGGTGGTGAAATAGGTCGTTGCCATCGGGGTCATCCTTTGCGGTAGCGATGAGGGGTGAAGGGCAGGGAACTGATATCGACAGGGATTTTCGTGCCGCGCACGTCGGCGAAAACCCGTGTCCCGGGCTTTGCCAGCGGTGTCGAGACATAGCCCATGGCGACGGGATGGCCGGCCGAGGGGCCGAAGCCACCTGACGTGACATGCCCGGCCGGATTGCCGTCGGCGTCGAAGAGTGCGGCGCCGGCGCGCACCGGCTGGCGGCCTTCCGGCTTCAGGCCGACGCGCTTTTGCGCGGGGCCTCGCTCCACTGCGGCGCGCAAGGCGTCGGCGCCGATGAAGGCGCCGGTTGCGCGGATGTCCTTGGGGATTGCCCACATCAGCGCCGCTGCGGCCGGGTCTGTCTCCGGCGTTATGTCCTGGCCATGCAGGCAAAGACCGGCTTCCAGCCGCAGGCTGTCGCGGGCGGCAAGACCGATCCACAGCACACGCTCGTCCTCCAGCAGCTTCGCGACAAGGTCGCGCGCATCGGCCGCCGGCAGGCCGATCTCGAAACCGTCCTCGCCGGTATAGCCCGACCGGCTCATGAACCAGTTCTTGCGCGGTTCGACGCCGTGCATGAACAGCAGCGAGCCGGTCTCGATGCCGGCACGCGACAGCACGGCCCAGGCCTCGGGCCCCTGGATAGCCAGGAAGACACGGTCGAGCGGCTCGACCGTCGCATCGAAATCCCTGGCAAGGTCACGCAGGTGCTTTTCATCGGCGATGGCATTGCCGGCATTGGCGACCACCATGAACCTGGCATCGCTGAGCCTGGTGACGATCAGATCGTCCAGAATGCCGCCGGCCTCGTTGAGGAAAAAGGACAATTTGGACTGCGAGATCTCGAGCGCGCCGGCATCCAGCGGGCACGCACGGTCGAGCAGCGCCACCGCTTGCGGCCCGCCGACCTCGAACAGCTTCATGTGCGAGATGTCGAAGAGGCCGGCATGCTCGCGGGTGTGAAGATGCTCCTTCATGACGCCGGCCGGATAGGTCAGCGGCATCGACCAGCCGGCAAAGGCGCCAAAGCGCGCACCGGCCGCTGCATGGATGTCTTCGAGGGGAAGGTGTCTGCTGTCGTCGCCCGTCATGTCATCTCCAGAGTCGCACGCAATCGGCCGCGAATGGCGACCAGTCCGTGCCCCTCTGTCTGAAGCCTGAGAGACTCGCGCAGCCGGAACTCTGTCAGCGGCGCTTACACCTTCGGCGCGGGGGCAAGCCCCGACTTTCCAGAGTGTCTTTCCCGTCTACGGTTCTTTTGCCTGAGAGATTTCGGGCGATTTCCCCTTCGGCGGCAGCTCTCGCTGCTCTCTCCCGCAAACAGGTAGGACTCGAAACCTGAGCCCTCGACGCGCCATCCATAGCCCGTCGGCGACACCTTGTCACCTCCTAGCGACATCAAAGGTGCGTTGATATTCAGATGATGCCGGCCTGACCTGAATCCCAACACACCGAAAGTGCGCTGCGCCGACAAGTCTTCGCTAACCACGCCGTTTGCCGGTTTTTCAAGACACTCCTGATATACGGACGGAATGGGCCGGCTTCTTCTGCCGATGGACGGGGACGACAGATGGGCGAATTGATCATGAGCGCGCCGGTGGCGGGGCTGACTTCGAAAAGTCGCATCACCGCGGAAGATGTAGCCATGCTGCGCCACGAAGTGTTCGCCGATGGTGTGGTGACGCGGGGCGAGGCCGAGGCACTCTTCGCGCTCGATGCGACGGCGAAGGACAAATGCCGGGAATGGCCCGAATTCTTCGTCGAGGCGGTCACCGACTACATCGTTCATCAGGAAAAGCCTGCTGGTTACATCTCGCAGGAGAATGCCGATTGGCTGGTCCGCACGATCTCGCGTGACGGCATGGTCGACAGCCGGACGGAACTCGAATTGCTGGTCCATGTGCTGGAAGCGGCGAAATCGTCGCCGAGCCGGCTTTGCGTCTATGCGCTGGAACAGGTCGCGCATGCCGTCATCGACGGCAAGGGGCCGCTGATGCTGGGCGGCGCGCTGGTTCCCGGATTGATCGCCAAGGCGGAAGTCGAGCTGTTGCGCCGTATCCTCCATGCCCATGGCGGCGACGGCAACATCGCCATCACCCGCGCCGAGGCCGAGGTGCTGTTGCGGATCAACGAGCGCACTGCCCAGGCCAACAACGATCCCTCCTGGAACGATTTGTTCGTCAAGGCGATCGCCAATTTCGTCATGTGCTCGGCCGGCTACGAAGCCCCAACCCGTGACGTGGCGCTGCGCCAGGAAAATTTCCTCGACCACGCCGATCCACAGATCGGCGGCTTCTTCAGCCGCATGGTCTCCGGCGGCCTTGCCGGCATCATCGAGGCCTATCGCTCGCCGGATGACGTCGAGACCGAGTGGGAAGCCAGGAACAGGGCAGCCGAAGCACTCGCCCGCCGTGCCGAGACGATCGATGCCGGCGAAGCCAGATGGCTGGTCGAGCATATCGGCACCAACAGGCCTCTGTACGAGAATGAACGCGCGCTTCTGGCCCTGATCAAGCACGCCTCGCCAGAGATCCATCCGGCGTTGAAGCCGCTGCTCGACAAGGTGGCTTAGGCTGGGCCGTTCGCTGCGATCGTTTTGCAGAGGATGATGTTGGAATGGCCTTCAGGCCATCCTGCAAACTCAGCCATGCGCTCGAAGCCGGCCTTTTCGTACAGGCCCGGCGCCTGGAAATCGTGGCTTGATACCCATATCCGTCGGGCGCCGCGACGGGCAGCCTCCGCGACAAAAGCATTGATCAACTGCGTGGCGTAGCCGCGGCCTCGATGGGCCTCATCGATCCACATCAACTCGAGTTCCGACGTGCCTGCCCAGGAATAGCCGGCCGCGACACCTATTGTTCGTCCGGCATCCTCGCGAATGACAAAGGCCAGTCCGCGGTCATCGTCACGGCCTGTGAGCCGCCGGTTCTCGTTGTGCAGATGGTGTTCCAGTGCACTCCATTCGGCGGACGACAGGTCGTGCTCCGCCTCCATCCGAGTGGCCATCAAATCCCGCCATACCAGTCATAGCCATTGTCTTCCCAATAACCGCCGAGCCCGCCGCCGACATTGGCGAAGCCGTCGACCAGTTCGATCTTGTAGAGATATTTCGGCATTTTGTAGCCGAGCTGGCGCTCGACGCGGACGCGCAGCGGTGCGCCATTCTCGACCGGCAGCGGCTTACCGTTGAGGCCATAGGCGAGGATCGTCTGCGGGTGCCGGGCATCGATGAGATCGATCGTGCCATAATATTTGATGTCTCCGGAGAGGCTGCGGTCGATCGTGTCGAGGCAATGGAACATGACGTAGCGCGCCTGCGGCTTGACCACGGCCTGGTCCAGCACCAGCGAAAGCGGCGTGCCGGTCCATTTGGCGATGCAGCTCCAGCCCTCGACGCAGTCATGGCGGGTGATCTGGGTGCGGCTCGGCATGTTTTGAAGTTGCTCGCGAGTGAGCGACAGCGGCTTTTCGACGAGGCCTGTCACTTCCAAACGCCAGTCGGCGAAATTGTTGGCGAGCAGGCCCTTGTAGGTGTCGTCGTCCGGCGCCGTGACACCGTTCGGCCGTTGCGGCTGGCGGATGTCGGCCTCGGTGAATTCCGGCGCCAGCGCGTCGCGGCCGGCGAGCAGGCGCTGTGCGCGGTATGTCAGGCCATTGGCATTTTCGAGGAAGCTGCGCAGGCCGCCGCCGATGCTCAGCTGGCTGTCGAAGGCATCGCAACCGGACAGCAGGATGCCGGAGGCGGCAAGACTGCCCGCGGTCAGGAACTTACGGCGGCTGATTTCGAATTTCGGCATGTCACGCGCTCCTCTCGGTGGTTTTGTCGTCATGCGCCGGAGGGTCGGTGCGGTACCAGCCGGTGATGATCGAGCGCAATTCGTTGATCGGGCCGGCAGCCAGGATCATCAGGATATGGACGACGAAGAAGCCGACCAGCAGAACCATGACGGTGAAATGGATGGTGCGCGCCGTCTGCCGGCCGCCGAGCAGGTCGTTGAGGAAGGGCAGCACCGAATTCATACTGGGCGACATCGCCAGGCCGGTGATGATCATCAGCGGCAACAGCACGAACAGCACGCCGCCATAGGCCATTTTCTGCAAGGTGTTGTATTCACGGGTGTGGTGGAATTTCAGCTTGGCGTGGTCGACGATGTCCTGCGGCAGGCGCTTCAAATCATCAAGACGCGGCGCGAGATCGCGGCGGATGTGGCCGTTGACGATGCTGGCGACCAGCCACACGATCAAGGTCGTGGTCAGTATCCAGGCAAAGAAGAAATGGACGACGCGGGCGGTGCCGAGATCATAGTAGGACGGGATGGTCGCCCAGGACGGAAAGCCGCGTGCCGTCTCGTTGCCTGCTGGACCCGACCAGCCGAGCACGCCGGTCGTGTCGAAGCGATGCCCGAAGATTTCGGTGTAGCCTCGCGGGCCGGCGTTCGTGTTCTCTGCGCCGATTTCAAAGATGGTGTTGTCGTAGCCAAAGCCCGACTGCTTGCCGATATAGAGCTGCGGGCGGGCATTGAAGATCTGCAGGCCGGAAAGCAGCATAAAAAACAGGGAGATGGCCCACAGCCAGTGCGTCAGCCGCGTCCAGCGCGACTGACGATAGATCAGTGTCTTTTCGCTGGACACGGGGGCGTCCGGCCCGGTGGCGGATTGGCTTCTGGCAACCGATTCCATCTTCGTCTCGTCTCCCGGCCTCGCGGCTTGGCGCGCGTGTCATTGTCCTCCTGATACGTCGCGATCCAAACCAATGTTTCATCCGATCACGGATTTATTACGGGCCGCCCAGGCTGACGGCGAGGTTGACGGCGGCTGCGACGATAACGGTGTTGAAGAAGAACGACAGGATCGAATGGACAAGCACGACACGGCGCATATGCGTCGTCGAGATGTTGGTGTCGGCGGTCTGTGCCGTCATGCCGATAACCGTTGAGAAGTAGAGAAAGTCCCAGCCTTCGGGTCGCTTGTCGCCTGGAAACAGCAGACCGCCGACCGGAATCTTCTTCTTGGTGCCGGCATCGACCTCGTCGCCGTCCATCCAGTAGACATGGGCGTAGTGGAGCGCTGCCATGGCGTGGATGGTGAACCAGCCCAATGGGATCGACAGCAGCGCGAAAGCGAGTTCGATCGAGTGGCCTCCGTCCTTCTGATTGATCAACAGGAACAATGAGATAATGGCTACAATAACGACGATGAGCGTTACAGCGAAGATGACCAGTACGGGCTGGTCGGTGTCGCGCGCATTCTTGCTCAGATACCTGCCGGTGAACTTTGGCATCTGGGAAACGACGAGAATGACGTAAGCGGCAAAGAATGCGTTGGCGCCGATCGAATAAGCGAGCTGGGCATGAAGTAGCAACGCCACGAGGAGCGCGAAGACACCGAAACACGCCGACGCCGCGAACAGCATGTGACGGTGGATGGGTTTCTCGACCGGGGTTTGGGCGTCCATGGCGGTCTCCACCTGGATTGCGCTTTGTTGCTAGCCCGGTGTGGCGGATTTCAGGGCTCGCCGCAAGATACGGTCGAGTTCGCCGAGGAAGCGCGAACGGTCCTGCGGCGCGAAACCGGCATTGTAGCCCTTGCTTTCACCGGTCTCGCGCAAATGCTGCTTGAGGTCGCGCATCGCCACCGCCATGCCAATGGTTTCCGGCGTGAATGGGCGCCCGGTAGGCCCCAGCACATGGGCGCCGAGCGCCACGGCGCGGGCGGCAAGCGGAATGTCGGCAGTGATCACGATGTCGTTGGCGCGCGCATTTTCGACGATCCAGTCGTCGGCGGCGTCGGCGCCCTTGGAGACCACGACGTTGCGGATCATCGGATCCCGAGAGGGCCGCAAACCGCCATTGGAGACGTGAGTGACCATGATTCCAAGCCGGTCGGCGACCTTCTCCACCTCGGCCTTGACCGGGCAGGCGTCTGCGTCGACGTAGATAGCGGGCGCTGGCATTGTCTCTCCGAAATGAACAGGGGCCGGAAGCGTGTCCGGCCCCTGCCTGAAATCTTATAGCGTTCAGGCCGGCAGAGCGCCGGACTTCTTGGCCGTCCAGGTTGCCATATAGTCCATCAGTCCGGGATTGAGGCAGTCATAGGGTTCGAGCCCGATCGACTTCAACTGGCCGCGAATGCCGTCCATGCGGCTCGGGTCGACGCCGGATTCGATTATCGAAGACACAAACGCGGTGAAGCCCGGCGGCGACCAGCCATCCTCCTGGAAACGCTCGGGATGGATGAAGGACAGGCCCTTGAACGGATGGTCGCGCTCGACCGGTCCATGCATGTGGACACCGCAGCCGGTGCAGGCATGGCGCTGGATGAGCGCCGAGGGATCGATCACTTTCAGCTTGTCGCCGTTCTCGGTGACGGTGACATCGCCGGTGCCGGCAACGGCAACCACCGAGAACACCGCGCCCTCCGGCTTCCAGCATTTGGTGCAGCCGCAGGCATGGTTGTGGGCGATCTGGCCCTTGACCTTCACCTTGACCGGATTGCTGGTGCAGGCGCAGACCAGCGTGCCGCCGGCAAAGGCAGCGCTTTCCTTGGGCAAGCCATTGTCGATCTTCGGATGCAGTTTTTCAGGCATTTTATTCCTCCCTTGTTGAACCCGTGCAACTTCAGTCGCTGGCCCTTCGGTCGGCGGCTTTCTTCTCCTCAGTAAACGACGACGCTGCGGATCGACTTGCCCTCATGCATGAGGTCAAAACCCTTGTTGATGTCTTCCAGCTTCAGCGTGTGGGTGATCATCGGGTCGATCTGGATCTTGCCGTCCATGTACCAGTCGACGATTTTTGGCACGTCAGTGCGGCCCCGCGCGCCGCCGAAGGCGGTGCCCATCCAGGTGCGGCCGGTGACCAGTTGGAATGGCCGGGTCGAGATCTCCTGGCCGGCGCCGGCGACGCCGATGACCACCGACTTGCCCCAGCCGCGATGCGAGGCTTCCAGTGCCTGACGCATCACCTTGGTGTTGCCGGTGCAGTCGAAGGTGTAGTCGGCGCCACCGATCTGGTCGGCGCCGCGCTTGGTCATGTTGACGAGGTGAGGGACGATGTCGCCGTCGATCTCCTTCGGATTGACGAAATGCGTCATGCCGAAGCGCTCGCCCCACTCCTTCTTGTCGTTGTTCAGGTCGACGCCGATGATCATGTCGGCGCCGGCCAGTTTCAGGCCCTGGATGACATTCAAACCGATGCCGCCGAGGCCGAAGACTATCGCCGTGGCGCCTTGCTCGACCTTGGCCGTGTTGATCACAGCACCGATGCCTGTCGTCACCCCGCAGCCGATGTAGCAGATCTTGTCGAAGGGAGCGTCCGGATTGACTTTTGCCACCGCGATCTCGGGCAAGACCGTGAAATTGGAGAAGGTCGAGCAGCCCATATAGTGGAAGAGCTTGTCCTTGCCGAGCGAGAAACGCGACGAGCCGTCCGGCATCAATCCTTGCCCCTGCGTGGCGCGGATGGCGGTGCACAGATTGGTTTTCCTCGACAGGCAGGACGGGCACTGGCGGCATTCGGGCGTATAGAGCGGGATGACGTGGTCACCCTTCTTGACCGAGGTGACGCCTTTGCCGACATCGACCACGACGCCGGCGCCTTCATGGCCGAGGATGGCCGGAAACAGGCCTTCGGGATCGGCGCCCGACAGCGTGAACTCGTCGGTGTGGCAAATGCCGGTCGCCTTGATCTCGACCAGCACCTCGCCCTCGCGCGGACCGTCGAGGTCGACCTCCATGATCTCCAGCGGCTTTCCGGCGGCAACAGCGACTGCGGCGCGCGTTTTCATGGGGCAGCTCCTCCAATGCGAATTTTGCGCCCAAGCTTTCAGGTTTTGGCCTGCTCATCAACTGTCAGATGAGACGAAATGTCGGCTTTCATGACGCAGACAGCACATCCGTGAGCGCCCCGACGCAACGCTGGAGGGCTTCGAGTGCGCGACCTGCGTGTCGCCCACCCCGGCACTTGAGAGATGGCCACATAATCCATAGAACTGAACCTTCGTCCGGAGGGGAATGTCGCGCGCATGTTCACGAAGATCCTGATCGCCAACCGCGGCGAGATTGCCTGCCGCGTCATCAAGACGGCGCGCAAGATGGGCATTGCCACGGTCGCCGTCTATTCCGATGCCGATCGCGACGCCGTGCATGTCGAGATGGCAGACGAGGCGGTGCATATCGGGCCGTCACCCGCCGCGCAAAGCTATCTCGTGCCTGAAAAGATCATCGCCGCCTGCAAGGAAACGGGCGCTCAGGCCGTGCATCCCGGCTACGGTTTCCTCTCGGAACGCGCTGCATTCTGCGAGGCGCTGGAAGCGGAAGGCATCGTCTTCATCGGCCCGAAACCCAAAGCCATCAAGGCGATGGGCGACAAGATCGAATCAAAGAAGTTCGCCAACGCCGCCAAGGTTTCGACGGTCCCCGGCTGGCTCGGCGTCATCGAGAATGCCGACCATGCAGAAAAAATCGCCGGCGAGATCGGCTATCCCGTGATGATCAAGGCCTCGGCCGGCGGCGGCGGCAAGGGTATGCGCATCGCCTGGGACCGGTCGGAAGTGCGCGATGGTTTTGACCGGGCACGTTCGGAGGCCAAGAGTTCGTTCGGCGACGACCGCGTGTTCATCGAAAAATTCGTCGTCGATCCGCGCCACATCGAGATCCAGGTGCTGGCCGACGCGCATGGCAACGCGCTCCATCTCGGCGAACGCGAGTGTTCGATCCAGCGCCGCAACCAGAAGGTCGCCGAGGAGGCGCCGTCGCCGTTTCTCGACGCCAAAACCAGGAAGGCGATGGGCGAGCAGTCGGTGGCATTGGCCAAGGCGGTCGACTATCAGAGCGCCGGCACGGTCGAGTTCATCGTCGACAAGGATAAGAACTTCTATTTCCTTGAAATGAATACACGATTGCAGGTCGAGCATCCCGTGACGGAACTCGTCACGGGGATCGATCTGGTCGAACAGATGATCCGCGTCGCCGCTGGCGAAAAGCTCGCCTTGAAGCAAGGCGATATCAAGTTGAACGGCTGGGCAGTGGAAAGCCGGCTCTACGCCGAGGACCCGTACCGCAACTTCCTGCCCTCGATCGGCCGGCTGACGCGCTATCGGCCGCCGGAGGAGGGGAAATTCGGCGACATCGTCATCCGCAACGACACCGGCGTCACCGAAGGCTCGGAGATTTCGATGTTCTACGATCCGATGCTCGCCAAGCTGTGCACCTGGGCGCCGACGCGGCTCGCGGCGATCGACGCCATGTCGGAAGCGCTCGACAGCTTCGTGGTCGACGGCATCGAGCACAATATTCCGTTCCTGGCCGCCCTGATGCAGCATCCGCGCTGGCGGGAAGGGGCGATATCGACTGGCTTCATCGCCGAGGAATATCCCGACGGGTTTGCACCCGTGGTGCCGAACAGCGAAGAAAAGGCGGTGCTGGCCTCGATCGTCACCGCGGTGGAGTTGTTGCGCCGCGACCGGCTCGACCGGCTGGGCGGGCGGCTGGCACCGCATTCGGGGGCGCTCAAGCGCGACTGGGTGGTGAAGATCGGCGAGGAGTATCTCCAAGCATCCATCCTCGAAGGCATGATTTCGATCCCGATGGAAATCGACCTGTCGATCGACGGCGGCAAGGTGCTGACCGTTTCATCCGACTGGCGGCCGGGCGACCTGATCTGGCGCGGCACAGTCGGCAAACAGAAAGTCGCAGCCCAGATCCGAGCGGTCGCCAACGGCCATCGCGTCGCCTGGAAGGGCATGTCGGTGACGGCGCGCGCCATGCTGCCACGCACGGCCGAACTCGAAAGACTGATGCCGGAGAAAGTGGTGCCGGACACATCGAAACTGCTGCTTTGCCCGATGCCCGGCCTTGTCGTGTCGATCGCCGTTGCCGAAGGCCAGGAGGTCAAGACCGGCGAGACTTTGGCGGTGGTCGAGGCGATGAAGATGGAAAACGTGCTGCGCGCCGAGCGCGATCTCGTCGTGTCGAAACTCAACGCCAAGCCGGGCGACAGCCTGGCGGTGGATGCGGTGATCATGGAATTCGCCTGAGAGATTGTTTGGAAATTCTACTCTCGCGGTCATCTGAAGGCGTTTTCTGCGCTTCCGGTGCTCATGGACCCAAATGTCCATTCCGCTCCGGTTCTCGAAACCACCATCATATGACTCGCCAGAGCGAAATTCGAAACAATCTCTGCGTGGGTCGGGCAGGGCAAAGGAAGCCTGTGGCCGGCGGTCGTTTGTGCTGGACTGGTATCGCCCTGTCCCGGACAATACATCTCCATCGACTCAAAACCTTAGGCAGCGCGAGAAACCATGGCGGATGAGAGACTTCCACGCGACCCCCTGAAGCGCGAAGCCGCGATTGCGGCCGCGCGGCCGGAGGTGCCGGCGCGGCCGTTCGTCCATCTGCGCGTGCATTCGGCCTATTCCCTGCTGGAAGGCGCGCTTCAGATCGGCAAGATCGTCGGTCACGCCGTGACGGACGAAGCGCCGGCTATCGCCGTCACCGATACCAATAATCTGTTCGGCGCGCTCGAATTTGCACAGAAGGCGGTGAAGGACGGCATCCAGCCGATCATCGGCTGCCAGGTCGCGCTCGCTTTCTCCGGCGAGAACACCGACGGCCAGCGCGACCGCCGGCGGCAAGGCCCGGAAATGCGGCCGGTCGTGCTGCTCGCCGCGACCGAAGCGGGCTATTCCAATCTGGTCCGGCTTGTCAGCGGCGTCTACCTGGAAACACCGCCCGGCGAGGCGGTACACCTGACCACCGAGACCCTGGCCGGGCAGACCGACGGGCTGATCTGCCTCAGCGGCGGGCCGCGCGGCCCGATCGGCAATGCGTTGAAAGAGGATCGCCGCGACCTGGCCGAGACGCGGCTATTGACCTTGAAAACGCTGTTCGGCGACCGTCTCTATGTCGAGCTGGACCGGGTTGCCGGCTATGACAGGGTCATCGAGCACTCGACGATCGAGCTCGCCTACGCGCACGAACTTCCGCTTGTCGCCACCAACGAGGCCTTTTTCTCCTCGCGCGACGATTATGAGGCACACGATGCGCTGATTGCGATCGCCGAGGGCTCGGTGGTCGCCGTCGACACCCGCCGCCGGCTGTCGCCCGACAATTTCCTGCGCAGCCAGGCCGACATGGCAAAGCTGTTCGCCGACCTGCCGGAAGCGATAGACAATACGGTCGAGATCGCGCTGCGCTGTTCCTATTATCCAAAAACCCGCAGCCCGATCCTGCCGCGCTTCACCGGCGGCGATACCACCGACAAGGACGCCGCCGAAAAGGCCGAGGCCGAGGAATTGGCCCGCCAGGCGCGCGAGGGGCTGGACGCCCGGCTTGCCCTGCACGGACCGACGCCTGGCTACACAGTCGAGCAATATCGCGAGCGGCTCGAATTCGAGCTCGGCATCATCGAGAAGATGAAATTCCCGGGCTATTTCCTGATCGTTGCCGATTTCATCAAATGGGCCAAGGCGCAAGGCATTCCGGTCGGGCCGGGCCGTGGGTCGGGCGCTGGCTCGCTGGTCGCCTATTCGACGACCATCACCGACATCGACCCGTTGCGCTTCTCGCTGCTGTTCGAACGCTTCCTCAATCCGGATCGCGTGTCGATGCCCGACTTCGACATCGACTTCTGCCAGGATCGCCGCGAGGAGGTGATCCGCTACGTCCAGCAGAAGTACGGCCGCGACCAGGTCGGCCAGATCATCACCTTCGGTACGCTGCAGGCCCGCGCGGTGCTGCGCGACGTCGGCCGCGTGCTGCAGATGCCTTACGGCCAGGTCGACAAGTTGTCCAAGATGGTGCCGCAGAACCCGGCCAATCCCGTCAAACTCGCCGATGCCATAGCCAACGAACCTCGCTTCGCAGAAGAGGCCGAGAAGGAACCGATCGTCCAGACGCTGCTCGACATGGCGCAGAAGCTGGAGGGTCTCTATCGCCACGCCTCGACCCACGCCGCCGGCATCGTCATCGGCGACAGGCCTTTGTCGGAGCTGGTGCCTATGTACCGCGATCCGCGCTCGGACATGCCGGTCACCCAGTTCAATATGAAATATGTCGAGCAGGCCGGGCTGGTGAAGTTCGACTTCCTCGGCCTGAAGACGCTGACGGTGCTGGAGACGGCGGTGAAGCTGATCCGCCGCCGCGGCATCGACATCGACCTGGCGACAATCCCGCTCGACGATCCCGACACCTACTCCATGCTGTCGCGCGGCGAGGTGGTCGGCGTGTTCCAGGTGGAAAGCGCGGGCATGCGCAAGGCGTTGATCGGCATGCGGCCCGACTGCATCGAGGACATCATCGCCCTGGTCGCGCTCTACCGTCCGGGCCCGATGGAGAACATCCCGACCTACAACGCCAGAAAGCATGGCGAGGAGGAGATGGCGTCGATCCACCCCAAGATCGATCATCTGGTGAAGGAGACGCAAGGCGTCATCGTCTACCAGGAACAGGTCATGCAGATCGCGCAGGAGCTGTCGGGCTATTCGCTCGGCGAAGCCGATCTTCTGCGCCGCGCCATGGGCAAGAAGATCCGCGCCGAGATGGACAAGCAGCGCGAGCGCTTCGTCACCGGCGCGGTCGATCGCGGCGTGGCAAAACCGCAAGCCGACTTCATTTTCGACCTGTTGGCCAAGTTCGCCGACTATGGTTTCAACAAGTCGCACGCCGCGGCCTACGCCGTCGTCTCGTACCAGACCGCCTATCTCAAGGCGCATTATCCGGTCGAGTTCCTGGCGGCGTCGATGACGCTCGACATGGGCAACACCGACAAGCTCGCCGACTTCCGCCAGGATGCGCTGCGCCTGGGCATCGAGGTTCTGGCGCCGTCGGTGATGACCAGCTTCCGCGCTTTCGAGGTCGGCGAGAACCGCATCTATTATTCGATGGCCGCGCTCAAGGGCGTCGGCGACGCGGCGGTCGAACACATCGTTGCCGTGCGCGGTGAAAAACCCTTCAAGAACCTTGCCGACTTCTGCGAGCGGGTCGACCCCAAGATCGTCGGCAAGCGGGTTTTCGAAAGCCTGATCATGGCCGGCGCGCTCGATTGTTTCGGCCACGACCGTGCAGCGATGCTGGCCGGCGTCGAACGGATGATGGGGCTGGCCTCGCTTGCCCAGCAGAACGCCGTTTCAGGCCAGGCCGATATTTTCGGCGCCTCGCTCGGGGCGCAGTCGCAGGCGCTCAACCTGCCGGCGACGGATCCGTGGCTCGCTGCCGACCGCCTGCATCGCGAATTCCAGGTTGTCGGCTTTTATCTTTCGGCCCATCCGCTCGACGAATACAAGGCTGCCTTGCAGAAGATGCGGGTGCAGAACTGGGCCGAATTTTCGGCCGCCGTCAAGCGTGGCGCCACCGCCGGCCGGCTTGCCGGCACGGTGACCAGCAAGCAGGAGCGCAAGACCCGCACCGGCAACAAGATGGGCGTCGTGGCCTTCTCTGATACGTCAGGCCAATACGAGGCCGTGCTGTTTTCGGAAGGGCTGGCGCAATATCGCGACCTCCTGGAAGCCGGCCGCTCCGTCGTCATCACCGTCGCGGCGGAGGACAGGCCCGAGGGTGTCAATTTGCGCATCAATTCCGTGCAATCCCTGGAGGACGAGGCTAGCCGTATCCAGAAGGCGCTGCGCATTTTCGTCAGGAACGATGGGCCTGCCTCGATGATCCAGTCCCAGCTCACTCAGCGCGGCGAAAGCCAGGTGAGCATCATCGTCATCAAGGACGAGGCGCAGGGCGAGGTCGAGATTGCCTTGCAGGGCGGCTACCGCGTCTCTCCGCAGATCGCCTCGGCGATGCGCGCCGTGCCCGGCGTGGTCGAAGTGGAGCTGGTGTGATCGCCGCCTTTGCAAGGCGGGCGCGCGCCAGGCAGCATTGGCTGGCCACATCACCGCGATCGGCATGAAGACCGCGGACAAGGGCGCATCGCGAGACCTTTCCGGGCTGGCGCGGCTGCGCAACACGCTGCGCAAGCTCTATCATGGGCGCACGCCGGCCGCTTTCCGGTTCCAGCTGGCGGCTGTCATCATCGATTTCGCCATCATCGCCTTCTTCATCGCCACGCCGGTCATCCAGCAGACGGCCTCGTTTCTGTGGCTGGACTATGCCGTGGCGGCCCTCGTTGCCGCCGATCTGACCGCCAGGCTGCTGGCTTCCAACGACATGCTGCGCCTAATGAAGCAGCCGACCTTCTGGGTGGACGCCTTCATCCTTCTGACGCTGCTGATGCCGACGGCGCTCGCCAGTCTCGGCTTTCTGCGCATCCTGCGGCTGTGGTCACTGTCGCGCAGCGGTTCTATCTGGCGGCATTTCGAGATGCGTGGTTTGCGCCCGTGGCGCGAGGCGAGCCACGCGGTCATCAACCTCTTGACGTTTCTTTTCGTCATCACCGGCTTCGTCTACACGTTCTTTTTCCGCAACGGAGCCGGGCTGGAGAACTACATCGACGCGCTTTATTTCACCGTCGCGACAGTGACGACGACCGGTTTCGGCGACATCGTGCTGCCTGGCATAGCCGGCAAGCTGACGGCGATCGTCACCATGATCATCGGCATATCGCTGTTCGTCAGGCTGGCGCAGGCGATTTTTCGACCCGCGAAAGTGTTCTTTCCCTGCCCGCAATGCGGATTGCAACGGCATGAACCGGATGCGGTGCACTGCAAGGCCTGCGGTCATATCCTCAACATCCCGAACGAAGGCGACTAGGTGTATTGGCCGGCGTTACGATGCCGCCACTTCAGCCGGCTTTACCGGCCTGCGCTGCAGGTTGAGCAGGTTGCCCATCAGGATCAGCAGCGCGCCGCCCGCGGTGAAGGCGTCGATCTGCTCCTGGTAAAGCAGCCAGCCGACGAGCGCCGACAACGGCACGCGCAGAAAATCCATCGGCGAAATGACGGTCGCGTCGGCATAGGTGAGCGCGCGGGCCATGCAGAAATGCGACGACATGCCGGTGAAGGCGATCAGCACGATCCATGGCCAAAGCTCCAGCGGTGGGTTGCACCATTCATAAAGAGCCGGAACGAGGCCAACCACCGATTGGATGATCAGCATCCAGAAGATGATACGCACGACGCTGTCGGTTCGCGTCAGCGATTTGACCAGGACCACCGAAATGCCGAAGCAGACCGCGGCGCCCAGCACGACCAGATGTCCCGGATCAACCGAGCCTACGCCTGGACGCACGATGACCACCACCCCGATCAGCCCGAGAACGACAGCCGCGAGTTTCGGACGGCTCAGTCTTTCGCCGAGAAATGTCACCGCCAGGATCGCCGTCCAGATCGGTGTCGTGAATTCGATCGAAATCAGCACCGCCAGCGGAATCAAGGTCAAGGCGTAGAGCCATGCAGCCTGCCCGGTATAATGGATGACGTTGCGCGCGATATGGGCGAGGGGGCGCTGGGTGCGCATCGCCGCAAAGCCGCCGCTGGTCAGCACCAGCGGCAGGAGGATGAAGAAGCCGATCACCGAGCGCAGTTCCAGCACCTGGAAGACATTGAGTTCGGCCGTCGTGGCGCGGCCGGCCACCGACATCGCCAGGAACGAGGCGATCGACAGGGCCATCCAGAAAGCGGCCTTTGAAATGGAGGGGGCAGGTGACATGCCGGCTATGTCGCAGGGCGCGGCTTTTGGAGCAATCGCTAGTTGCTCCATTCTTCTGGGCCAGTTGCAATGGGCAGCATTGCAAAACGGTCATGTTGCGGGCGGAACCTGATACGGCAAGAGGCGTTGAGTCCCGATATTCGGCCGTGCTTCGCAAGACGTTTTGCCCTCCAATTTCGACAAGGAGAGTTCCGATGAGATCATTCGCGCAATTCGCGCTTGCCGGATGTCTTCTGGCTGCGACCGGTACGGCACATGCCGACGAGGCCAAGTTCCTGCAGTCATTCAAGGGCAATTTCGCCGGCAAAGGTATCGTCAAGGTCACCACCGACGCGCCGACGGTGAACGTGTCCTGTACATTCAAATCGAACGCGACATCGACGTCACTGGCGCTCGACGGCAATTGCCGCGGGCTCATTGTGGTGACGCGTGCCATCAGCGCGGACCTGAAGGCCGCCGGCGCGAAATACAGCGGGACCTATGTCGGGTCCCGGACTGGGCCGGCACAGCTCAACGGCAGCCGCTCGGGCAACGCGATCAATCTCGGCATTCGCTGGGCAAAGGAAGTCAACGGCGATCGAAAGGCGCAGATGAAGGTCGAGAAGACGGGCGAGAACGGCATTCGGCTGACGGTCGTCGACACCGACCCCAAGACGGGCAAGAGCATCGTGACGAGCCGGATCGATCTGAGGCGTACCTGATTCTCGACGCACAAGGGGGTAGCGTCATTCCTCTAACGCCTCCGGTGGATGGGCATCTCGCCCTTTGCCGAATGTATAACCGGTTTCCACCGCCTTGCGGCCGAACTTGTCGCGCAAGGCATCGATGGCGCCCTCGGCCATGGCGCGTTTGCGCGACTGGAGGTCGACCAGATCCGGCGGGTCGGCCTTGTCGTCGTCGGAGAGGTCGCTGACGCCGATGCCGAGCAATCGGAATTTCGTTCCGTCGGTTTCCTTGCGCAGAAGCTCTACGCCGGTCGAAAAGATGCGATCCGCCAGCCTGGTCGGATCGCCGAGCTGGCGGTTGCGCGTGCGTAGCTTGAAATCCTGGGTCTTCAGCTTCAGCACCACGGTGCGTCCGGCGATGCCTGATTTTTTCAGCCGCGCCGAGACCTTCTCCGAAAGGCCTCTCAGCACGGAGACGAGCTCCTCCAGCGATGCGATGTCGGTGTCGAAGGTGGTTTCGGCCGAGACGCTCTTGGCGTCCTGGTCGGGCTCGACGCGGCGCACGTCCTCGCCGCGCGAAAGCCGGTAGAGCCGGTCACCCATCGTACCGTAGCGGCGCATCAGGTCGGCGCGTTCCATCTTCTGAAGCTGGCCAATGGTGCGGATGCCGTCGCGCTCCAGCGTGGCGTTGAACGCCTTGCCGACGCCCCAGATCATGGTCACCGGCTGCACGGCCAGGAAGCCCACCGCCTCGGCCTCGCCGATGATCGAAAAGCCGCGCGGCTTGCGGAAGTCCGACGCGATCTTGGCGAGGAACTTGCAGTAGGAGAGGCCGGCCGAGACGGTGATGCCGATCTCCTTCTCGACGGCCAGCGCAAAGCGCGCCAGCACCACCGCCGGCGGCCGGCCGTGCAGCCGTTCGGTGCCGGAGAGATCGAGGAATGCCTCGTCGATCGACAGCGGCTCGACCAGCGGCGTCAACGCCTGCATCATGGCGCGCACCTCGCGGCCGACACGAACGTATTTCTCCATGTTGGGCGGGATCACGACAGCTTCGGGGCAGGCCTCGAGCGCCTTGAACATCGGCATTGCCGAGCGCACGCCCCGGATGCGGGCGATGTAGCATGCGGTGGAGACCACCCCGCGCTTGCCGCCGCCGATGATCAGCGGCTTGTCCTTGAGCGCCGGGTTGTCGCGCTTCTCGACCGCCGCATAGAAGGCATCGCAATCGATATGGGCGAGATGCAGCCGGTAAAGTTCTGGATGGCGGGCAAGGCGAGGGCTGCCGCAGTGTTCGCAGCGGCGCGTTTCACTGCGCTGAAACGTCAGGCAGTCACGACAAAAACCGTGATCGGGATTGTTGACAGAAGCCGCCATCGCTGCGAACATAAAGAGAACAGAAGCAATGGTACGACAGTGCAAGGCCAGCCACAAGCTTGGCCTGGGGAGAACCGTATGAGCACGACCATAGTGCCGCTGGCGCCTGAGCTCTGGCCTGATTTCGAGGATCTTTTCGGCAAGCAAGGCGCCTGCTACGGCTGCTGGTGCACGCATTTCCGGCTGGCGCCGGCAGCGCGGCACGAGAGCAGCCGTGAACGCAACAAGGACCACATCAAGGCACGCATCGAAGCCGGTCCGCCGCCGGGCCTGCTGGCCTTCGAGGACGGCAAGGCGGTTGGCTGGATGCAGATCGGGCCGCGCGCCGACGTGCCCGAATGGAACAACAAGGGCAGGGGCTCGGCGCCGATCGATCCCGCCGACGCTGCCGATCCGGCCGTCTGGGCGATCTCGTGCTTTTTCATCCGCTCCAAGGCGCGCGGCAGAGGCATCACGCACCGGCTAGTCGAAGGCGGCGTCGAGTTTGCCCGGGGGAATGGCGCACGGCTTGTCGAGGCGTGTCCAATAGACCTGTCCCGCGATTCGCGTTCGCTCGGGCTGTTCGTCGGCTCGTCGCGGGTCTTCGAGAAGGCCGGGTTCGAGAGGCTCGTCGAGCGCAAGGCCGGCCGGCCATTGATGCGGCTGGTCCTGGGGCCCCGCGCCTGACCATCGTCGTCTTGCAGTTGCGATGGTATTTCCCTACCAGAAGTACGAAGCGATTTTGCCTTTTTGACCAGAGGGGAATTCCCGTGAACCGTATGTTGCCAGTTGCCTTCACCGCGCTCCTGCTCAGCGCGCCCGCTTTCGGTCAGACCGTCGACAGCCAGGGCGCGAAGCAATTGTCCAATGACCTGTCCCGCTATGTCGGCAAGCAGGCACTCGACAAGGGAATCCTGAAGGTCTCGGCCGAAGGCGATGCCTACAAGATCGTGTTCGATTTCAAGGCGCTTGCCGGGAGTTTTCCTGACCAGAAGCTGGTGAAGTTCGACTTCGCGCCCTACGCGCTGCTGGTCAAGCCGCGCAGCGACGGGACCTGGGATGTTTCGATGGATTTTTCGCAAAGCGCGTCCTTCGAATTCAAGGGGCCCGAAGGGCTGCAAAGCACGCAGTTGTCGATCAAGGACGGCAAGGGCTCCGGCGTCTATGACCCCGGCCTGGCGGCCTTCATCAGCGGCGTCAGTTCGATAGCAGGCATGACGATGACATCGAAGGATGCCAAGCAGCAGATGGACGTCAGCGCCGGTGCCGGCACCGCGACCCTGGCGGCCACCAAGGCTGCCAATGGCGGCGTCGATTTCACGACCTCACAGAAAATGTCGAACTTCGTCGAGGCGATAAAATTCAATGATCCCGACAGTGGGCTGAATTTTCCGGTCACCGTGAAATCGCCGGAGTTCTCCGTGGAGGCCAGCGGCAAGGGCGTGCAGACCAAGCCGTTGCTCGACCTCCTGGCGTTTGCCGTGGCCAATGAGGACGAGAAGTCGCTGAAGGCAAACCAGGCGCAACTCAAGTCGCTTCTGCTCGCCGCGCTTCCGGTGTGGGAGCGCATCGACGGCACCTATGGCTTCAAGGATTTCGCGGTCGACAGCCCGATCGGCACGTTCGGGGCGACCCAGCTCAGCACCGCGTTCGGCAGTGACGGCGTTTCGCAAAACGGCGCGATCAGCTACGGCATCAAGGCGTCGGGGCTGACGGTGCCGCAGCAGCTTTTACCGAGCTGGAGCGTGGCATTGTTGCCCACCGATATCGACCTGAATTTCGGCGGCGCCAACATCGATCTCGACAGCATGGCGAAGAAGGCGATCGAAACCTTTGATCTCAATCAGGATCCGCCGCTGCCGGCCGAGTTCGGCGACCAGCTCAAGGCCGACTTCCTGGCCAAGACGCCGAAGGTGGTCATCGGCCACAGCGTCGTGAAGAACAAGGACATGGAGATCGCGCTCGAAGGCGAGATGACGAGCTTCGGCCAGAAACCCGACGCAAATCTCACGGTCGATGTCGCCGGCTTCGACAAGATCGTGGCCGGCCTGCAGGAGGCGGCAAAGTCCGAACCCGAGGTGGCGCAGTACGTGCCTATGGCTCTCGTCGTGAAAGGGTTTGCCAAGACGCTGCCGGACGGCAAGTTGGAATGGGTTGTCAGCACAAAGGCCGACGGCTCGGTCACCGTCAATGGTGTGATGTTGAAGCCCGCCGATCCGGCGGTGGACGACAGCGTCGACGATGGTGATGGTGAGGACGACGACAGCGGCGGCGACAATGGCGGATCGGGGGCGAAGCTGAATCCTTGAAGGTTCGGCCCTCGAGTAATTCCAGGAAAAGTTTTTCCGTCTGGAATTGCCTCAGAGCCCCAGCGCGCCCGCGATCTTGGGCGCGGCTTCGCGCCAGTCCTGCACGACGATGACGTCGTTCGCGACCGGCGGCAGGAACGCGCGCAGCGAATTGTCGGCCATCAAGTGGAAAAGATCCGCGTCGGCCACCGCTTCCCGCACCGACGCCAGATTGTGCGGCTGATCGTCGACGAAGACCACCGGCCGGCCGCTGTTGCCGCGCAACATGGCCACTGCCGGTCCTTTGGCCATCTCGGTGGTCAACAGCGGATAGCCTAGCCCAAGGGTATCGAGATGGGCCCGGCGCACGGCGCGATGCCTGTGCGGCATGGCGGTCAAGAGGATAATTTCCGCGCGGCCGCCAAGCCCCGCCAAGGCTTCCGCCGCGCCATCTGTGATGCTCTGCCAATCGGCCTGCGCGTCGAAGAAGTCGCTCAGAAGCGCCGTGACCTCGCGCTGTTCGATCAGCCGGCCGCTGGCGGTTTCGGCAATGTTGCCGGTCAGGCGGAAGGAGGCCAGCGTCAGGCCGTAACCGCGCGACTTGAGGAAGTCCGGGAAGGGCCGGATGAATTCGAGCACCACATCGTCGACATCGAGCACCAGCAATGGCCTGTCGTCGGCCGCCAGCTCCTCGATCTGGCGCGCGGTCTCCGGATCGTCGCTCATATGGAATGCTCGTGATTGTCGTCGCCGAGCGGCAGCGCCCGCAATGCCTTGCCGACGGCTGCCGGCGGCGTGCCGGTTTCCTCGGCAAAGCGCATCAGGGTCGGCTCGTGGGCGAGAATGAACTGCAGGACGCCGGCCAGAAAACCCGGCTCGCCGGCGGCCCGGCGGATCGAATGCGCCTCTATCCCGGTGATCGCCAGGAAACGCGGCAACAGCTCCGGATCGGAGGCGACGAAGCCCAGTGCCTTGACGGCAATGGTTTCAGCCTCTTCGCGCATTGACGCCGCGTTTGCCATCACTACCTTCGGTGTGTGGAATGAGTCTCTCCCGCAGTAATGGCAAGATCTGCTTGCGGCAAGCCTTTACAGCGCGGCGCGCCTTTTGGACGTGCGGGAGGCGAGGTGGAATTCGCGACGCTTTGCAGCCCGAGGGTTTCCGTTTCGTCAATCATATTGCCGTATAGTGAAGCAGGGTTTGGTGCGTTCAAGGGAAGTTCGCATGACGGCCGCCTTCGAGCGGAGGGACGGCCGAGACGGGATGTCGATGCCTAAGAAGGTCATGATCGTCGAGGACAATGAGCTCAACATGAAGCTCTTTCGGGACCTCATAGAAGCAAGCGGCTACGAGACAGTGCGCACCCGCAACGGTCTGGAGGCCCTCGACCTGGCGCGCCAGCATCGGCCGGATCTCATCCTGATGGACATCCAATTGCCTGAAGTGTCGGGACTGGAAGTGACCAAATGGCTGAAGGAAGACGACGATTTGCATGTCATCCCGGTCATCGCCGTGACCGCCTTCGCCATGAAGGGCGACGAAGAGCGCATCCGCCAGGGCGGCTGCGAGGCCTATATTTCGAAGCCGATCTCGGTGCCGCGTTTCATCGAAACCATCAAATCCTACCTGGGCGATGCCTGATGCGCCCTTCCAGCCGAGCCGGAGCCTGATGAAATGACCGCGCGGATCCTCGTCGTCGACGACATCCCTGCCAATGTGAGGCTGCTGGAGGTCCGGCTGCTGGCCGAGTATTTCGAGGTGCTGACCGCCACCAACGGGCCCGATGCGATCGAGACCTGCGAGAACGGCAAGGTCGACGTCGTGCTGCTCGACGTGATGATGCCCGACATGGACGGGTTCGAGGTCTGCCGCCGGTTGAAGAGCGATCCGGCGACGTCGCACATCCCGGTGGTGATGATCACCGCGCTCGACCAGGTTTCCGACCGCGTGCGCGGGCTCGAGGCCGGCGCCGACGACTTCCTGACCAAGCCGGTCAACGACCTGCAGCTGATGACGCGCGTCAAAAGCCTGGTCCGGCTGAAATCGCTGACCGACGAACTCAGGCTGCGCGCCTCGACGACGCGCAACATCGGCATCGAGGAACTGCTCAGCCGCAATTTCGCCTCCGAGGACACGGTGCCGAAAGTGCTTTTGATCGACGAACGCAAATCGTCCGTCGAGCGCGTCCAGAAGATGCTGCGCGACCGCGCCGACCTCGACGTCACCAGCGATCCGCATGCCGGTTTCTTCCAGGCTGCCGAGACACCCTATGAATGCGTGATGATCTCGACGGCGTTCGCCGATTTCGACCCGCTCAGGCTCTGCTCGCAGCTGCGTTCGCTCGACCGCACCCGTTTTGTGCCGATCATCCTTTTGGCGGAGGAGGGCGAGGAGGAGCGCATCATCCGTGGCCTCGAGCTCGGCATCAACGACTACCTGATGCGGCCGATCGACCAGCAGGAGCTGACGGCGCGGCTGCGCACCCAGGTGCGCCGCAAGCGCTACAACGACCAATTGCGCGCTAGTGTCACCCAGACCATCGAAATGGCGGTGACCGACGGCCTGACCGGGCTGCACAACCGCCGCTATCTCGACAGCCATCTGCAGACGCTGTTCGACCGCGCCGTGGCGCGGCGCCGGCCGCTTTCGGTGATGATCACCGATCTCGACCGCTTCAAGGCGATCAACGACACGCATGGCCATGACGGCGGCGACGAGGTGCTGCGGGAGTTCGCGCGGCGGCTGCGCAAGAACGTTCGCGGCATCGACCTTGCCTGCCGGTTCGGCGGCGAGGAGTTCGTGGTGGTGATGCCGGATACCGAAGGCGCCGTGGCCGAGAAGGTGGCCGAACGCATCCGCGCTGAAATCGCCCAACAGCCGTTTTCCATCAACGCCGACGGCAAGACGATCGAGGTCACGGTCAGCGTTGGCGTGTCGTCGGTTCTAAAGGGGGTGGATACGGTGGCGGCGCTGATGAAGCGCGCCGATCTCGCGCTCTATGAAGCCAAGAGCGGCGGCCGCAACCGCGTCGTCGCCAAGGCGGCGTAGCGCCAAGGCCCGATTATCCAGTCAACCCGACAGGGTTACCTGTTTACCTTAATCCAAGCGATTTCCGAGCGTTGGTTAAGAAAGTGTTGATTTTCATAAGCTCTTGCGCAAGTGTGCTGGTCAAGACGAAGCCGGCGCGAGGATAGATAGCCGGCTCGATCCCCAGAATACCCCATGATGCTCAGGTCCGCCGCATCTCCTGGGTCCGTGGGGTCGGCCGGCCGGCGCTGGCAAATAGTGGCCTCCTCGTACCGCTGCCAAACGCCGACCGGCCCCCTTCCTGAAAATGACATCAGGACTCTGCGCCAAGCCTCGGACGTTTCGGGGTTTTTTGCGACGAAAAATCTCGACGCTTCCTGGACCGTGAGGGCTTAATCGCTTGTGGCGCACTGCCACGCGGCAATGCGAGGATCTTACGCCGTTCACGAAGGGGAGGGAGAGTCCTTGCCTCTCCATTTCATACATATGGCGCACAAGGGGCTTGCTTCAAGGCCCCGTTCCTCCCGTAAAACCCCGGCGCAAGCCAATGGAAACGGGAGTGACGAGAATGCTTGTACCGACAGACGGATCGCTTCGCGATTATGCGGTGGTGATTGCCGGAGGCGGCCCGACCGGGCTGATGCTGGCGGGTGAACTGGCGCTAGCGGGCATCGACGTCGCCATTGTCGAACGGCGCCCGACCCAGCAGCTGATCGGTTTGCGCGCGGGTGGTCTGCACGCACGCACGATCGAGGTTCTCGATCAGCGCGGAATTGCCGATCGGTTCCTCTCGCAGGGGCAGTGCTTCCCGACCGTCGGCTTCCACATGATCCGCTTGGACATCAGCGACTTTCCCAGCCGGCACAATCATCTGCTGGCGCTGCGGCAAAACCATATCGAGCGGATATTGGCCGACTGGGTCGCAGAGTTAGAGGTGCCGATCTATCGCGGACAGGAAGTCACCGGTTTTGCGCAGGATGATGACGGTGTCGACCTGGAGCTGTCCGGTGGCCGACGGATAAGGGCGCAGTACCTCGTCGGATGCGACGGAGGACGCAGCACGATCCGCAAGGCGGCGGGTATCGAGTTCGCCGGATGGGATCCGACGATGAGCTGGATGATCGCCGAGGTCGAGATGTCCAGGGAACCGCCATTGGGCTTTCGCAGCGACGCCTGCGGAATTCATGCGATAGGCAAGATCGAGGAAGGCGGTCGGGTAGGTGTCGTTCTGACCGAGCGGCAACTGACTGCCGGCGGCGAGCCGACGCTGCGCGAATTCCGTGAGGCACTCACAGCCATCTACGGCACCGATTACGGCGCCCACAGTCCGACTTGGATATCCAGGTTCACCGACATGGCACGTCAGGCCGCGGCTTACCGCGACAGGCGCGTGCTGCTGGCCGGTGATGCCGCGCATATCCATCCCCCGATGGGCGGGCAGGGGCTCAATATCGGCGTGCAGGACGCGGTCAATCTGGGGTGGAAGCTGGCCCAGGTGGTCAAGGGAACCTCACCGGAAAGCCTGCTCGACAGCTACCACGCCGAGCGCCACCCGATTGCCGCCCGCGTCCTGCGCAACACAATGGCGCAGGTCGCGCTTCGTCGCACGGATGACCGTACTGACGCTTTGGGCGATATCGTCACCGAGCTTCTCGCGATAGACGAGCCCCGCAAACGGATCGCCGCGGAAATGTCGGGCCTGGGCGTTCATTACGATCTCGGCGAGGGGCATCCCTTGCTTGGGCGGCGCATGCCCGACCTCGATCTGGCGACCGCCGGCGGCCCGTTGCGGGTATTCTCCTTGCTGCACGATGCGCGACCGGTGCTGATCAATTTTGGCGGGTCGGGCAGGCTGGACATCGCGCCCTGGGCGGATCGGGTCCGGCAGGTCGAGGCAGCCTATGACGGCGACTGGGAACTCCCAGCGCTTGGGGCGGTCGCCGCACCAGATGCCGTTTTGATCCGGCCCGATGGATATGTGGCCTGGGTTGGGGTTGGAACCGAGCAGGGATTGGCTGATGCGCTAGCCACTTGGTTCGGGCCGCCGGCCAATTAGCACGTACGATCGAAGCTCGTTGGCGCGACCTCGTGAAACGCACCTGCTTCGCGACCTTAAACGCGATGAGGCGAGCACCTCCTGACAACCGATTGACAGGAGTTGCTGTCTGTGCAGAATTGGTTGGACCATTGGACCACTTGGAGTAGTCGTGGACCAGAACAGCCTGCCACCCATTCAGACGACGGCGCGCGATGACGCCGTGCTGAAGGCGTTGGTGGGCTTTGTTCGTGCCGAGGCCCTGCAGCCGGGCGAGCGGCTTCCGACCGAGCGTATCTTGGCCGAACGGCTCAAGGTCAGCCGCAACACGGTGCGCGAGGCGCTGACGCGGTGGGAGGGGCTCGGCCTCGTCGAACGCCGGCAAGGCAGCGGCACCTATCTGAAGGCGGCCGTGTCACCCGACATGCTGCACATGCCGCTGACGTTTGCCGGCGGCAACGACTTCACCAGCCTGATGCAGACGCTGGAAATCCGCCGCGCGCTGGAGGCCGAGGCTGCCGCATTGTGCGCCGAGCGCGCAAGTCCGTCCGACATCGCCGAGATCGAGCGCAAGCTCGACATTATGGAGCAGGCGTTTCGCACCCGCGACGGCATGTCCTCGGAAGAGGACTGGGAATTCCACCAGGCGATCTACCGCGTCTCAGGTAATCCGCTGTTCGAACAGATCATCGCCGCCATGCACGAGCTGTTCCATCGCTTCTGGGAGCATCCGCTCGGCGTGCGGGATTTCGGCCACGCCAGCTTTCCCTATCACCGCACCATCTACGAATGCATTGCCGCGGGCGATTCCCAGGGCGCCCGCGCCGAGGCGCTCAAGCTGATCGCTACTGTTGAGGACGATCTGAAGCGCGGTGCCGCCAAACTCAAACTTTCGAGCCAGACATGAACGAGCATCCGACCGGTTTCGATCACGACTATCTCGCCGAGGCCGCGACGCTGCTGGCGCATGATGAGCCGTTTCCGGGCGGCGCGGTGGTGCCGCCGATCTACCAGACTTCGCTGTTCACGTTCGCCAACTATGCCGAGATGGCCGATACCTTTGCCGGCAAACGAAAGCAGCCGATCTATTCGCGGGGCGACAATCCGACCGTGATGGAGTTCGAGGCACGCGTGGCGGCGCTTGAAGGTGCGGAAGCGGCGCGCGGCTTTTCGAGCGGCATGGCGGCGATCAGCGCGACGGTGCTTGCCTTCGTTGGCGCGGGCGAGCGCATCGTAGCGGTGCGCAACTGCTACGGCGATGCCTACCGGCTGTTCGAGCGGCTGTTGCCGCGGCTCAACATCAAGGTCGACTACGTCGACGGATCCGATCCGGATGCCGTTGCGGCGGCGCTGCCCGGCGCCAAACTGCTTTATCTGGAAAGTCCGACCTCGATGCTGTTCGAGCTGCAAGACCTGCCGCACCTGACCCGGCTGGCCAGGGAGCAGGGCATCGTCACCACCATCGACAATTCCTGGGCGACGCCGGTGTTCCAGAAGCCGATCTCGCACGGCGTCGACCTCGTCCTGCATTCGGCCTCGAAATATCTGGGCGGCCACAGCGACACCGTCGCCGGCGTGGTGGCGGGTTCGGCCGCGCACATCAAGCATATCAACGAGCAGACCTATTCCTATCTCGGCGGCAAGCTGTCGCCGTTCGAGGCTTGGCTTTTGCTGCGCGGCTTGCGCACGCTGCCGCTGCGCCTGCCGCACCACATGAAGAGCGGCCTGACCATCGCCGACCGGCTGAAGGCGCATGGAAATGTCGAACGCGTCAACCATCCGGCCTATTCCAACCATCCGGGCAAGGCGACGCTGGCCGGCTATGCCGGCCTGTTCTCCTTCGAGGTGACGGAGGATATCGACATCCCGATCTTCGTCGATGCGCTGAAGTTTTTCCGCATCGGCGTCAGCTGGGGCGGCCATGAGAGCTTGGTCGTGCCGGCCAAGGCGTCGCTGGAACAGACGCCGGGACTGAATTCGATGGCGCGCTTCGGCGTCAGCCCCCGAACCATCCGCTTCAATGTCGGATTGGAAAGTGTCGAAGACCTGTGGGCCGACGTGGCCCAGGCCTTCGAAAAAGCCAGAAAACAACAAGCGGGTTCAAAATGGGAGTCTTGAACATGAAAAAACTGACCGTCATGCTTGCCACCGTTGCGGGGCTGGCGATTTCCGCCGGCGGCGCGCTGGCCGATTCGACCCTGAAGATGGTCGAAGTCATCACCAGCCCGCCGCGCACCGAATTCCTGAAGAAGCAGATCGCAGAGTTCGAAGCCGCCAATCCCGGCGTCAAGGTCGAGCTGATCTCGCTGCCCTGGGGCCAGGCCTTCGAAAAATTCCTGACCATGGTGCAGGCCGGCGACACGCCCGACGTGGTCGAGATGCCGGAACGCTGGATGGGCCTCTATGCCAATAACGCCCAGCTCGAGGATCTCGGCCCT
The DNA here is from genome assembly GCF_020165735.1 of Mesorhizobium sp. B283B1A. Classification (NCBI taxonomy): domain Bacteria; kingdom Pseudomonadati; phylum Pseudomonadota; class Alphaproteobacteria; order Hyphomicrobiales; family Phyllobacteriaceae; genus Mesorhizobium; species Mesorhizobium sp. B283B1A. The sequence goes on from NZ_JAIUIQ010000028.1 coordinate 74,852, forward strand.
TATATGGCCAAATGGGACGACGCCAAGACGCTGGGCGACCGCGCCAAGCAGTTCGGCTCGACCGTCAACAACACCCAGTTCATGATCCCCTACGGCTACTATGTGAACGCGCTGTTCTGGAACAAGAAGCTGTTCAAGGAGGCAGGTCTGGACGGCCCGCCGGCGACGCTCGACGAATTCGTCGCCGACTCCAAGAAGATCTCCGCCATTCCAGGCAAATACGGCTACTGCCTGCGCGGCGGGCCGGGCGCCTTCAATGGCATGCACATGTTCATGAACATCGCTCAAGGCAAGGGTGGCTACTTCAACGAGGATGGCACCTCGACCATCAACGAAGAGGGATCGGTCAAGGGCCTGCAGATGCTGGCCGACATGTACAAGGACGGGCTGGCGCCGAAGGATGCGGTGAGCTGGGGCTTCAACGAGACCGTCACCGGCTTCTATTCCGGCACTTGCGCCATGCTCAACCAGGATCCCGACGCGCTGCTCGGTATCGCCGACAAGATGAGCGCCGACGATTTCGCGGTGGCGCCGCTGCCGGTCGGGCCGAGTGGCAAATCCTATCCGACGCTGGGGTATGCCGGCTGGGCGATGTTCGCCAATTCCCAGCACAAGGATGACGCCTGGAAGCTGATGTCGACGCTGCTGTCGCCGAAGGACAATCTGGAATGGGCCAAGGAGGTTGGCGTCGTCCCGATCCACAAAGGTGCCGACCAGGATCCGCATTTCAAGACCGAGCAGTTCAAAGGCTGGTTCACGGAGCTCAGCGACAGCTCTAAATATGAGATGGTGACGCCGCCGACGCATCTGGAGAACCTCGGCAACTTCGTCGACCAGGTGGCGATCAAAAATTTCCAGGAAGTGCTGCTTGGTCAGAAGACCGCCAAGGATGTCGCCGACCAGTGGGCTGCCTTCCTGACCAAGGAACAGCAGGACTGGATGGCGAAGAACAAGAAATAAGCGCGTTCTTTCCTTCTCCCCGTTCACGGGGAGAAGGTGTCACGAAGTGACGGATGAGGGGCGGCGGTAGTTCTGCCTACTTTGCGCTGCCCCTCATCTGCCTGCCGGCATCTTCTCCCCGTATAGAGATGGGGAGAAGGACGCTGTCCCCCGCCGCCGCCCAGGGAGCCGTTCCTCAGCCAATGACCTATGCCGTTCCCGAAATACGATCCGCCGGCAAGCCTCGAAGGAAGCGGCTGTCGCACGCCGCTATCGAGCCCTGGCTCTATCTCAGCCCGGCGATCATCCTGCTGGTCGTGGTGCTTTTGGTGCCGCTGGTCATCGGCATCAGCTATTCGTTCCGTAAATTCTCCGCCTTCAAGTCGGAATATGTCGGGCTCGGCCAGTACCAGGCGATGCTGTCGGACCAGGTGCTGGGGCAGGCGCTGGTCAACACGCTGTGGTGGACGGCCGCCAGCCTGTTCTTCCAGTTCTTCCTCGGCCTTGGCCTGGCGATGCTGCTCGACAAGCCGTTCCGGGGCCGCAAGGCGGTGCAGGCGCTGGTCTTCCTGCCCTGGGCGGTGCCGTCCTTCCTGTCGGGCCTGACATGGGCCTGGCTGTTCAACCCGATCATCGGTCCGCTGCCGCACTGGCTGTTCGCCTTGGGGCTGAAGGCCGAGCCGACCAACGTGCTGTCCGATCCCTCGACCGCGATGTGGGGGCCGATCGTCGCCAATATCTGGTTCGGCATCCCGTTCTTCGCCATTACCTTGCTGGCGGCGCTGAAATCGATCCCGTCGGAACTGCATGAGGCGGCGGCGATCGACGGCGCCTCGCCCTGGCAGCGCTTCACCAAGGTGACATTGCCGTTCCTGGCGCCGACCATTGCCATCACCGTGATGTTGCGCACCATCTGGATCGCCACCTTCGCCGACCTGATCTTCGTCATGACCGAGGGCGGTCCGGCCGGCTCGACCAACACGGTACCGGTCTACATCTATGTCAGCGCCTTCAAGTCGCTGGACAAGGGCTATGCCTCGGCGGTGGCCGTGCTGCTGCTTGTCCTGCTCATTGCCTATGCTATCGCGCTGATCGCCATCCGCCGCACACTGGTGAGGCACGTCTGATGATTGCAGGACGCTCAGCCTCGCAACGCTTCTTCGGCGGCATCGGCCTCTACGCGGCCATCGCCGCTTACGTGATCTTCGCCCTGTTCCCGATCTACTGGACGCTGAAGATATCGGTCACGCCGGAGCGGCTCCTCTATTCCGAAGGCATCACCTTCTGGCCATCGCAAATGACGTTGCAGAATTTCGTCACCGTGCTCGAAGCCACCGATTTCCCGCGCTATTTCCTCAACAGCGTCATCGTCTCGGTATCGACGGCAGCCCTGGTGACGGTCATTGCGACGCTCGCCGGCTACGCCATGTCGCGCTTCACCTTTCGCGGCAAGGCGGCACTGGCGCTGATGCTGCTTTTGACCCAGACCTTTCCGCTGGTGATGGTCATCCCGCCGATCTACCGCGTCATGGGGCAGATCGGCCTGATCAACAGCCTGACCGGGCTGATCATCATCTACACCGCTTTCAACACCGCGTTCGCGACCTTCCTGATGCAGTCCTTCTTCGACGGCATCCCCAAGGATTTGGAGGAAGCGGCGATGATCGACGGCTGTACCCGAGCGCAGGCAATGCGCAAGGTGATCGTGCCGCTGACGCTGCCCGGCATGGGTGCGACGCTGGGCTTCGTCTTCACCGCCGCCTGGAGCGAGCTTCTGTTCGCCCTGATGCTGATTTCCAGCGACGACCAGAAGACTTTTGCCGTCGGCTTGCTGACCTTCATCGGCAAGTTCGCCGTCGACTGGGGGCAGATGATGGCGGCGTCGATCCTGGCGCTGATCCCGGTCTGCATCTTCTTCGCCTTCCTGCAACGCTATCTCGTCACCGGCCTGACCGCCGGCGCCGTCAAAGGATAGATCGATGGCCTCTGTTACACTCGAAAAAGTCCGCAAGGATTATGGCGCCGTCCGCGTCCTGCATGCGGTCGATCTTGAAATCGCCGATGGCGAATTCGTTGTCCTGGTCGGGCCGTCAGGTTGCGGCAAGTCAACCTTGCTGCGGATGATCGCCGGGCTGGAGGAGGCTTCCGGCGGCGAGATCCGCATCGGCGAGCGGCTGGTCAACGACGTGGCCCCCAAGGACCGCGACATCGCTATGGTGTTCCAGTCCTACGCACTCTATCCGCACATGGACGTGTCGAAGAACATGGGCTTCAGCCTGATTCTGCGCAAAGCCGAGAAGCCGGCGATCGATGCGCGGGTGGATGGCGCGGCCAAACGGCTGGGGTTGGACACTTTCCTGCAGCGCCTGCCGCGGCAATTGTCCGGCGGCCAGCGCCAGCGCGTTGCCATGGGCCGCGCCATCGTGCGCGATCCCAAGGTCTTCCTGTTCGACGAGCCGCTGTCGAACCTCGACGCCAAGCTGCGCGTCCACATGCGTGCCGAAATCAAGGCGCTGCACCAGCAGTTGAAGACGACCTCGGTCTACGTCACCCACGACCAGATCGAGGCGATGACCATGGCCGACCGCATCGTGGTCATGCATGACGGGCTGATCCAGCAGGTCGGGGCGCCGCTCGATCTCTACGATCGCCCGGCCAACATGTTCGTAGCCGGTTTCATCGGCTCGCCGGGCATGAATTTCCTGCCGGCGACGGTCCGCAAGGACGGGAAGTCGGACGCCGTGCTGGCCGACGGCCAGACACTGCGACTGCCAGACGGACTGCCGCTCGGGGATGGCGATGCCATCACCGTCGGTCTGCGGCCCGAGCACATCAGGCTGGACGACGGTGGTGCGCTGCAAGGCGAGGTGGGGGTGGTGGAACCGCTCGGCCTGTCGACGCAGTTCTACGTCAAGCTGGCCAACCAGCAGCTTTGCGTCTTTGCCATGGGCCGTGCCGGCGTGAAACCTGGCGACACCGTGCGGCTGGCGGCCGATCCGGCGGCGCTGCATCTGTTCGACCCGAAAAGCGGCGATCGCGTCGGTTGAAGGAACTCGGCCGGGCATTTCGGCCTGCAATCTCTGGAACAAAAAAGCCGCCCGGTGGGCGGCGTTTTCGTCTAGAAAGGGAAAACCCAGATTACTTGATCTTGGTTTCCTTGAATTCGACGTGCTTCTTGGCGACCGGGTCGTACTTACGGAACGACAGCTTGTCGGTCTTGGTGCGGCTGTTCTTGCTGGTCACGTAGAAGAAACCGGTGTCGGCGGTCGACAGAAGCTTGATCTTGATGTTTGCGGCTTTGGCCATGATATCAGTCCGTTATGTTCGTGGGGTTTTGGCCGCTGGAGCACGGGAAAACACCCGGACGCGGGAAACTTGGCGCGACATGTAAAGAACGTGCCCGGAAAGTCAAGCCCGGCGATACCCTCTCTTCCTTCTCCCCCTGTGGGAGAAGGTGGATCGGCGCGCAGCGCCGAGACGGTTGAGGGGTGGGTGACGGAGTGCCGTCGGCGCCAAGCTG
>NZ_JAIUIQ010000029.1:0-79098 GCF_020165735.1 Mesorhizobium sp. B283B1A
CGGCCGGGAAAGCGGTAGCGCACCAGCACCCAGGCGACCAGCGTGCCGAAGACGACATTGACGATCGCCGCGACAAAAGCGGTGCCGAAGCTGATTTCCAGCGCATTGATGGTGCGGCGGTCGGTGGCGATCGCCCAGAAATCGGTCCAGCCAAGCGCGGCCGAGCGCCAGACCAGCCCGGACAGCGGGATGAGGATGATGAGGGTGAGGTAGGCAAGCGACAAGCCGAGCGTCAATCCGAAACCCGGAATGACGCTCGGCTGCCTGAACCGCCACCCCGCCTGCGCGGGTGCTGTGGTCGCGAATGTTGCGGTCATCGAGTTCAGGGGAGTCCCTCCCGCTCAACCAGGATTGCTCCCGCTAAAAGCTCCAAGAGGTTGGCGTGCGCAAGTTGTTTGAACGATCCCTGCCACTACGTCTATTCGCTCAGTGGAATTTCGCCTCCGTTGCCATTCGGAATTTTTGCGGTCGTACAGCTACCACTTAGTGAGCGGATAACCGGGCTAGGCCGGGTAGGCCCCCTCCCCGAAATGATAAGGGCGACCCCATTTTCAATCGGCTCATACTCCACCGCTGGAACACGCGCCGGCATATGCGGGTGCGATATCGAAGTGTCCTGCCATGGACCACCATGCCCGATCTGCAGCGCTCCGCTGTCGAATGTCGACATGAAAGGCAACAGGCAGGTGAAGCCGAAAGTATAGCCATCCCCAACAGAATAGGTGGGGTGAGCCTTAATAGCATCTCTAGCAATACTCTTGGAGGAGTTCTGCGTAGGGCCAAGCCAACGTAATAATAAGGGGGCTGGCTGGACATCGATCGGGGAGGAGAAGGAAATGGAGAGCATTTCAAAAGAACTGATGAAACTGGCAGAACACATCCGCCCGGCGCGAGAAGCGTTCGCTGAAGCGGATAAAAGGAGGATCGAATCCGCCTTGGAGGCGGGACGGCTTCTCTGCCAAGCCAAGCATGACTGCCCACACCAGCAATGGCTGGCTTTCCTGACATTGGCCGATATCTATGAGCGACAGGCGCAAGAGTTGATGCACCTGGCCCGGGCGGGGTTGACGGCACACGTCGTTTCCGAAATCGGCGGCATCGATGCGGCGCTGGCCTACCTGGTGAAGGCAAGATTGCCTGAGCCGGGCGAATGCCTGACTGTCGGACGGATAGGCTGGCCTGAAAAGAACACGCCCTTCGCCATCATCAAGCCCAACGCCACCCATCCTGGTTACTATGACGTGGCAATCGCCGACATGTGGGCCAATCCCGCAACGGTCTTCTCCTCCACCAAGCCGCTGAAGGGGGGAAGTGTACGGCTTGCCGACGGGTCATTCTTCGACAACCTCTGGCGTATTGTCGATAGGGAATTGGACGTACCGCACTCGCAGCGCGAATTCCAAATGATGCCGGTGGATCTGTTTTCCCAGGATGGAGCTTTCCTCTTCGCAAAACCGGCCACCATTGCAACTGCTGGTTCGAAGACAAACCGGGCTCCCAACTACGCGCATTGACTTCGTCGCATGAGCCGGGCCTGTCGGCAGGTCTCCATTGCGGCCACGGAAATGAGGGGGCGCTCCAACCAATACCGCCAGAGTGGAGAGATCGATGAAAAGTCACCGTGCCAGGGCCGGCGCGCTGTGCTTGGCGCTGATGATGATGTCGGAACACTCCATTGCGCAGTCCCAACTGAGCCAGGCAGAAATCTATCGAGCCCAAGCGCGGCTGTTCGAGAGCAATTTCCTGACTCGTATTCCCGACGGCAGGATTGGTCAGCGGACGTTGGACGCTCTGAGAGCCTGGCAGCGACAGGCGAAGCGGCCGCAGACCGCGGAATTGACGAAGAAAGAGTTCGATCAGCTGATGCGTTTCGATCCCGGCAAACACGCTTGGGAAGCGATATCCGGATCAACGGACGGAACCTGGATCGCGGTTTGGGGACATCGCTCCGGGGTAGAAGCAGCCAAAAAGGCCTTGGCGGGGTGCCAGAAGAAATCGTCTCGGCCCGACGATTGTTCGTACGTCTCCAATTCCGTAGATCGGAGCGGCCCAGGGTGGTCTGCTGCCGTTTTTTGTGAGCAGCGAGGTCTCTTTCGAAACAAAGGGCAGATGTTCCTGCACAATGGCTTGAGCCGGAAATCAGCCATGGACCAAGCGTTCGCTGCTGCATCGACCGCGAAATTCCGCCCGTCTCAATGCACTCTCGTGAAAGCATTGAACGGAGACGGACAACAGTGAACCATTTCAACTGCGTTTGCGAACAGGCGCCGAAGGCAACTGGACACCTGTCCTTCGTTGACGTTCTGGCGGGGAGTATCGCTCGGGACGACCATCCACATTAAGCGTAGTCAAACCGCGCTGGCCGACATTTTCAGATCGCGGCGGTCTCGGAAGAGGTAATGCCATACCCGATTTCGCGCTCCATTTTCTTGATCGCTGCAGGCTTAATCGAGCGGCATCATCATCAGGGGTGGCGAGTTCATGCGCATTGCGGTTGTCGGCTCAGGGTATGTCGGTCTCGTGTCTGGAGCATGCTTGGCTGACTTTGGTCACAAAGTCGTCTGCATCGACAAGGCAGAAGCAAAAATTGTCGATCTTCAAGCTGGAAGAATGCCGATCTTTGAGCCCGGTCTCGAAGACCTCGTCAGCAAGAATTCCGCGACAGGGCAGCTCGCCTTCAGCAGCGAACTCGCGCCAGCGGTCGCAGACGCGGATGTGGTGTTCATTGCCGTCGGGACGCCTTCGCGGCGAGGCGACGGTCACGCCGATCTTTCCTATATTTACGAGGCGGCGCGGGAAATCGCGGCCGCGGTTCGCGGCTTCACGGTGGTCTGTGTCAAATCCACAGTGCCGGTGGGGACCGGAGATGAAGTCGAACGGATTATCCGCAACTGCAATCCGACGGCGGATGTAGCAATTGTGTCGAACCCGGAATTCCTTCGCGAAGGGGCTGCCATCGACGATTTCAAACGCCCCGACAGGATCGTTATCGGCCTGCCGTCGGACGAACGCAGCCGCGAGGTGATGGCGGAAGTGTACCGGCCGCTCTATCTCAACCAGGCGCCGATCATGTTCACCGGACGTCGCACGTCAGAACTGATAAAATATGCGGCCAACGCCTTCCTGGCGCTCAAGATTACCTTTATCAACGAGATGGCGGATCTTTGCGAGAACGTGGGCGCGAACGTGCAGGAGGTGGCGCGCGGTATCGGGCTCGACAATCGCATTGGCTCGAAATTCCTGCATGCAGGCCCAGGGTACGGGGGATCCTGTTTTCCCAAGGATACGCTGGCTCTCGTCAAGACGGCGCAAGATAGCGGTGCGCCGCTCCGGCTGATCGAAACAACCGTCGCCGTGAACGACCAGCGAAAGCGAACCATGGCCCGCAGGATCGTCCTCGCCTGCGGCGGCAACGTACGCGCAAAGACGATAGCCGTGCTCGGCCTCACATTCAAACCCAATACGGATGATGTCCGTGACGCGCCCTCCCTCTCGATCATCCAGGCTTTGATCGATTTTGGAGCGCATGTCCGCGTGTATGACCCGGAAGGCATGGAACAGGCCAAGCTCATGCTCGGTGCGAGCGTCGATTACGCGAAGGGAGTATACGAATGTGCCAAGGGCGCTGATGCCTTGGTGATCGTCACCGAGTGGAACCAGTTCCGCGCCCTGGATTTTGAACGCCTGTCACGCTCCATGTCGAAGCAGCTTGTGGTCGACCTTCGCAACATCTACAGGCGCGAAGAGGTCTGTAAGCATGGCTTCGAGTACGTCAACATCGGCGAGGGTGTGGCAGAAGACGGATCTGTTTTTGCCGCGGCCGCCGAATGAGGTATTTCGTCACCGGAACCGCAGGATTTATCGGATTTCATCTGGCGCGCCGCCTGCTGGACGAAGGTCACTGCGTGACCGGCTTCGACGGGATGACGCCTTATTACGACGTTACGTTGAAGCAATCCCGACATGCGCTGCTGCAGCGATACGGCGCCTTTCGCTTCCACATCGGACAGTTGGAAGACATGGACGCCCTGCGGCGGGCGGCAGACTCGGCGAAGCCCGATGTGATTGTCCATCTGGCCGCGCAGGCCGGCGTGCGATACTCGATCGACAATCCGCGAAGCTACACCGACAGCAATCTGGTCGGTTCCTTCAACGTGCTTGAGCTTGCCCGCGATCTAAAGCCAAGGCATCTGCTGCTTGCCTCCACCAGCTCGGTCTACGGCGCGAATGATACAACCCCGTTCGTTGAGACCGACCAGACCGATTGGCCGCTGACGTTCTACGCCGCCACAAAGAAGGCGGTGGAGGCGATGTCACATTCGTATTCGCATCTTTTCCAGATTCCAACGACGTCCTTCCGCTTCTTCACCGTGTATGGCCCCTGGGGCCGACCCGACATGGCGCTCTTCAAATTCGTTGACGCCATCGAGAACGGTCGCCCGATTGAAATCTATGGCGAAGGCGCGATGAGACGCGACTTCACCTATGTCGACGATCTTGTTGAAGCCATCGTTCGGCTCATCGGATGCGCGCCCGTTTCCGGCCAGCCGGTGTCAGGCCCTGATGTCGTCGATACGCTGTCACCCGTGGCGCCATGGCGTGTAGTCAACATAGGCGGCGGCCAGCCGGTGGAGCTGTTGTCTTTCATCGAGACAATCGAGAACTGCCTCGCCAAACGCGCCATCCGCAAGAGCCTGCCGATGCAATCAGGCGACATGTCGGTGACATATGCCGACCCGCGCCTCCTGCAGGCCCTGACAGGCTTTCGCCCCGAGACCAGCGTCGAGGACGGTGTGGCTGCCTTCGTGCGCTGGTATCTGCAAGAACGACCCTCGCGCCCGACAATCGCAGCGTAGGCATTCCTTCGCTCCAAGCAGGCAGCGAACACGGCCCTCAGGCCGACACCAGCTTGGCGTGTACCTTGGGCTTGGTACCGCGCCAGGATGTCACCTCAATGGTTTCTCCGTCGCCGCAAAGCACGGCAAAACCGCTGCCAGTGTGAGCCTGGACTTGGCCACTCAGCCCTATGTAGCGCCCTCGCCCCGCAAACATGCGTGCCTGGTCGACGAAGATCTTGCTGCCCCCGTCGAGAGTGAAGGCGCCTGGATAGGGGTCGCCGACAGCGCGGACAAGGCGAAGAATGCTTTCAGCCGTTTGCGTCCAATCTATCGATCCGTCGTCCGCCGAACGCTTGGCGCAGTAGCTGGCGAGCGAGTCATCCTGCACGACGCCGACGCTGTTGTCGCGAGCGATCGCCGACACGACGAGAGGTGTCATTTCCCGCAGGGCCTGCTTGTGCTTTTCGTAAAGCGAACGCGCGGTCTCGTCCTCCGCCACCGGAAAAAGCTTCTGCATTACAATGGGACCGCTATCGACGCCTTCATCGAGCCGAAAAAATGTGGACCCGGTCTCCTTCTCGTTGGCGATGATCGTCCACGGGATCACCGCCCTGCCCCGAAAGCGCGGCAGTGGGGCCGGATGGAAGCCTATCGACCCAAGGCGGGCGATCGCACGAAATTCGGCTCGGCAGATCTGCGACCAACCGACGACCAGCGTCAAATCGGGGCGTCCTTCCGCGAGCCAGGCGATTGTGTCGGGCGCGTTGATGTTCCTGGTCAGATGGACCGAGGCTCCCGCTGCGCGTGCCGGACCTGACAGATCGACGAAATCGGAATGGCGTGCGGAAGCTTCGTCCGCCAAGGTGACAAGCAGCGAGGGAGCCATGCCCGCTTCGACGAGCGCGTCAAACGCAACACGGGACCCTTCTACCGCACCGACAAAGGCTATGCGCATGAAATCCGGACTCCAATACAGTGCCGCCGCGACAGTGAGACACTGACCTTTTCTATTGTGCGGTTCGATCCTACGCCCAAGTCCAACTTTAGAGGTAACCGGTCGTCTCCGATGCATCCCAATGTGCAACTCTTCGCAGCGGCAAAAAGCTAGATAGTTGGGTGGATCGGAGTTGAGATTGGAACGGTTGATGGACTGTGGCGCCAGCCTGACACTTCTGGATCGTGATGCCGTCGCGGGTGAACCCCTGCGCGTCGGCTTCAACCGGCCGCACGTGGTGATCGTCCTGCCTGGACTGGGCGCCGGCGGCACCGAACATGTCGTCAATGTTCTCGCCAACCAGTGGGCGGCAAGAGGCTGGCATGTGACGCTGGTTACATTCGAGGCCCCCGGTCCCCCGCCTTACTATCATTTCGATCCCGCGGTCAGGATAGAGCGGTTGGGATTGCCGCAGATGAAGCGGTCCAGGCTGGGGGCAATTGGCGCAAGCGCACGCCGGATATTTCTCCTGCGTCGAACGCTCAAGAAACTGGCTCCGGATGTGGTCCTGAGCTTTCTCACGCGCACGAACGTGATGTCGCTGGCGGCAAGCCGGGGGCTCGGTCTCGACGTCGTGGTTTCGGAGCGCAACAATCCTGCGCTGCAGGACGTGGGCCCCGTCTGGCGGTTCCTTCGGGCAAAGCTTTATCCATCCGCCTTCGGATTGGTCACCATGACCACTGGCGCGCTGAACTACTTCAGCCCTGCCATGCGAAGGCGAAGCTGGGTTATTCCCAATCCCGTCGATCTTCCCGCAACAGGCAAACCGCGCCGGAACGGCGCCGTGCTCGTCGCTGTCGGCCGCCTGGTCCCGCAGAAAGGCTTCGACCTGCTGCTGAAGGCATTCGCCAACATCCGCCGCGATTTTCCCGAATGGAAGCTGGTCATCTGGGGCGAAGGTCCCGACCGTGCCGAACTGGAAGCCGAGCGGGATCGCCTGGGCTTACAGGGTTGCGTTGAAATGCCCGGGGTAACCAGCCGGCCTGGCATCTGGGTGGAGACCGCCGACGCCTTTGTCCTTTCGTCCCGCTACGAAGGTTGGGGGATCGTGCTGCTCGAGGCAATGGCGGCCGGCCTGCCCGTCATATCCTTCGACTGCCAGTGGGGTCCCCGCGAGATGGTCGATAATGAGAAGGATGGACTTCTCGTCGAGAACGGAAGTGTCGATGCGCTCGCGCAGGGCCTGCGGCGGCTGCTTGGCGATGAACCGCTCCGCAAAAAACTCGGCGCGGCCGCAGCGGCAAGTGCTGCAAGGTTCACGCCTGAATATGTGATGCAGAATTGGGACCAGGTCATTCACGCCGTCCTGGCGGCGCGCGGCAATGAAGAGCTCTCGCCATGCTAACCACCCAGCGCGCCCTGCGCAAAATGGAAACGCGCATCAAGATGACCTGGGCCGCATCCGGGGCGGACGCGTTCCTCGTCTCTTACCCGAAATCCGGGCGGACCTGGTTCAGGCATATCCTGTCGGACTATTTCAGTCGGACGGCTCACGACGGAAATGTCGACCTCTTCCGCATGTTCGAAGTCCTTCCAAACTTCGACCTTGATCCGGAGCGTGGGATTCCGGCTTTCCGTTACACTGAACAGCGCTCCCGGGTGCCGCTTATCCTCGTTTCGCACCTCAACTACAGGCATATGCTGTTCTTGCACCGGCCGGTCATTTTCATGGTTCGCGATCCTCGCGACGTTGTGGTGTCAGCCTATTTCCACGCGACGCGCCACAAGCATCGATTCGAAGGCGATATGGATGCTTTCATCTGCGACTATCAGCAGGGCCTGCCGGCCCTTATCGTGTATTTGAACAGCTGGGCGAAGGGCCTGAAGCATCACAGGCATGCCGTCTTGAGCTATGAAGAACTGACCGGTGACCCTGTCGGCACGTCCTCGCGCATTCTGAGATTCTTACGGCACGATCCGTCCGCAGCTGACCTCGAGGAGGCCATCGAGGCTTCTCGTTTTGAAGCGATGCGTGAACATGAGGTGGCGGGGGGCCTGCCGGCGCATGTGTATGACAGAGGCGATGCCGAAAGTCGGCGCATGCGCCGCGGAAAGGTAGGAGGCTTCGCCGACTACCTCACCGACGCGCAAGCCGAACTGATTGAACGGACCTGCTCCGAGTGGTTGACCTCGGCCGCCAAGGAGTTGCTTTGCCGCGGTGGAATCCACTTCTCGCGGTACAATTGAAGGCTTGTCCTAGGTTCGTCAGTTCGAGCCTGTCTCGCCCCCGGGATCGTCCGGATCGCGGTTGCCGCAGCCTGCGGCGAAGACGGCAGCCTTAAGCGCTCTGCATGGGTTCAGCGTCTCAACTTCGTGTTCGTCATTCACCCCACGATCGTTCGATCTGCAAGGCTGGCAGGCACGCGGCGCATCGTGCCGGCGTATCTGCGGTGAGACACACTATGCGGGTCGAATACATGACCACGCGACGCGCCCGGGATTTCCTTACCGCTAATGGGCTAGGCCATCAGTCGTAGCAGCGATCAGATGCTGACTGATTGAGGTTGCTACAGAGCCAAACTTGGTTGTGGCGGGCTCTTCTTTTCCGCCGATGATGGGTGACGCCAGCAGCGATCTGGCGCGAATCCTGGATCTGCATTGCTCCGCAAGGACGGAGTGTGGGGTGAGTTTGGCAACCATAGCGATGACCACAGGACTGATCGGACGTGTGATGGAGGCCCTCAAACGCAGGAGCGCCGGCCGCACGCGCCTGGCCAATATCGCACACCTTTTGACGGGCAATTTTCTCGGTTCATTGCTCGGCCTCGTGGCTTTTGCGCTTTCGGCGCGCGCCCTTGGCGTGGCGAACTATGGCCAGCTTGCATTGATTATCGCGTTCACCCGGGTTGTCGAGCGCGTTGTCAGTTTCCAGTCGTGGCAGCCAATCATCAAATATGCGGCGGGCCTGGACGCGTCCTCGGATCGCGATGCACTGCGCATTCTCATGAAATTTGGCCTGCTTATCGATGTTGGCGCCGCCGTTTGCGCCTGGGTCATCGCCATGGGCGCCGCACTTCTCGTCGCGCCGTTCTTCGGTTGGTCCGCGGAAGTCGTGCAGCTTCTTGTCCTGTATTCCAGCGTCCTGCTGTTCCAGATCTCAGGCGTTCCGGTCGCGGTGCAGCGCATGGCCGGCAACTTCCGTCTCCTGGCCTACGGCCAGCTGCTCAATGCGGTTTTGCGGGTTTTGCTGTGCTTGCTTGGGGTGCTGCTCAAGGCTGATCTCGCCTATTTCACCGTGGTTTGGGCGGGAACACAGATCCTCGGGTCCCTGACACTCTTGACGCTGACGATGCGCGCGCTGCACAGGCAGGGCGTTCGCAAGATCCTGCGGGCCCCTTTGACCGGAATCACAAGCCGCTTTCCCGGCATCTGGAATTTCGCCTGGTCTTCGAACATTTCGCTGACTTTGCGCGTGAGTGCCCAGGAACTCGATACACTGCTGGTCGGTTTCCTCGCCGACCCGGCTTCAGCGGGCTTGTACCAAATCGCCAAGCGCATAGGGCGCGTCGGCCAGCAGGTCGGCCCACAGGTCCAGAATGTTCTCTATCCCGACGTGGCCCGCTTTTGGGCGCAGGGAAGCATCGGAAAATTCAAACGCGCGGTCTTTCAAGCCGAAGCCATGCTGTTCGGCTTTGGCATACTCTGCATATTGGTCGTCGCGGCGTTCGTCCGGCCGCTGCTCATGTGGACCGCGGGGCCTGCTTTTCTCGGCGCGGCCAACCTCGTCATCGTGCAGATGGTGGCGGTCGCGTTCGTGCTTTCGGGCTCCGCTGCCCGCTCCGCACTGCTGGCCATGGGCAAGCAGCGCGAGGTGTTGCGGATCGTCGTCGTTGCGACGGCCGCCTTCCACATCACGGCACTTCTGCTGATCCCGCGCATCGGTGCGATGGGCGGCAACATCGCCCACATCGTGCTGGGCATATTGTGGACCGCGGGCTTGGCCCTTTCATTGAAACAAGCGTTGAAGACCACCCACTCCGACAGGCTGACCAGGCCGGTGGACAGCCTCGATCAGGCAGATCTTTCTCCTTCAAAGGCAATCTAGATGACCCTTGCGACCCAAGCTTCAACCACCGTGCCCATAGCGTCGCGACGCCCTGGTCCGTCATCGCCGACCCTTACGCATCTGCAGCGGCTCGAGGCTGAATCGATCCACATCATCCGCGAGGTGGCGGCCGAATTGCGCAACCCCGTGATGTTGTATTCCGTGGGCAAGGACTCGGCGGTGATGCTGCATCTGGCGATGAAAGCCTTCTACCCTTCGCAGCTGCCGTTTCCCTTGCTCCACATCGATACCACCTGGAAGTTCAAGGAAATGATCCGTTTCCGCGATGAAACCGTCGCGCGGCTTGGCCTGGACCTGCTGGTGCGTCGCAACGAAGCCGGTCTTGCCGAGGGCATCACGCCGTTTACCCACAACTCGTCGATCTACACGCAGATCATGAAGACGGAAGCGTTGAAATCGGCGCTGTCCTCGTTCGGTTTCGATGCCGCTTTTGGCGGGGCACGGCGAGATGAAGAGAAAAGCCGCGCGAAAGAGCGGGTGTTTTCGCTTCGCAGCGAGAATCATGGCTGGGATCCGAAGAACCAGCGCCCGGAGTTGTGGAACCTCTACAACGGCCGCCTGAGGCCCGGCGAATCCGTTCGCGTCTTCCCCCTCTCGAATTGGACCGAAACCGATATCTGGCAATACATCATGAGGGAGAAGATCCCCATCGTGTCGCTCTACTTTGCCGCAAAGCGCCCGGTGGTGGAGCGCAACGGACAGTGGATCATGGTGGACGACGACCGTCTGCCGCTACGCCCGGGCGAGGTGCCCGAAATGCGTTCGGTGCGTTTCCGCACCCTTGGTTGCTATCCGCTGACCGCGGCCACCGAAAGCACGGCCGCTACTCTTTCCGAAGTGCTTCAGGAAACACTTGCCACCCGGACGTCCGAGCGGTCGGGCCGTTTGATCGATCACGACGAGGCGGCATCGATGGAAAAGAAAAAGCGTGAGGGGTACTTCTGATGCTTGGTGTTGCTCAAATCGCGGATCTCGAAGCTTCCCTGGAGAGCCAGGCCGCTTCCCAGCATCTTCATGCCCATGAGCGGAAAAGCCTGTTGCGGTTTCTCACCTGCGGCAGCGTGGACGACGGCAAGTCGACACTGATCGGCAGGCTGCTCTACGACACCCAGCTGCTGATGGAGGATCAACTTTCGGCCCTTGCGGCCGATTCCCGGCGACACGGCACGACGGGCGACGATCTCGACTTCGCGCTTCTGGTTGACGGCCTCGCCAGCGAGCGCGAACAAGGCATCACGATCGATGTGGCCTATCGCTTCTTCGCCACCGAGCAGCGCAAGTTCATCGTCGCCGACACACCCGGCCATGAGCAATACACCCGCAACATGGCCACCGGCGCATCCAATGCCGACCTCGCGGTCATCCTTGTCGATGCGCGGCAGGGGATCCTCACCCAGACCCGCCGGCATTCCTTCATCGTCTCCCTGCTCGGAATCCGGCACGTCGTTCTGGCGATCAACAAGATCGACCTGATTGGCTATTCGCAGGCCGTGTTCGATGAGATCGAGGCGTCCTATCGAAGTTTCGCGGAACCGCTCGGCTTCCACTCGCTGCAGACCATCCCCCTGTCTGCCCGTTATGGCGACAATGTTCGTTCCAGAAGCGCGAAACTGCCCTGGTATCAGGGCCCGACACTCGTCGAGTATCTGGAGTCCGTCGAGGTCGACAGCGACCGCCGTGCGGCCCCGTTCCGGATGCCGGTGCAATGGGTCAATCGCCCCAACCTCGACTTCCGCGGGTTTGCCGGCACGATCGCGGCCGGGGTGGTGAGGCCGGGAGACCGCGTGGCGGTGGCGCGCTCAGGCGTCACGAGCCTGGTGAAGCGAATTGTCACCTTCGATGGCGACCTCTCCGAAGCCGGCGCCGGCGAGGCGGTCACGCTGATGCTCGAGGACGAGATCGATGTCTCCCGCGGTGATGTTCTGGCAGCCGCGGCCGAGCGACCGGAAGTCTCCGACCAGTTTGCCGCGCATCTGCTCTGGATGCATGACGAGCCATTGATCCCCGGCCGTCCCTATCTCATCAAGCTTGCCACCAGCGTCGTGGGGGCAAGCGTCACGCACATCAAACACAGGCTGGACATCAACAAATTCGCGAAGCTCGCCACGAAAACGCTCGAGAAGAACGAAGTTGGCGTCATCAACTTGATGACACAGGCGCCGCTTGCTTTCGATCCCTTCAGCCGGGTGCATGAGACTGGTGCTTTCATCGTCATCGACCGGATGACCAATCACACGGTCGGCGCCGGGATGATCGACTTCAGCCTGCGCAGGGCAAGCAACATTCATTGGCAGGCGCTGGACGTGGACATGAACGCTCGCGCGATCGCCAAGGGCCAAAAGCCGGCGGCGCTGTGGTTCACCGGCCTCTCCGGCGCCGGCAAGTCGACGATCGCAAATCTCGTTGAGAAGCGCCTTCACGCGATCGGCAAGCACACGTACCTTCTGGATGGCGACAATGTCCGCCACGGCCTGAACCGGGACCTCGGCTTTACCGACGCTGACCGCGTCGAGAACATTCGTCGTGTCGCTGAAACCGCAAGGCTGATGGTCGATGCGGGGTTGATAGCGCTGGCTTCCTTCATTTCACCATTCCGGGCGGAACGCCGGATGGCGCGCGACCTTTTCGGCGAAGGACAGTTTATCGAGATCTTTGTCGATACGCCGCTGGAAGTGGCGGAGCGACGTGACCCGAAGGGTCTGTATCAACGCGCCCGAAACGGATTGATACAGAATTTCACCGGCATCGGCAGTCCCTATGAGCGCCCCGAGGCTGCTCATATCACGATCACCCCAGATTTGAGCGCCGAGGAGGCCGCCGAACTGATCGTCAGCTACCTTGATCGTGGCAGCTATCTTGGAAGCGCAACCGGGTAGCAGGCGATGAGTGCTGAGACCGGGCGAATTCGGGTTTGCTTTCCATTTGTCGGTGACGATGTCGGCGGAAGTCACATCTCGGCACTGAAGCTTGTCCAGAATCTCGACACCTCAAGGGTCGCACCGGTCCTGGTGCTTCAGGACATCACGGGGCCGCTCGCAGACTTTCTGAAGATGGAGGGCCAGCCCTTCATGGGTTTGCCTCCTTTGACGACATTGCCCGCGAAAGGAACGACCTGGGGAGGTGTCGCCACCTATTTGACCAGCACGCTGCCGCATTTGAGCCGCTTCATCCGGGAGCAGAGGTTCGACATCATTCACACCAATGATGGAAGAACGCATATCAATTGGGGCATTGCCGCACGGTTTGCGGGCGCCCGGCTGGTCTGGCATCATCGCGGCGATCCCGATGCAAAAGGCGCCAATATTCTCGGGCCGTTCATTGCGGATCGCATGGTGACGGTGTCGCGATTCTCGCGGCCGAAGCATCCGATCAGATCCCTCAACGGACGCCTCAGCGTCATCCATAGCCCCTTCGACCACCCGTTGGACATCCCTGACAGGGCTGCGGCCAAGGCAAGGCTTCTGGAAGAGCTTGGCCTCGCGCCAGGCACGCACGTTCTCAGTTTCATTGGCGGCCTGATCGAGCGAAAGCGCCCGCTTCTCTTCATCAACATCATTGAACGTTTCCGACGCGAGCATCCGCACATCCCGATCGTCGGCTGCGTGTTCGGCAACTCGCCGGCAGGCTCGCATGATCTTGAATTTGCCGCTCGCGCGCTTTGCGTCGAGCGCGGGCTGGATCGGATTGTGCGTTTCATGGGCTTTCGCAGCCCTATCGAGCCATTCCTGGCGGCGACGGATGTTCTGGTCGTTCCCGCGATAGGGGAGCCTTTTGGAAGGACCCTGATCGAAGCGATGTTTCTCGGCACGCCGGTGGTTGCGACCGATCACGGCGGCAACCCGGAAGCCATCGAGAATGGACGGACGGGATTTCTGGTCGCTCCGGAGGACACCAAAGCTTTCATGGAGCCGCTGCGGCGGTTGCTTTCGGACCCTTCGCTGTGGGGACGCATCAGCCAGGCGGCCCGCAAGCAAGCCTGCTTTTCCTATAGCACGCAGCAGCACGTCGAAAAGGTCATGGAAGTTTATGGGCAAGCACTCCGCACTCCGGCGGCGGCCAGCTTGGCTTGCAGTACGACAGGTGAGAAATGATCCAAGAGGGTTCTAAAATGCAGGCAGAGGATATCGACTTCCTTATCATCGGCGCGGCGAAATGCGCCACGACCTGGCTGCAGCAGTCGCTGCAGGCCGATCCGGACGTCACCATGCCGGATCCCGAGCTGCATTACTTCAGTCGCCATTATGATCGCGGCGACGACTGGTACTTCCGCCAATTTCATAAAACTCGTCCTGGACAGCTGGTCGGTGAAAAGTCGAACTCCTACCTGGACACCCCGTCGGCACCGCAACGGGTTCACCGGCTGCTCCCCCATGTCAGGCTGATCGTGCAGCTTCGCAATCCGGTCGAACGTGCGTACTCGGACTATTGCATGCTCTTTCGCCGTGGCGAGGTCGACCGCGACATAGAATCCTACCTTGACGTGGGCAGGGATTCGCCTGGGCGTTTTCTCGCCGGCGGCCTCTACAGCGCACAGTTGCAGGCCTATCTGGATCTTTATCCGAAGGATCGGCTGCTGGTTCTGTTTTTCGAGGAAACGGTCGCAAGGCCTGTCGAACAGTTGAGCAAGGTCAGGACGTTTTTGAACCTCCCTGAGAGCGACGTGGCTTTGCCGGTGGCGAAAAAAGTGAAGGACCGCAGCGAAGCCATGGTTGGACCGCAGCTGCGCAACATGATGAAGCCGTTGAAACCTCTGGTTCGTCCCTTCCGGAACACCTCTCTCTTCGAGGCGGCCCGGGGTGCCCTGGCCGGAAAGATTGCCTATCCGCCTTTCCCCCCAAGGCTTCGATCCCAGCTCGTCGACTTTTACGCAACCGATGTCGAGCAGCTTGGCGCACTGGTGCAGCGGGACCTGTCTGGCTGGCTTGTCCAGACTGGCGGAAGTACCTCTTTGGATTAACTCGGGAAAGTTCCTCTCGCGGTTCCGATAGCTACTCCCTGCACAAAAGCAGGTGTTGCGCCAAAAGCAGGCAAGGCGCTCCATAGCAACGATAAATCGTAGCCTCGAATCCGAACGATAGCAGGCCAACCTGTTCTTGATTGAACAAGGTCCTGGCAAGCGCGGATTTGTGTCTGCGGGGTTCAAACAGCCGATAATCTTGACGTGCTCCTGGAGCGCGGCGGCTAAGCTTTGTCGAGGTCTTAGGATGAGCCAGTTAGATCAGCCGTTTGAGGCAGTCGGTCCACTCGGAGGCCAATCGCTTTTGATAGCCACCGCAATCGCCGTCGGCCGTCTTGTCAGCAAACCACGCACCATCGTTCATGTTCTGTCCTACTTGCGCCGCAGGGTGGTCGGGCGCGCCAAGGCCGTCGGCAAGAATCTTCATCTCTACATCATCGACCTGGCGATGGCGCTCGCGGCGCTGTCCTTTGCTTCATTCATGCGGTTGGGCCTTGATGGAGACGTCACCAGTCCGGAAAGCTACCACTCGCTGCTTTTCGCACTTCCATGCTTCCTGTTTACGTGCGCCGTGGTCTTCCCGGTGACCTGCCTCTACACCCGCAATTGGCGATATGCTTCGGTCGGCGACATGCTCGGTATCCTGCGCGCGGTAATCGTCGCATCGCTCGCCTTCGTGTTCGTGATGTTTGTGGCGACACGGCTCGATTCGATCCCGCGCTCGGTGATGGTGATCGAGGTCCTCTTGCTGGTGCCACTGCTCATTTCGGTCCGCATCCGCTCCAAGCTCGTCGAGACAGGCCGTTTTGGCCCGGCCGCGAACAGGGCGAGAAACGGACGCGACATGGTCCCCGTGCTGCTGATCGGCGCAGGCGATGCGGCCGATCATTATATCCGGGCACTGCAGCGGGATCCGGATGCACGCCATTGGCCGGTCGGCCTGCTCGACAATGCCGCGACGACGGAGGGGTATTTCCTGCGCGGCGTGCCGGTCCTGGGCAGCATCGAAGACTTCGATACGGTGATCAGCGATCTCGAAGGCCGCGGCATCAAGCCCCGGCACGTGATCTTTACCGAAAGGATGCCTGGTCTCGTCGACCCGGCGCTCGAAGCGCTGATCGACCGGGCCGAACGCCTGGGCATTGCGGTCTCGCGGCCGGCCCCCGTCCTCGAGCTGCGCAATCCCAAGCACGAGAGCCGCTTCGAGTTGCGCCCGATCGAGCTTACCGACCTGCTGGAAAGGCCTCAGACAGTGCTCGACAAAGCTGCGTTGTCCCGCATGATCGAAAACAGCCGCATCGTCGTCACCGGCGCCGGAGGCTCGATCGGCGGCGAGCTCACACAGCAGATTGCCGCGCTTGGTCCGGCGGAACTGATCCTGATCGATAACAGCGAATACAATCTATACGCCATCGATCTGGAGCTGGCGGAGAAGTTCCCGAATGTGCACCGCAAGCCATACATCTGCGATGTTCGCGACCCGGCTCGCCTGGGCGAGATCTTCCAACGGCATTGCGTCGACCTGGTCTTCCATGCAGCGGCGCTCAAACATGTGCCGATGGTCGAATTGAATCCCTGTGAGGGCATTCTCACCAACGTCATCGGTACGATGAACGTGGCAGAGGCGACCCGCCTTTGCGGTGCAAAGGCGATGGTCCAGATCTCCACGGACAAGGTCGTGAACACCACCAGCGTCATGGGGGCCACCAAGCGCCTGGCTGAACTCTATTGCCAGTCCCTGGACCTGGCCTTTGTCGCCGGCGAAACTCCAGCCCGCTTCATGACCGTTCGTTTCGGCAATGTTCTGGGTTCAAGTGGGTCGCTGATCCCGCTGTTCAAGCGCCAGCTCGCCCATGGCGGTCCGCTAACCGTAACCGATATGGAGATGAAGCGCTTCTTCATGACCATAAGGGAGGCGGTTGAGCTCACCTTGCAGGCATCGGCCCATGGCTTGGAGAAAAGCCTTGGACAGGGTGAAATCTTCGTCCTGGACATGGGGGCGCCAATCAAGATCATCGACATGGCGCGTCGCATGATCAAGCTCGCCGGGTTTCGGCCGGATGAAGACATCAAGATCAAGATTGTCGGTTGCCGGCCTGGAGAAAAGCTGTTCGAGGAACTCTTCGACGAAAGAGAAAGACGTGTCGACGTTCCGATCTCCGGGGTCTTGGGCGCTGTCCCCAATCCGGTGCCGATCGAGACCCTTCGCAAAGAATTTTCGCAACTGCGCCGCCTGGCGAAAGCCGGCGACACCGGGGGCGTGCTGGACCTCGTTGCCCGGTTGCTTCCCAGCTACCACAGACCGGAAACAAAACCTGCGGCGGCGACAGCGACGCCATTCGTGCCTCACGTGATCCGCGGCTCGGCCAAGGCGGCCACGCCTCCACGCGAAGCAGCAGCCTGATGCCGGCGGGAGCGCGGCCGTGCTAAGGCATATCGCTTCGGCTCTGGTTGTCGCGCTGTCCTGCGGCACCGCACTGGCCGGCGAGCCTCAACCGACCATCGCCGAGGCACGGGGTGCGATCGAGCGCGCGGGCGCGTACTTCCGCGACCACCTCGGTGTGGCGGGAACTTATGTATGGAAATATTCGCTTGATGGCCAAAGGAGGATGGGCGAAGGCGGCGCCGTGCCGACGAGCGTTGGCTGGGTGCAGCCGCCTGGGACGCCGGCGGTCGGAGCTGCCTTCCTGCGCATTTTCGAGGTTACCGGCGACAGGCGATGGCTTCAATCGGCCCAGCTCGTGGCAACGGCTCTGGTCAAGACGCAGCTGGAGTCCGGCGGGTGGTTTTACAGCATCGAGACCGACCCGAAAAAGGCGGCCACCTGGTGTTATCGCTCACTGAAGACAGATGGAAACGCCTGTCACGACATCAAGGACAATCCGCATCGCAACGAGACCGTCCTCGACGACAACAACACACAGAGCGTGCTGAATTTCCTGATGTGGTTCGACTGGGCGAGCGGCGGTTCGGATCCGGATGTCCGGTCCTGCATCGACAAGGCGCTTCATCGACTGATGCGGGTGCAGTACCCGAACGGGGCCTTTCCGGTCTTCTTCAAGGGAGCCGCGCCGGGTGCGGATGTGGAGACGGCCGCCAAGGCGAGCATTCCGGCCAGTTGGTCGCACGAGTGGCAGAAGCCCGACAGTCCGCCCTACTTCATCGTCAATGACAATCTCCCTCGCGATATGGGCCGTCTCTTTCTCAACGCTTACCGTACATATGGTGATCCCAAATATCTCCAGGCAGCCGAAAAGGTCGGCGATTTTCTCCTCGCGGCCCAGCTTCCCGCGCCGCAACAGGGCTGGGCCCAGGAGTATGATCGTTCCATGCAGCCGGTGTGGGGCCGCAAGTTCGAGCCACCAGGCGTGGTCTCGCGCGAAACCGCCGGCAACATCGATTACCTGATCGAGTTGAACGAGCAGAACAAGGATGCGCGGCTGCTGGACGCGGCGGAGTCGGCCGCCAAATGGTTGCTGGCGGCGCGCCTGCCCGACGGCAAGTGGGCACGTTTCTATGAACTCAACACCAACCGCCCGGTCTACATCGACGATGATAACCAGGTGACCTTCGACGACAAGAACCTCCTGCACCACTACGGGATGAAAACGGGGCCCGAGATCGAGCCGGTGTTCGCCCGGCTGGAGCTTGCCAGGCGCGGCTTGACGGTTTCCCGCCAACAGCTGTGGATCAGCGGCATGGATGAGTTGAGCCCCGGCGACCTAAGTTCCAAGGTGCGTCAGCTCATCGACAGTCAGGATGCCCAGGGGCGCTGGGTCGAGGGCCGCTTTGTAATGGGACAGGACTTTATCGACGGCGTGTTTGCCCTCGGTCGTTTTATCTCGCCGCAGGCGTCCGCGCCGGGGAAGTAGCTGCACGTCGTCCGCTCTAATCCATATCGAGATTTCGACCGGGCCTTCGCGATCGCCGATTGGCCGTGTCAGGCCGGCAAACTCAGCCGCTGTGCGACCTAGTTTGATCGACGTTGAAGAAGCTGTAGCCGGCCACGCGTGGAGCGGGCGTTACGAAGGAAGCCCACGACCGCTCCTGGCACTGGTCCCCCGCGCAAAATCGCAACGCTGGGCGCTATTCCAAGCAGCAGGGGCACGACAAAAAAGCGGCTGTAGAGATGCGGCAGCGCGTTGGCCAACGCGGCGAAGAGAAGGACCGTCGTCAGGGTGCAGATGGCGGATATTCGTCCTTGGCGAAGCCGCGCAGCGAGCATACCGATGATTATTCCGGCGACCAGCATGAGCAGAAAGCCGATCAGCCCGAGTAGCCCCGCCTCGACCCATATCAAGAGATAGACGTTGTGGACTGGAGCATGCAGCTCGCTGAAATGTCGATATTGGTCGGCGCCGATGCCAAGCAGCGAACTGCTGTCCGCTTTGGTGATGGCCTCGCGGATAAGCCGCATACGGTCCGCAAACGTGCCGGCCTCGTCAATGTCGCCACTCTGCAGCGCATTCAGCACGCGGCGCTGGAAGATCGGGGGCAGGAAGTCGCGGCCCCACGTGACGACGACAAAGAACGCGCCGAGCGACGACACCGCCAACAGGATGATGCGGCGCCACGAGCCCGTCATGGCAACGAAGACGGTGAGCGCGACGACTAGGCCGATCAGCCCTGTATTGGAACCAGTCAGGACAATGCCATACGCAAAGAGCGGCACTCCGATCCAGGCCCAGCGCGGCCGGGCGCCCCCTGAAGCGACCAGCCACAACAACAGGGGGACCGCGAGTGCAATCAGTGTCGCGCATTCGTTCTCGCGTTCGACCCAGCCGATAAAACGGCCATTGCCGCTGGTCAGGTATGTGCCTTGTTGCTTGAGGATGTCGATGACCACGATGCCGTGAATGCACATCAAGCCGATCGAGCAGATAAGCGCCTTCGTAAGCAGAACCGTTTCGCTCCAGGGCCTCGACGCCAGCATGAAGGCCAGGAGAAAATAGGCATACAGATACTGCGCCGAGATGATGAAGCCGCGCTGCGGATCACCATTGATCAGGCTGCTGAGCAGCAGCATGCCGCACAGCAGCGCCACCCCGGTGTTCCAGAGAAGCGTCCCGGCTGCCAGGGGGGCGGGCGAAAGGGATTTCCCCAGCACCATCGCAAAGACGGCGGCCAGGGCGAAGGCATCGCTGGCGGTGAAGTAGAACGTGTCGACCCGCAGGATGTTGAAGGGGGTGAGAAACACGGAGGCCATTGCCAGCCAGAGGCCGATCTTGCCGGTCCCATTTGACAACGACGCCGCAGCCGGCCTGCGGTCGGGCTTTGCCCAGTACCCGCGAGGGACCCCGGCATGATTCATCGTCACTCCTGAAAACTATCTTTTCACCAGCCTCCATGGACGTGCAGTTCGGTACATATGCCAAGATATGCCCGCGGCCACCTACGCTATCCTTTCGGATAATCCCATGGCCGCGACTAAGCCTCTTGAACGCGCTGGCGTCCGTGTATCCGTGCTAAAAACTTGTCGCTTGGTTGGGTCTCGAACTCGGCTTGAAGACCCGGTGAGATCGATAAGGATAGGGGCGCGATCAGTGAGCTTGGTAGACGAAAACAGCGTGTGGAACCGACTGGGCCCATTCCTTCAGGAGTCACCCGAACCCTTGGAAGAACGAACGTTCGGCGCGCGCGAACTTTACAGTCTTTTCCGCAGACGCCTGCTCCTGATCGTTGCGATCGTCATTGCAGGCACCGCACTCGCATTCATCGCCGCGGTGGAACTTCCCAAGACATATACGGCTCGTTCCATGATCGTCGTCGAAACCGACGATCCCAATCCTCTCGACACCACGCAGGCGCAGCCGAACCAGCAGCCTGACAAGTCGCGGATGGACACCGAGGCGGATCTGATCGCCTCTCGCGTATTCGCCAGCCTGGTGGTCGACAGGCTAGACCTGATCCAGGATCCGGACTTCAACACCTATCTGCCGCCAGCCGCCGCCGGAGGAACCTCGGATTCGAGCGGCGGTGTGCTGTCACAGGCAGTCGGCCTGATTGTCTGGATACCGCAAAGACTATTCTCGCTGGTCGCCGGCTCGGGCCCGCAGGATGCCACATCCCTGCCGCCCAAGGATGTTCAGCAAGACCGGGCAATTTCGGCTTATCTGGCGAACCTGTCAGTCGATCGCTCCGGTGAAAGCGCGGCAA
Source organism: Mesorhizobium sp. B283B1A (assembly GCF_020165735.1). NCBI lineage: Bacteria > Pseudomonadati > Pseudomonadota > Alphaproteobacteria > Hyphomicrobiales > Phyllobacteriaceae > Mesorhizobium > Mesorhizobium sp. B283B1A. The sequence continues at coordinate 21,012 of NZ_JAIUIQ010000029.1, forward strand.
TGACGATCTCGTTCTTCAACGACGACGCAGCGACCGCGGCCAAGATTGCCAATGCAACTGCCAGACTGTTCGTGGAATGGTCTCGTGACAACAAGCGGCAGGACATCAAGGATGCCGTCGGCTTTTTGAGGCAGCAATCGACCGAGCTCGCATCACGGATTGCCGCGATCGAGGGTCAGATCGCCAAATACGCAACCGAGCATGGCGTCTCCAGTGATCCACGCGATGATCTGCTGCGCGCCTCGATCCAACAGGCCAATGAACAGCTCAGCACCGCCAGGGGTGAATACACGCAAGCACAGGCGCGCCTTGCCCAGGTCAGGCTAGCGGCCAAGAACGGCGACACCGGGGCCGGCGTCGATCCATTGCTCACATCGGACTTCCTGACGTCGCTGCGCAACGATGAAGCGACGGCGATGAGGGATCGCGCGCAGCTGGCCGGCAATTACGGCCGCAATCATCCCCTGGTCCAGGAGGCCGATGCGAAAGTAGCGGCCGTCCGTGCGATGATTTCCCAAGAGATGCTGCGAACGATCGCAGTCCTGGAAAATGACGTGCGCGTCGACGAAGGCCGGGTGAACCAACTTGTCAAAAGCCTGGAGGCCTCCAACGAGGAGCTGCGTCAAAGGAGCCTGGCGGAGGCCAAGCTGCGTGAACTGAACAACAATCTGGCGACCGAGCAAAAGCTCTACGACCTCGTGTCCGGGAAACTTGGCAGTCTCGATCCGTTTTCGGAAGCGGTCGAACCCGGCGTGCGAACCGTCTCCACGGCCGAGATCCCGACGAGCCCTTCCTTTCCCAAGCTTCGCCTGATGCTTGCGGGCGGTTTGGCCGCGTCGCTTGTCCTGGCCCTGATTCTGGTGCTGACACTTGAAAGCATGGAAGTCCGGATACGGGACTTGCGGAGGGCATCGAAGCTGATACGCGCTCCCCTGCTGGCGTCAATTCCGCGATTGCCCCAGAAATTCCTGCGTCCCGCACTGCCTCCTCTCGAAACCCTGTTGTCACGGCCGCGGTCTGCTTTCTCCGACGCTTTCCGATCGCTTTACAATGCCTGCACCCGGATGAACGGTGGACGGAGCAAACATGTCGTTCTGGTCAGTTCCGGCTTGCCGCAGGAAGGCAAGACGACGACAGCCATGGGCCTTGCCATGGCAGCGGGCATGGATGGCGCGCTGACCGCCCTGATCGATCTGGATTTACGAACCCGCAGCCTTCACACCGCCATGGAGCTGGGCTCGGCCAGCAGGACGCTCGGCGACTATCTGCAAGGCGATTGCGCTCTGGCGGAAATCGTCCAGACGCTGCCTGATATCCCGCAGCTCGATGTTCTAGCGCCATCCGCCGACGACCAGACGCTGCCGGAATTCCTCAACTCCGGCCAGCTCACCAAATTGCTGGAGGCGTTCCGGCTTGAGTACGATGTGGTGATCATCGATGCACCGCCGGTGCTCGTTGTTGAGGACGCGATCAGGATTGCCGCCTCGGTCGACACCATCGTCGTTGTGGCCGCGTTCGACAGCACCACTCAAGAGGCTCTTTCCCAGGTTGTCGAGCGCTTGCGCTTCGCCGGCGGCCCATCGATTGGCTGGGTGTTCAACCGCGTCGACCCTTTCCAACAGGCTCGCGGCGCCCTGCGGAAGGCCTACATGAGGCGGCAGCAGATCCGGCGTTACTTCTTCGCTGATAGCCCGTGACCGCACAGCCGGTCACGCTCGGCCGGTTACAGTCCCATCGACTCGAGCAAGGTACGGTTCACCTTGTGCACATCGAAGCGTTCTTCCGCGAGCTTTCTTGAGCTGGCACCCATTCTGGCGGCGAGTTCCTCGTCTTCGAGAAAAGCCCGCTGCGCCGCGGCAAGCGCATTCACGTCGCGTGGCTCGATCCGAAACCCGTTCTCGCCGTCGATAACCGTTTCCTGACAGCCAGGCGCGTTGGTCGTGATGATCGGCCGGCCCGTCGACAAGGCCTCCAGCGCGCTGCGGGGAATGCCCTCGCGATAGTAGGACGGCAGCACAAACACCGTGGATGCGGTCAGGTACGGGCTGACGTCGTGCGTTTCTCCGAGATACTCCACGGCTCCTTCCCTGGTCCACTGGTCCATTTCGGCTTTCGAGATGGAGAGGGGACTGGGATCGAACGGACCGAGAATCTGGAAACGCGCGGTACGGTGCTTGGCCTTCAGGATGCGCGCGGCGGCGGCAAACTCGGCAATCCCTTTCTCGCGCAGCAAGCGAGCAATCAGCAGGAAGATGGGCGGCCCGGGCGGCGGCCGGCTGGCTGCAAACAGTGTCAGGTCCACCCCGGAGCCCGCAACCTTGATCACCGGCGTGGTCGCGGAAACCATCCTGTGGCACCGGATGTCGAGAGCATCGGCTTCGTTGTAGGCGAAAACAGCTTCGCAACCCTTCAGGGCCGAGCGGTAGAGACCAATGCTCAACCGGCGCAGGACAGTTGCACGCAGGCCCGTAACGCTGCCACTGAATATGAAGCCGAATCCCGTGAAGAGGGCAAACCGCCGAGGCACTCCGGCAAGCCGCGCCGCCAGCCCGCCATAGATGATCGGCTTCATCGTGTAGGGCAGGACGATGTCGGGAGCCAAGCGGCGCATCAGCCGGTAGAGCGCCTTGAGTGTTCGCAGATCGGCCAGCGGATTGGTACCCGTCCTGGCCATCGGAATCTGTTGGAAGCTGACGCCAATTGCACCCAGCCTGGCGATGGCCTGCTCATCATTGTCGGGGGCGAGCGCGATGACCTCGTGCCCGGCGGCGACCATGGCTTTCAACAATTCGAGGCGAAAATTGACGAGCGAACGCGTCAGGCTTGCGATCACGACGATCCGCTTGCGGCGCATCGCATCGTTCCCGCCGGCGGGAAAATGATCTCGACCATTCGCGTGCATGACAACCACCAGTCACTCCTGTCAGCTCGAGATATGGCGACGACGCCCCAGAGCTGTTGCGTAGAGTTCCAGATGCCGATCGACGTAAAGCGATAGTGAGAAGTTCTCCATGACGCGGCGACGCGCCTGTTGGCCCAGAGCGCGCCGCTGGGCCGGTTCAAGGCAGACAAGCCTGATCAACCCGGCGGCCAGTGCTTCACTGTCCCGGGGCGGAACGACCACTCCACTGTCGCCGACGAGCCAGCCGGAGTCGCCGACCGCCGTCACCACCGCCGGCACGCCACTTGCCATCGCCTCGCCGGCGGCAAGGGAAAAAGCCTCGCCCCAAGCTGAACAAAGCGCGTAGACATCGAAGCCGGGCATGAGATCGGCAACGTCACCGCGGATGCCCGGCGTCGTAATACGGTCGTCTATGCCGAGGTCGCGGGCGGCGCGCCGCACCGGCCCATCGGCATGTCCCTCCCCGATAAACACGCCCTGAACGTCGTACCCCTGCGCCAGCACACGGCTGATGGCCCGAACCAGGCTGATCTGGTCTTTCATGGGATGAAACCGCGCCACATGGCCGATGATCAGCCGTTCGGGCGGCAAGCCGAACAGATGGCGCAATTTCTCACCGGCGTCGGCCGCGGGAGAAAACTGATCGCAATCCGTTCCGTTCGGAATGACCACCCTGCGGCGCGGATCAAAGCCCAGACGCTCGTGATCGTCGGCGGCCACGCGCGAGCAATATGAGATTGCGCTGGCGCGGCTCGACAGCCGGGCCGAGAGCCGGATCAGCTGGCGCGTCAACGGTTTCTCGTCGGCGAGGTCGCGAACCGTGTGATGGATACTCCAGATTACCGGCGAGAAGTTGAAGCCCAGCACCGAGCCGAGCGTTGCCGCGACGTTGCCGTGATACATCCATCCGTGAAGAAGGTCGGGCGCCGCCCTGCTTATCGACCGGGTCAGCCGAAAGACATCGCGCGGCCGCGGCCGCTCCGTCATGCTGATCGACACGAGCCCGGAATTCGCATGCTTCACCTGCGCGGCCAATGGCCCAGGTGAAAGCAGCGATAAAACCGAAGATGAGAAGTGGTTTTGGTCGATCCGGCCAAGAAAACGGGCAAGCATGACCTGGGCGCCGCCAACGTCGAGACTGGTGATCGTGTGAAGAACACTTGTGTGCACGCAAGCTTCCCAGCTGTCTGCGGCGCTCCGCCACGAGGAAGCGTTCAATCGGCCGACAGTATCCAGCCGCACCATACGTTGGTTACGATCGACATCCAGTTAGCCAAATTGGGTGGGCACGAGACCGAAGGTTGTCACCGCTCCACCAAATGTATGACTCATTGTCCGCGCACAGGTGTCGCTAGGGTCTTCACAGGAAATTTCTGTGGTGGGCTTCCATGGCATCTTTTTGCAATCCGGCACGGAGCGGGCGATCGATAGGCTCGTGGACCAGTATCCTCGCGAAAGCGTTGAAACATGCCCGGATCACGGTTCCCGCTGTTGTTGCGATCCTGGCTTGCCCGATCGCGGCCAGGGCCGCGGCTGACGACGGCTACAAGCTTTCGGTCGGCGATGTGGTTTCGTTCGACTTCATTGACGATGCGCTTCCTGCCGAACAGCTGACGGTGGCCAGCGATGGCGCGGTCAACATTCCGCTGATCGGCAGCTTTGAAGTTGGCGGCCTGACGGTGCCTGACGCTTTGAAGCATATCCGCAAGGCGTTCATCGACCGAGAGTTCTTCAACGACCCGCATATAGCCCTGGCGGTGGTCAGCTTCCGTCCGATCTTTGTCCTTGGGGATGTCAAGGCTCCGGGCTCGTTTCCGTACCAGCCAGCACTGACCGTGGAGCAGGCGGTGGCGCTTGCCGGTGGTCAATCGACGGGCGGAGCCACTGCCGAGGATCGCGTGGTGACGCGCGCCCGGCTGCGCGGAACCCTTGATGAAAGCGTGGTGCAGATCGCCAAGGAAGCCGTTGCCGCCGCGCGCATCAAGGCCCAGTTGGCAAACAACGACAAGATCTCGGAGCTGGATCTGCCTCCCAAGATCAGAGGCCTCATGAATGCCAATCTGCTCGCAACGTTGCTTCCGACGGAGCAGCGGATCCTTGAAACGGATCAACACGCACTGACCACACGTCGCAAGCAGCTGTTGGCGGGAATCGACGAAGTGAACATCGCCCTCGCCAATATTGAACAGCTATCGGACATACAGAAGACGGTGATCGCTTCGTCGCAAGCCGATCTCGAGCGTGTCAGGGCCCTCAACAAGAAAGGCATCGTCACGCTTACCGATCTCTCGAACGCCGAGCGCGAGGCGACCACGCAGCAGTCGCATCTGCTTGAAATCTACAATCAGGCGTCGACGGTTCGCCGGGAATTGAGCCAGTTGCAGCGTGACCTGGACGACGCCACCCAGGCCTGGACGCACACAGCGCTGACGGAGCTTCAGGCCCACAACTCTGAAATCGAGCGCCTGGTCTCGGTTCGCGAGTCGACCGAAGAGCAGATCCTGTTGCTGAGCACTCTGGCGGCGGAACAGACACGCACCAACAACACCATCGCGTTCACTTACCAAATCCGCCGCAAGCAGAATGGCCAGATCGCCACCAAGGTGGCGACCCTCGACGATCCGATCGTAGCCGGAGACACGATCCTGGTGTCGATAAACCGTCTGGACAACGCCCTGGACCTGGCCAGCCGTCTGGACGCTCCTGTCGCGGCGCCCCCTGCCGCCCAGGTGGGGCCGTCACAATGATCGGCCTCAGCAATCCGATGGCCCGGTCTCCCGAATTGACCGCTCGCGTGCCGATAGGCCGGGCGATGCCCAGCCGGATCGCCGCGGTGGTGCTTTTGATCCTCAGCCTGCCGCTATGGATGGTGGCCGCCGCAATTGTCTGGGCAAGTGTCGGCCGCCCACTGTTCTTCCGCCAGACCCGCAGCGGCTTGGCAGGCCGCCCCTTCGTCATCTGCAAGTTTCGAACGATGCATGAAGGGCGCGATGCGGATGGCGTGCTGCTGCCCGACGCCTTGCGCGAGACGCCCGCCACCCGGCTGATGCGTGCCATCCGGATCGATGAGCTGCCTCAACTTGTCTCCATAGCCAGGGGCGACATGGCGTTCATAGGGCCACGCCCGTTGCTCCCAGCCACCATCACCGAGTTCGGCGACCTGGGACGGGTTCGCTGCACGGTCCGTCCTGGCCTGTCTGGCTGGGCACAGGTGAACGGCAATACCCGCCTCACCAACGGTGAAAAGCTGGCGCTCGACCTCTGGTATGTGCGCAATCGCAATCTCTGGCTCGATCTGCAGATCCTGATCCTGACCGTCCTGGTGGCCCTGTTGGGCGAACGCATCGACCGCCGCCATGTCGATCACGCGTTGAAGGCGATGCCCGCCGGGACGGTTCGGTCATGAGCCCGGCCCTTGGTCGGCTCCTGGTGATCGCGCCGCATCCCGACGATGAGGTTCTGGGGTGTGGCGGCACGATAGCCCGGGTCGCCGCGGAAGGCGGGGAAGTCCATGTCGCGGTGGTTACGCGAGGCTGTCCGCCTGCCTTCACAGAGGAGATGACGCAGCAGGTCCGCGGTGAGGCGAAGGCGGCTCATGCCGGCCTGGGCGTGCGACACACGCATTGGCTTGATCTGCCTGCCGCGCAGCTCGGCCAGACACCGCACTCGACCGTCAATGCGGCGTTGCAAGCTCTGCTGCAGGCGGTCAAGCCGGACACCTTGCTCATCCCCTTCGTCGGCGATGTTCATATGGACCACCAGCTGATCTTCCTGTCGTCGCTGGTTGCCGCCCGTCCCACCCAGTCACACTACCCGCGGACGATCATGGCCTACGAGACGGTGTCTGAAACGAACTGGAATGCACCCTATGTCACGCCGAGCTTCGTGCCGAATGTCTTCATAGACATCCAGGCGACACTCGACCGCAAACTCGAAGCCGCGTCGATGTTCGCTTCGCAGATCAAGAATTTCCCGCACGAGCGTTCGATCGAAACATTACGGGCGCTGGCGATCGTCAGGGGCACCGCCGTCCATTTGAGGGCGGCCGAGGCCTTTGTCCTTCTGAGAAATGTCATCTGAATTCTAGCTGGAGTGTTCCGAGATGAAACGCTGGCCGATTTACGACGAAGAACAGATAGCCGACGTTGTGGACGTTCTGCGGTCTGGCCGGGTGAACGCCTGGACCGGCGACCATGTGAAGACCTTCGAACGCGCTTACGCGCGCAGCCTCGGCCGGCGTCATGCCGTGGCGCTGGCCAATGGCTCCCTCGCGCTGGACCTTGCGATGAAGATCTTCCACATCGGCGCCGGCGACGAGGTGATCGTAACGCCCCGCAGTTTCGTCGCGTCGGCCGCTTGCGTCATGTTTGCCGGTGCGACACCTGTCTTCGCCGATGTCGACCCGACCTCGGGCAATCTTTCCGCCGAAACGATCGCGCCGAAGATAACGGCGCGGACAAAGGCCGTCATTGTCGTGCATATCGCCGGATGGCCGTGCGACATGGCGCCGATCATGGAACTTGCAAAGCGCAGCGGCATCAAGGTGATCGAGGATTGCGCCCAGGCGCATGGCGCCGAATATAACGGGCGACCGATCGGCTCCTTCGGTGACATAGCGGCATTTTCGTTCTGCCAGGACAAGATCATCACGACGGGCGGTGAAGGCGGGCTTGTCGCGATGGACGACAGGAAATTGTGGCTCGCCGCCTGGAGCCTCAAGGACCACGGCAAGAACTATAATGTGGTCTTTGCCCCTCATCGGCCGACCGGATTCCGCTGGTTGCATGACAGCATCGGCACCAATTGGCGCATGACGTCCATCCAGGCCGTGCTTGGCTTGCGGCAGCTCGAACGTCTGCCCGACTGGATTCACCAACGCGAGCGCAATGCCGCCATCTGGATAAACACGCTTGCCGATTTGCCGATGCTGTACACGCCCCGGCTCGATCCGGCACACAGGCATGCCTGGTATCGATGCTATTTCTATATCAAGCCGGAGATGTTGTCTTCGGGATGGTCGCGGGACGAGCTGATCGCGGCCGTCAACGCGGCAGGCGTTCCGTGCTTCTCGGGCAGCTGCTCCGAGATTTATCTCGAGCATGCCTTCGCCGATGCCGGCGTGGCGCCGCCCGAGCGACTGCCAGTCGCGCGGCAGCTTGGTGAAACGAGCATCGCGTTCCTGGTCGACCCGTCCTGGACGGTCGAGGAAACGACGGCGGCAGCGTCGACGACGCGGTCCATCCTTGTCGCGGCTGCGCGCCAGCTCGAGGCGGCCTGATGAACGAGCACGCGATCAGGAAAGATGGAACCATTCCGGCGTCTTCCTTTGGAGAGCTGAAATTGGTGCCGTCTTCAGCATTGCAGAACCTCACCCTTCCTCAGGAAAAAAGAACGCTGCTCGGGTTCGAACTGCCGACCGTGGCCCGGCTTTATCAGCAGATGATCCTCATCCGGCTTGTCGAGGAGCGCTTGCTGGAGCTGTTTTCCCAAGGGCTGCTGTTCGGCACCACGCACACATCCATCGGACAGGAAGCCAATGCGGTGGGGGTGGTGAACGCTCTTGACCGGGATCGTGACATTGTCTGGAGCAACCACCGTTGCCACGGTCATTTCATTGCCTACTCGGGTGAAGTCGAGGGCCTGATCGCCGAGATCATGGGGCGCGTAACCGGCATTTGCGGGGGGCGCGGCGGCAGTCAGCACCTGTGTTTCCGCAACTTCCACTCCAATGGAATCCAAGGCGGCATAGCGCCCGTGGCGGTTGGCTGCGCGCTGGCACGAAAGGACGATGGCGCCGTGGCAGTGGTTTTCCTGGGCGATGGAACGATGGGTGAAGGAGCTGTTTACGAGAGCCTGAACCTCGCTTCGGTTTTCGGTGCTCCCGTGCTTTTTGTGGTCGAGGACAACGACATCGCCCAAACCACCCCAAAACATCTCACCGTTTCCGGTTCGATCATCGCCAGGGCCGAACCTTTCGGCATCCGCACGTTCGCCTACGATGGCAACGATCCAGTCGAGATATGTGAGCTTGCCCAGGAGGCTGTAGCCTATATTCGCGCCGAGGGTCGCCCGTGCTGGCTCTATCTGCGGACCGAACGGATCGGTCCCCATAGCAAGGGAGATGATACCCGGCCGCCCTTGCGGCTTGAACAAGCTCGCGCCCGCGATCCGATCCCCCCGATGCGCCGGCGCGTCGCGCACTTCGAGAAGATCGACGCCTTTTGTCGATCTGCTGTCGATCGTGCCGTCGAATCAGCAGCCGCGGCTGCCTTAGCGCGAGGCTGACCATGCGCGTTGTCGAATCGATCAACCGTGCGCTCCACGATCTCATGCAAGCCGATCTCCGGCTGGTGGTTATGGGCGAGGACGTCCTCGACCCCTATGGCGGCGCCTTCAAAGTGACCAAGGGCCTGTCCACGGCCTATCAGGATCGTGTCTGGACCACGCCGATCAGCGAAGGTGGCATTGTCGGCATGGCGGCGGGCATGGCCCTCAAGGGCAGGCCCGTGATCGTCGAGCTCATGTTCGGAGATTTCATCGCTCTTGCCGCCGACCAGATCATCAACCACGCAGCCAAGTTTCGCTGGATGTACAACGATCAGGTCGAGGTGCCGATCATCATTCGCGCGCCCATGGGTGGACGGCGTGGCTATGGGCCGACGCACTCGCAGAGCCTGGAAAAGCATTTTTGCGGCGTGCCGGGCCTCACCGTGTTTGCAACGCATGAGTATGCGGATCCAGGGGCGCTCCTGCACCGGGCTCTCGCTTCTCGGTCCCCTCACCTGATAATCGAAAACAAGGTCATGTATTCGAGGCCCGTGCTCGGCACGGCCGCACTTCCACATCCGGCGGATTCGGACATCGTGATCCTGACCTATGGGGGTTGCGTCGAGCACGCGGTTGCTGCCGCAAACAAGCTCGCCGAAGAGGAGGAAATCGCAACCACCGTGGTGGCCGTTGAACAGCTGTCGCCTTTTCCTGGCGAGGAGGTCCTGAGCCAGGTCGGCCAGTGCAGCCGCGTTCTCGTCGTGGAGGAAGGCTCTCCTGGCTGGGGCTTCGCGTCCGAGTGCGCGCGCGCCTTGATCGGCCGGGTCAGGCACTTCAGCGCATTGGCTGGGCCAAACCACCCTATTCCCTCAAGCCGCGAATGGGAGGACGATCTGCTGCCAGGTGTGAACGCCATCCAGGCGGCCTGCATCGATCTGTTCAAGAAAGGCTAAGCTTTCATGACTGTGCTTGTCGAGGCCCCGCGGGTTAACGCCAACGAGGACAATCTTCAGTTGATCGAGATCAAGGTCGCGCAGGGTGAAAGTGTAGAGCAAGGGGCTCTTCTTTTTGTCCTTGAGACCACGAAGGCTGCCGTTGAGGTCAATGCCCCCGAGGCAGGGGTAATCGGCCGGCTCGACGTCAAGATCGGCGACTTCGTCGCCGTCGGCTCAACGCTGTGCGAGATCGTCGACGAAAATGCGAGCGCATCCGCAGCGGCCAGCCCAGCCGATAGCGCTGTCAAAGAGGTCGCGATAACGGCCAAGGCCCGCAAGGCCGCGTCCGAGCTCGGGATCGACCTGGCGGATGTCAGGCCCTCCAACGGCCGCATCGGCGAAGCCGAGGTGCGCGCGGCGGCCAGCTGCCGATCCGAGGCAATAGTTGCAGGTTCGCACGGGGCGCAGTCCGCCGCTCCTTCCGCGTCCACGCGGCGGGCGGTCATCATCGGCGGCGGCGGCCACGCCGCCTGCTTGATCGATGCTCTCGACGGCTCCGGATACGAGATCCTCGGCTGCACCGACCAAGCCCTGCCTGTTGGCCACCACGTCTGCGCCGGCATTTCGGTGATCGGTACGCAGGAGAGCCTGGAGCGTCTGCTTGCCGAGGGCACGCGCTACGCCTTCATCGGCATTGGCGGAGCCCAGTCCAGCGAGGCGCGGCGGGCAATGTTCGAACGCGCCGCGGCCATGGGCTTCATTCTGCCGCCTGTGATCCACCCATCCGCGATCGTCTCCAAGGCTACCAGGATCGGAGATGGCTGCCATATTCTGGCCGGCGCGAGCATCGGTCCCCGCTGTACGATCGGCAACAACGTGATCGTCAACCAGGGGAGTATCGTCTGCCACGACAGCGTCGTGCAGGACCATGCGCACCTGACCCCGGGCGCCATCGTCGCCGGCGGGGTGAGCGTCGGGGCGATGTCTGTCGTGGGCATGGGCGCAACGGTGCTGCTGGGTGTCCAGATCGGTGCCGGCTGCCTGATCCACAACGGCGCGCATATCAGTGCAAACGTCGCGGACAACACCATCGTCGACGCTCAGGGCCGCCGGCACCTCCGCTAAAAGCGATTTCCAGCAAAGTGTAAGACGGCTTTCCGCGTTTCCGTTCAAACGCGACGCGCTTTGAACCTCGGAACTTCAGGCGCCTTGTCGCAGAGCTCTTGCCAGCAATGGCTCGAGTGCCTCGGACCCTGGGATGCTGAGGTGGTGGCTGTCAAAATACAGCAGTTTTCCGCCCATCATCACAACACACCGTTCCTGCGGACAAAGCGCCTGCGTTGGATAAACGCGAACGAGGCCGCGATGTTGGCCCAGCCTGTCCAGAACGCCAAATGCAATCTGCTGCCGCTCCCGGTAGAGGCGCTCCGACACGTTGAAGCCAGACAGGTCATGTCCCTGCGCCACGAGTCGAGCTGCCGTGGAGGGGACGTCATAGCCCACCTCTGGGACGGGATAGACGATGATCACGTTCTTGCCGGCCTCGAGGATCCGACGCACAGTTTTTCTCAGGGATATCTCGAATGCCTCGCGCGCCTCGTTTGAGAAGCGATCGAATTGAACGCCGTTGCGGTCCTGCAACTGGGGAAGGTCGCCGTTGCGTTCTGCCGGTCCAAGTTCGACCGCACGACCCTCCAGATAGAGAGACCACCTGGCAGCAATTATGACGGTCTTCAGCTCTGGGCGACCGAGGACGTATTTGAGCCGTAAATCGTTTCCCTGGATGCACGCTCCGTCGGTTCCGACCCCAAGCAGAGGGGGGCAGCGGGGAGTGGCGCCGTAGACCGTGCTTGCGCCATTTGCAGCCAATTCGGACATCGCGCCGAATAGCGCTCCGGCGTGCGAATCCCCCCACAGGAAGATGCGGGCATTTTCAGAGGTGCCTATTGTACAGGGGGACTTTGCCGCAAGCTGAAGCAATACGTCTGCGCATTTATCCGCTTCAGGGTTGGCGGAGAAAGCATAGCTGGACAACACATTCACGTCCTTGGAGAAGCGCGTCGGCCAGCCATTGTCATGATAGATCACGGCACCGGTTATTACCGCGGCGACGATGGCCAAAGTACCTCCAGCCAAGACGGACACGGGGCGGCTTACGCGCGACGGCACTCTGAGCGGCCGCTCAATGTATCGCCAGGACAGCAGCGCCAGCGTGAACGAGGCAGTCACCAGGCCAACAGACTGAAGCGAACTCAGCTCATCGATTGCCAGGTAACTGCCCAGGACAATCAGCGGCCAATGCCAAAGATACAGGGAGTAGCTTATCAGGCCCACGCCGACGAACGGCCTTGTCGAAATCAGCCGCGTGACCCAGCAGCTCGCTTCACGTCCTCCGTGAATGACAAGGGCAGCTCCGATGCACGGAAGGAGCGCCGTGATACCAGGGAATGAAGTCGTCTCGGAATAACCCAGCACGGCAGCGGCGATCAGGAGGAGTCCCGCCCAGGTCGCCACCTCACTTTGCCAGCGCTTGGTGAGGCGGGGGAATGCTTCGAGCGCCATGAGGCTGCCCAACAGAAGCTCCCACGCCCTGAATGGGGTCAGGTAAAAAGCGGCAGCATCGTCGTACTGCATCACCACGATGGTTGCGATGAACGAAATTCCCGCGAGGCTCGCAATGAGACTGCGAACATTGCCGGCTCCCAGGCGCCAGATCGAGACAAGGAATATCGGAAACAGGATGTAGAACTGCTCTTCCACCGCCAGTGACCAGGTGTGGATGAGTGGCTGGTCGTACGTTTCTCCATCAAAATAGCCCGTCTTCAGCCAAAAGCCGATATTGGACGAGAAGAGAGCCGTGGCGACGAAGTTACGGCCGAAACGTCTGAAGTCATCGGGTAAGAAGATGAGGGCGCAGGCCAGCGTACAGACCGCCAGCATGGCGAACAACGCCGGAAAAATGCGACGTATGCGCCGCTCGTAAAAATGCCAGACCGAGAACTCGCCTGTCTGCAGATCCCTGGCGATCAGTTGCGTTATCAGGTAGCCGGAGATGACAAAGAAAATGTCGACACCGACATAGCCGCCGCCGACCTCGGTGAAACCGGCGTGAAACAGCACAACCGACACGACAGCGATGGCACGTAAACCATCGATGTCGGCTCGATAGCTTGGAGCCGCCTGTGCTGAATGGAGCGATGCCGGACGAGAGGGTTTTCGACCGTCCAACATCACGCCGGCAGCGAGGCTGAGCCGATGAGCCTGAAAGCGTGACATACCGATGCTGTATAACTGCACTCTCGCGCCACTGTCCGCCCGCAATAGGAGGTAACCTGCGGCTAAATCGGACTACGCCGTGGCCCCCGCAAGATCGAAATGGCCTCTGGAACAACAGGGAGGCGCGAAGGCCGGGGGCTTTTGCCAAGCGGAGCGGTTCGACGTGGCGACTTGCGGCCGTTTTGGCGTCCTGGCTGCCGAAAAGCCCGCCAATTCCGACCCGGTGTAGGTCACGCCCCGCCCCGGCTGCGGTTCAGCTCTCGCCTGCGGCCAAGACGGATCCCCATTAATGTCCGCATCCTGCTACGCGGCTGCTTGATCATCGGGTGGAGTTTTCCCACGCCAGCCCACTACTTTTGGGCAGGGGTGTCCTTCGAATTCCTGAGCATTGCAAAATCTGGATCGGTGTAGGTTGGAATGGTCTGCGGGGTCCAATTTGAAGGCTCAAATGGCTGTTGCGTATCCCCCTTCGCTGAAACCATCGGACGCACCGCATGTCCTGCGCGACGCATCCGCGAAACCAGTTTCCGACAAGTCATTCAATGTGGCTGCGCATGGGCTTCGTGGTGTCGCTTCGCTTATGGTGTTCTTCGCGCATCTCCTGGGCGGCACGGCGGAGCATATCTACGCCTCGAACTCCGCCTATGTAGCGGCCATTGGGCCTTTCTGGAATTTCGGCACCTTCGGTGTGTGCCTTTTCTTCGCCATCAGTGGCTTCGTGATCCTTCCGAGTGCGCTGCACTACAGTCCCCGTGAGTTTGCCGCCCGACGGTTCCTGCGCGTCTACCCGTTGTTCTTCGTTCTCAGCGTGCTCTACGTCGCACTGAACGCCGCGACAAACCTCTATCCCGAGACCAACAATCTCACCGCAATTCTCGCGGGACTGACGTTCCTGAATCTTTTCGCCCACACAGAGCAGCTGACGCCGAATGCCTGGAGCCTGACATTCGAAGTCTGGTTCTATGTGTTCACCGGTGCCTTCGTGTTCTTGGCCATCCGTCGCCCCAACAAGCTTGGGTTGGCCGCTCTGGGTCTTCTCGCGGTGCTCTTTATCGCCAGATATCCGATTGCCCTGTATTTCGTTGCCGGCGGCCTGATCCGTCTCGCCTACGATCGATATGATTGGATGCGCGTCGGTCGCCATCGGCTGGCCGAGAGCGCGGCGCTGGCAACGTGCGTCTTCATATCCACTCGCAGCCACTACGACTATCACTGGTCCGATTTCCAGAATGCCGAAGTGCCATTGCTGGTCGCTGCGACGGCGCTTTACTTCGGCCTTGCGGTGTCGCGAAACAGCTTGACTGCGCTGCTTCTCGGCAATCGGCTTCTTCGCTACTTCGGGACGGTCAGCTACAGCCTTTATCTGGTGCATCCCTATACGTATTTTCTGACCCGCTCCCTCTTTTCACACGCTCACCTGTTCACCGCCAATGTCGTCGTCTCGATGGGCGCCTTCATTGTCGCTGCAAGCGCTATCACCTGGATACTCACGCATCTCGCGAACCGCAGCCTCGAACTGTGGCCCTATGAGTTGGTCTATCATCAGAAGATCTACCGCTCGACATCGCAGCAGAATGCCGTTCGGACGTGGCTTGGCTTAGGCACCAAACGCTTCGCATGGCTGCGGGGATAATGCAGGGCCGCGACGGTCCATGGCCCGAGACCATGGCTGATCATGAGATCGTGGGAGATTAATCGTCGGACTTGGAGAGCAGGTCCGTCAAGCGAGACACGTCGGGCACAAAGAGTTCCTTTGCGCGGCGCAGCACAATCCCGACACTCTGCAGATAACTGAGTTCGCGGGCCACCGCTTCCCGATGCGTGCCGATGCGATTGGCCAGATCCGTATGGGTGGGAATGGGAGAAATCATCGCCGAACCGTCAGTGTCGATACTTTCAACACACAAGCGCAGCAGTTCGCTATGCACGCGCGATCGAACGCTGAGTGTCGAGAGTTCAACGATATGCTCGACAAACGAGTGCTGGCGCTCGACCAGCATTTGGACGATGGCCTGAAGCGCCTCGGGATCGTTCTTGATTATATCCAGGAAGGCCCGATTGCCGATGGAGGCAATGGTGCATGGTCCTGCGGCTTCGATCGAATAAGGCACCGCAAGAAGGTCCCCGCTTAAAGCCACTTCATTGACGAGCGATCCCTCGTGCGCCGATGGGAGCCATACAATTTTGCCTGTACGGGTATAGACAGGGAAGCGAAGCTCACCCTCCAGAAGAAAAAATACTCGATCGACCCTTTCGCCGGCCGGAATCAAGACATCGCCGTCTTCGAGATGGAACCAATGACAGCGTCGGTTCATCTCGGCCAGCGTGGAAGGGCGAACGGCATGGAAATGCTCGATATCGCTCAAGTCCGGGCTTTGCGATGTGTTCCTTTCGGCTGTGGGAGTGGTTTCCCTCTCCGTCTGCGGAACAGCATATCGATCTAGCGGCTGTTTCAACTTTCCTCGCACCCTGCAAAATGTCGAGTCTTTGTCAGGCTCTCCAATTCGAGGGCCTGACAAAGCCAACCGGCACCGTTGCCGCGGGCAAAAGAAATCATCATTTTTTGACCGAGGCGGCAGCCATGCCTCAATTTCGTATGCTCACACCATCATAAGGCGTTGTGTTGAGGATGTAGGCTACCTCGGTACGATTTCTCGCGCGAAGCTTTTTCATGACATTGCGAATATGCACCTTGACCGTGCTTTCGCACATGTTGAGCTCGTATGCGATCACCTTGTTTGCCTTGCCCCGCCGCAACGCTTCGATCACCGCCATCTGGCGCGACGTGAAAACATTGTCGCCCTGCGGCTGCTTCGCGGGTTGGCTGTCCTTGATCGCCTGGCTCGAACTAAAGAGGACGCTCGGCGGTACGAAAGTCCCTCCTGCCGCGACAAGCTGAATAGCCTTTGCCGCAACCTGCAAGCTGACGCTTGTTGGGATGTAACCGCGTGTCCCGCTTTCCACTGCTTTGACGATATCGTCAAAGCTTTCGATATCCGAGAGCATTACGATTCCCAGAGAGGGTCTGGTTGCCTTGAGATGGGCAATCCGCGACAGATGATAGTCCGCCTGAGAATTCGACCACATGACGCATAGCAACACGGTCGAGACGCGTTCGGTCTCCTCCGGGCTGGCAGCGTCAAACGCTTCGACCGTAGGATAGCGCTGGATACGAAATGATGGCTCGATGAGTTCGAGGCTTCTGGCGAAACAGTCGCACATCAGCGGTCTGTCATCGATGATCGCTATCTCCATCTCCTCCCGTGAGGGAGCAGGTCCGATATGATTGGCATTTGCGACAGATGAATAGGGAGCCAAGTCGGTTTTGACCGGCTGATCGGTAATGGACAGAATTGTCATAGCTTATCCCCAACCCAAAGGTTCAACTCCAGTACCCACGGAATTCACCCCAACGGAGAATCCGCTTCGAATACCCACCTCCTTAAGGTATTAGTAATAACTTGCAGATCGATGAGGCGGTGTGACAAAACGCACACCCTGAATATAATCGCATATTTTTAGCAGGATTAGAGCCGGGACGGCAAAATGTCGTAGTGGCAAGGCTGCCTCCACCAAAAGGTGTATCCTCAACGAAAAGGATGCCGGGGGTTGATCCGCATGCAATCTATAACGAATTGCAAAGGAGGATTTTACGTGACGTCGCTTTTAAAACTGTAAATTTTCACATCCATATCCAAAGCACGTAAAGTAAACCTGAAATTATGCCATTGTGAAGTAAAGTGTATCTTGGAAGACACCTCATGCCGGACTCCGAGCAACGAGCCGTCAGGCTGGTCAAGCCTCCGAGCGCGGCCTCCGGGAGCTCCTCCAATATGGAATTGACCTCTATTCGAGCCATTGCCGTAGGTGTCGGCCCAATTTAATGGCAAGCGCGACAATCGTCAGGGTGGGCATATCGTTTCCCCCGGTTGGAAAAACGGAGCTCCCGGCGACAAAAAGGTTCCCGAGGCCGTGAACCTGGCACGTGGCATCGACCACGCCAGTCCGCGGATCGGCGCTCATCCTCGTTGTGCCCATGTGGTGCCTCACCCATCGGTATGGGATATCGTCTCCGCCTGGGGGCTCCTGGGTGCTCGATCGAACGTCGCTTCTGTGGCCCAGCAGCCGCATCTCGTCGGTGATGATCGTCTGCACGCGCTCGAGTGTACGCCGAACGAGAGGCCCCACCCTCCATTCCAGTTTCACGCGCGGAAGATTGAATTCGTCAAGTCTTGTATCGAGCGTAACCCGGCTTTCCGGGTCCGGCTCTTGTTCGAGGATCGTGTCAAAATGAAAATGTCTCACGCGCCCGCGTGAGTGCCCAAGGCGCTCGATGGCTGACGCGACCGACGCTGCGGGATGTCTGAGGATGGTGCGGCCACTCTTGATGAGGTCGCGATGGAGGCGTCCCTTCCGCAGCCAGAAGGCAAGATAATGCAACGCCTCGGAGCCACCCAGATCATTGGCGCAAGGTCCCGGCTTGATCCACGTCCGGGAGCCCAGAAGGCGTTCACTTTCACGAATCTCCGGGCGCAGCGCCAGTCCGAATGCACCGCTCACGCCGCAGTGCTCTTGCTCCGACAAATAAGGCCTTCGCGCTACAATGGATGGCACGTGCAGGGCCAGCGCGGTGTCGGGATGGCAGACCTGCAGGCTCCCCCATTTTACGCGCGGATGCTCCATGAAATAGCGGCCTACCAGGTCATGCTGGTTGCCTATGCCATTCGGCGTCTGCCGGTTTGAAACCAGGAGCAGGCGCGCGTTTTCGATCCCACCGCAGGCCAACACAAAGGACCGTGCCTGGATCCGGAAGCGCCTGTTTGGCGTACTGGCCACCTCGATGGAGCGAACCCATCTTCCCGATGAGTCGGTGTCTAACCGCAAGGCGGTGGCGTGCAGGAAAACCTGCACGTTTTTTGCCCTTTGCAGCCTGGCGCGCAATGTCGCCCCCAAATCCGGGACGGGACTGAGAAAGCATCGTTCGGAAAACAGTGGCCCGGTCATAGGCAGAGCCGCGAAGGCAGGCCATTCGGCTTGCAAGTCGTCGATGCCCAGCAAACCGGCGGCCGCCTCATAGTAGGGGAGGAGCGAGTTGCGATCGACAGGCCATCCGCTCATCGGAATCCAGGACCGAGGCTCGAAATCGGCGTGGTCCAGCATCTTGCACCAACCACCCCAACCAGCCCTGCCGGTACTTCCGCCGAACTGGCGGATCCTGCAAAGGTCCAGCGCCTCATAGGGTCTGCCTACAGAGCGGCCTCGCGACAGTCTTTGGCGCCAGTGTTCGTATGTCAGCCCGCCGCTTTCGATGATGCATATGCGATGCCGTGTTCCTTCGAACTGCGAGGCGAGCGCCAAGCCCGCCGCACCCGCGCCCACGATGCACAGGTCTGTCTCCAGGCAAGCGCCTTGGGGAACGCCGTCGCAATCCTCAATCATGGCGACATTGATCGGGCAGCAGGCGCGGCAAAATCGTCATCGCCAGGACCATACGGTCAGGTTCGTGAGGTCTGATCACTGGCGGTCCGTTGTCCGAGCCTGATCCTCTTTGCCGCTTGCGAACGCAGTGCGGTGAAATTCGGCGCCACCAAAGGGTAATCAGGCGGCAAACCCCATTTCCTGCGATAGTCGGCCGGTGTCATTCCAAGCGATGCCAGATACCGCTTCAGCGATTTCATCCTGCGTCCATCCTCCAGGCTGATAATGAAATCCGGAGTCACCGATTTGCTGATTGGTACGGCGGGAACGATCTTTGGTTTGCTCTTTTCCGTGCCTCCCGCGAGGGCCTGCAAAGCGCGGCCGACATTCTCCACCAGATCCACCAGATCAGAAGGTGAGGCCCGGTTCCTGCTGACAAAGGCCGAAACAATCTTGGCAGTTGATTCCAGGTGATGGACGGGGTCGGTGGCCATGGATCCGCTCTCGACTGACGATGGTTATCGTCCGTGGCCAAATGCGGGGCCCGTTTGGATCACTCGTTTGCCGAACTTTCCAACATCAAATCGGGAGCAGATGCTCCTGATCCTCCCCGCCTTTGGAACCCTTCAATGGCATCCGCAGGGGCCATTTCTGTCAATTGCCCTTGGCGGCGCTGAATCCACCCAAAAGTGGTAACTGGCAGTGACAGCCAATGTGACCCATCCGTTGGGATCGCGGCCCGTCGTGCTGCGTTTGCTTGATGTTTTCTTGAAGACCGCCAACATCGATGCGCCTTCTACACGGCGGAGATTGAAATATCGGATGCATATTTCCACCATCCTAGGTGTCGGCCATTTTAACAAAGGCCGACTGCTACACAATTACGATAGAGGCATGACGGAATTTGCTTTTCTATTACTTCATATAAATCGAGATTTCACGGGTATAATCTCGTGTCAAACTGTCATTAAATGTGTCTGGCTCGATCATGATTGTGAATAAACTTTCTTGGAGAATCTGATTATTAAGTATGCGGGGGAGCGTGGATATCAGGAGACGATATGACCATTAAAGTTACGACTACGGCGAAGTTGCTGGTGGGGGCGTTCTTTGCTCTGGGAACCATAGGGATTTCCAATGCCGGCGCAGCCGGGGAGTCTGGCGTCCAGGTAAGCTCGCCTAGCGAGACCGGCGCCAAAGCTGGCGGTGCCGGCGAGACTGGCGGCAAGGCCGGCGGTGCTGGCGAGAGCGGTGGCAAGGCTGGCGGTGCTGGTGAGACCGGCGGCAAGGCTGGCGGCGCTGGCGAGACTGGCGGCAAGGCTGGCGGCACCGGCGAGACCGGCGGCAAGGTTGGCGAGACCGGCGGTACGGCCACTACCCTTAGCGCTGCGTCGAGCGAGACCGGCGGCACTGGCGAAACCGGCGGCAAGGCCGGTGGCACTGGCGAGACCGGTGGCAAGGCCGGCGGCGCTGGCGAGACCGGTGGCAAGGCTGGCGGCGCTGGCGAGACCGGCGGCAAGGCTGGCGGTGCTGGCGAAACCGGTGGCAAGGCCGGCGGCGCCGGCGAGACCGGTGGCAAGGCCGGCGGCGAGAGCGGCAAGGGCAGCGGTGGCGCTGGCTAGGCCGATAAAACCTTGAGACTATCGGGTGCCGGTAATGGTTGTTCCCTTATCGGCATCCGTGTCCACCAACTGGCGCAATTCATCCGCGCGAGCACCAAGTCCCATCACCGGTCACCAGTCCGAACCGGCATAGCGCGCGGCCTCCTTCCACAGGGCGAGCGCAACCTGTGGGGAACGGGCTTTCACCTCGAAATCTTGACCTCTGTATTTCCCGGCCGCGACCCAAACTGTTTTTGAGCGCTGATAAACAGTGACGCCTAGAGCGCCGGCGAGCGTTCGCCATTGTGGATCATTTGCATTCATACATTCCAGCCCCCGCGCCATGTAAGAAGCAACGAGGGATGCCAGATTGGAGTTCCAAGGAATGTGACCATTTTAACACTTGCCGATCCGAACCTCCCATTCGGCAATCGAAACAACCCCGCCGCTGGCGCGAGCGGCGGCATAGATCCGGTCCCCGACGATCATTGCAAGCCACCAAGGGGCCAGGCACTCCCCCGACCAAAAGTCTAGCAAGAACACCCAAAAGCCTGTCTGGGATCGTTGGGTCTAGCGGCGATACCATGCACCTCATGATCTGCGTAACAGCAGCCGCTTCGCTTGGTGCGCAACGCTTGATCGCCCGCCGCACCAAACATGCGGCGAGCAATTCTCATCGGATGGTGCGCATGCCTTTATCGCCAAAAGCCTGGATCGCCAAAAGTCCCTTCTCCTTCGGGCAGAATTCAGCGCGGTTTGGCCCTCTTCATCTCCGGAGGGACCGACAGCGTCCCCCGCGATTCATGGAAGCCTGCACCGTCCTTGTCCAGAAGAAGGTCCACTTTGTTGGATGATCGGCCGTAGGTAAGGTCTTGCTATGCGGGCACTGTCGCGAAGGACGTTTGGGCAGGGAGCCATATTCGGCTTGCTGCACTGGCTGGGCGCTGGCAAGGCAGCCGGCGCGTACGCTCAGCCAGGCGATGGTGTGACGTTGGTGGCGGGAGGCAGACCCGCCGCCACGCTGGTTATCCCGGACAGGCCGAAGGACTCCGTCCACTATGCTGCCGTGGAGCTCGGCTGGCATATCGAGAAAGCGACCGGCTTCCAGCCTGCCATGGTGACTGAAAGCGAAGTGACGTCGGCAAGCCTGGGCAAAGCCCATATCTTTCTGGGCGATACCCGGTTTGCCCGAAAGGCCGGCATCGATTCCGGCGCATTGGAGCCGGAGTCGTGTGCAATCCGCACCGTCGGCCGCCATCTCTGTATCGCGGGGCATGACACGAGCGGCAGCCCTCTTGATGAGGACACGTCCGCGGGAACGCTCTTCGGCGCATACGAACTTCTCGATCGCTACTTCGCGGTTCGGTGGCTATGGCCAGGCGAACTGGGAACGTTTGTTCCAAGAGCGGAGTCCGTGGTCGTTCCTCTTCAAGACCATGTCGTAACGCCTCGATTCATGCAGCGCCACGTGCGCTCGGCTGCGGGCTTGAAGGCCAAGGATCATCCCGAGCTGGGCTTCACTGCCGCGGCGGCCGAAGAATACATGAACGCGCAGGCAACATTTCTGCGTCGCAACCGCATGGGCCGCCGAATCCCAGCGAAGTACGGCCATGCCTTCGTGGACTGGTGGCGGCAGTATGGCGCCGAGCATCCTGAATGGTTTCAACTGGTCAACGGCAGACGAGGCCCCTCAAGGCTGGGTGCGCGCTTTTCCATGTGCATTTCCAATCCGGGTCTGCGCGAAGAGATTGTCGCGCAGTGGCGCGAGCATGGAGGGGATACTCCTGGACACCTTCCAACCTTCGTCAATGCTGTCGAGAATGACGTGCCTGGCCAATGCGAATGCGATGCATGCAAGGCGCTCGATGGCCCGGAACCACCGGATTATCGAAAATTCATTCCGCCGAAATCAAAGATCGCCAGCAAGCCTTTCGTATCCGACAGATATGCGCGTTCATGGCAAGCCATCCAGCAGATCGCCGCGAAATACAATTCGAACTCGGTTGTCGTCGGCTACGCCTACATGAACTACTTCGCCGCTCCGACCTCGGGCATAAAACTGGGGCCGAACGTCATGATCGGATTTTGCCCGTCATCCTGGTTCTATCCCCGAAGCGGCGACGAGCAGGATTGGATGAAAGCCCAGTGGCGAGGATGGGCGGAAACCGAGGCCAAGCTTTTCATGCGGACGAACTATTTTCTGGACGGATATTGCATGCCGCACATATTTTCCAGCCAGTTCGCCGACGAGTTTCAGAGCGCCGCGAACAACGGAATGATCGGGACCGATTTCGATTCGCTGACAGGTCATTGGGCGACACAAGGCCCAAACCTTTACCTGTTGCTCCGCTTGCAGATCCACCCCGACATGCCTGCCGGCTCCCTGCTGTCAGAATATTACTCCGCCTTCGGACCCGCGGCGGCTGACGTGAGGAAATATTTCGATTTCTGGGAGGCGTATACGTCCGGTGGGAGTGCGCGGCTGCGTGACACCTTCGAGGCTCTTGGGGCTTCGCGTTGGCGAAGCTGGGCGAAAGCGGCGCATGCGATCTATCCAGAGGAGAGCTTCGCGCCGGCCGAAGCATTGCTCGACAAGGCAGCCTCCTCCGCGGCGGCAGACCAGCAAGCGTCAAGGCGGGTGCAATTCCTTCAATTGGGATTGCAGCACGCGAAATTGTGCTCTTTGGTTGCCGCCAAGCTTACGCTCGGCGATCCGGAATCCAGCTACGAGAGAGGCAAGGTGGAATTGCAGGCCCTGTTGGAATTTCGACGAGCGCACGAGCGCACGTGGGTATCCAACATGAATCACTGCGCGTGGGTCGAGAGCACCAGCTGGGCCCTTCCCGGCGCTGCAGTCCAATTGCAGGAGCCCGATCCGGAGTGATCTTCTTCAAGCAGCGAAACTTCCAGCCTGGCCTTCGATCACCAACAGCGAAGGCACCCCGCCAGCATGCACGCTGGCAAGGGTGCGCTCTTTACGACCTGGCAGGATCGGCAGGGCGGTCAGCCGCCCTTGCTGCCGCCACCGTCTCCAGCGCCGCCGGATTTTCCCCCGGACTCACCGGCGCCGCCAGCCTTGCCGCCGGACTCACCGGCGCCGCCGGCCTTGCCACCGGTTTCGCCAGCACCGCCGGCTTTGCCAGGTTCTGCAGCGCGCCCTGCCTTTCCGGGTTCTGCGGCGCGACCTGCCTTGCCTGCTTCCACAGATTTAATTTTGGTCGCCGATTCGGCAAAGCTAGTCGTCGAGACGGATGCGACAGATACAGCAAGAGAAATTGCGGTAAGAATGCGAATGATCATGATAAGCCTCCTTAACAGGGTGACATTCAGCCCCTGAGGATCTTGTCGTGTATTTTTTTGGGAAGATCGAGTCTTGTTCCAGGGTGAGCCCGTCGGCATGTTTTATAATTAGTGAAAAAATTTTCGGACGAAATTTTACTCATTTCTCTTTCAAAATAGGCGTATTAGCGATTTCTTGGATATCTGCCTAAAACTTGCAACTCAATGTGATCGGTCGCAACAGTCGCCTGCATTGATCGCGAGGGCCAGCGCTCCGCTATGGCGTCGCCAAGTAGAAAATGACGTATCTATTTAAAACTTCGGGGAGCTGGATCGTCAGCTCGGTTTGACTGTTCGCACATTCTTGACGTCCGGACCGACAAATCCCAAAGTTCAGGAGCAACCATTTGTTAACTATCTGACAATGTTGTGGTGATGGTTGCGTGCAGTGCTGCACTTTGGGCAGGCACATAGCGATTTCCATCTCTCCGTCCCGATCTTAAGGCTTGTGCCCGACGATCGACAGGTCAATCGGGCCAACCGCGCATGAGCCGGATGGCCGGCACCTGGGGCTGCGAATGGATGCTTACGCGTCGGCGATCCCGGTCACTAAATCCGCTGACCAGCATATTGAGCGGCTTCCATCCATAACGTGAGTGCAACCGCGGGCGAGCGGGCTTTCACCTCGAAAAGGCGGCCTCGGTAGCTTCCCGTGGCCACCCACACTGTTTTTGAACGTTGAAGGATCGTAACCCCAAGAGCATCCGCCCGATGGAAAATCTCGTCGTGATCGCGATGCATTTGCTCTGGCCTTTGGCTCCTAAAAGCGGGCGAAGGTGCTCCCTCATTGGCAAACCATAGCTTGGTCTACGTTCATATTGGGGCGCTGTCATTTGCATTTGACATAGATGCCGGCTTCGTACGAATCCGTCATAGGATCCCAACAGTCTGACCGTGCAAAGCCACGGCGTTGATAGGTCAGCAGCCAGCCGCACACCCTCATCGCCCATGGGACTTCAGTCTTATTTGCATTATTGCTAATATGTCTATAATTTGAGCAGTGCGGGGGACACCCAAACCAACCCGCAGTGGCCGGTGTGGCGCAAATCAAGCTGCCCAACGCAGCGCAGCCGCACCGGCCATTGGTTCCCAAAAGCCTCGGCTTTGTCGTCATACGGTTACAATGACATCTCGACTGCGGTGCCTTCCGACACATGCGAGGAAGCCGCGGAGTCTAATCGATCGGCTCGCCACCCAAAGACCTGAGTTGTCGATAGACCGTCAAGGGATCAGATCGGGACCAGGTTGCACGTTGATTAGCGCGCTACCGATCCAAGAAGCCGACGCGCTGGCCAAGGCGATCATATCGACGGTGGCACGGCTCAGTCCGCCGAAGACTCAACGGAGCCAAGACATGCCGTCTCGTTTCATCACATAATCTTCAGTCTTGGCCATTTTCTTACACCAGCGGCCAATCGTCGACGGAGTTCCTTGGAAATAGCGCGAGCAGTACCCGCTGCCTCTTCATCGTCGTCGATATCGTCTTCAATCAGCATAGCCAGCGTTTCGACATCGTCGAATGGAAATTCATCGGCGATGTCATCGGCAGCACCCCGTATCACCTCGGCATGGGCACATACGATTTCGGCGGGCTCTTCCAACATCCGCAATTGCCGCAACAGCGATGCAATAGTTTCGGATTGTTGGGACATCGCTCCATGCCTCCGTGTGGGGCAGGAGTAAATCTATGGCTCCCAAGCGCTAGCGCCCATAATATTTGCTAACGACAGCACTCCTTTTAGGGTTTCGTGCAAAACCCGTAAAGTCAACTGGCGAAGAAAACTGTTCACAACCCAAGCCAGTCCGCGCGTCCCGGCAAGAGGGACAGACCATTCGCGCTCCTGGTCCCTGCGGCGAGCCGCCGAGCTTGAGCCGTCTCGCGGCTGCGGATGCTCGAGCTTAAAACGCCGAACCTCTATAACGTGTCGCTTCCTTCCATAAAGCGATCGTTGGCTTTGGAGCACGCCCCTTCACCTCGAAAGTACGGCCACGATAGCTTCCCCTGGCCACCCAAACTGTTTTTGAGCGTTGATAGATGTTGATGCCCAACGCGCATGCTCTTGCAAGCAATTCTCTATCATTTCGCATTTTGATCGACCTCGTCACGGCTCCCTGAAAGTTGAGATAACAATGATGCCCAGAGTTTGTTGCAGTATCGTGTCGGACCCCATTCCGTCAGGTAACCTGTCGTCACGGAGGCCCGTTGCCTTCCGCGTTCGCGAGGCGACCAGTCCAAGAAAACCCGCCGCCCCATTCACGGCAGCGACGGGCCGCCCCTGGGATTTTTGGGACTTGCCGGGCGTTGGGTCCCTGCCGCACCAAAACCATTAGATGACCCTAATGTTCCATGGCCGTCGCGATGGTACGTTTTTGACGATTCATCATCGCACGAGCGAAGCGGCGTCATGTGGCGCAGCCAGCGCGCGGTGAGTTTTGAGACCGCATTCTGCAGGTGTAGAGCCTCGCCGCGTGGCCGCCGCCATCATGGCTTTTCAGTTCTTGGGCCTAAGCGGCTGGCTGCATGTGCTTGCGATCGCCAAGCTCCCGTCATGTCCTGAATGACGTGGCGAGAATGACGTGGCGAGTTCCTCAGCCCTTCGGTCGCTGAGCTTCACCCCATGGCGGAAGCCCACTGTCCGAATGGAGAGGCGGAACAAAACGCATCTCGTTTAAATTGGGCCTAGCTGACCATGGAGGCCCGCTTGAGGTTCATCGCGTTGCAAGATCCGGCCGACAACTGGATGGTGTATGATCTACATTCCGAGGTTCCGGCGGAATTCACTTGCAAAGTGCTCTACGGCCTCTCGCGCGAAGAAGCAGAGCATCTGACCGTTCTGGCCAATGCGAAATTTCGATCCAGAACAGCTATCGCGGAGCCCATGCTTGGCCGCCCGGCCCTGCGGTTGAAGGATCTCACGCCCCTCACAACGCTGGATATCGGACCGCTAACCCCCTGCCCGGATTTGTGACTGGGCGTGGCAACCGCGGCAGCGAAACCGGCAGCTTGAGGAGTAGCGGCGGCGCTCTCCCGCGACCAAACCCTGATTAGAGTTGACTCGGGCGTCGAGCAAGGCAGGGGATCGTGCTGTGGCAGGCTGCGATCCCCCTCGGCATTCAGCGCATTATCCTTTGCCTTAGCCAGGCAATAAACCTGTTCCCGCCAATCGTTGCGCGGACCCGGTTGGCAGCCCAGCCCGCCTTCATCGTAGCGCCGACGTGACAATCGCAGACGATGTCGTGCAGTTGCCAGTCGCTCAGCCCGAAGAAGCGTTTTGCCTCACCATAGCTGTCGTCTTTCAGGCCCGATGCGCGCAGCACCGGATCTTCGAAGGCCACAGCAATTGCCGATCCTTCCCCACGCACGCTGTCACGTTCCTCCAGGCGCAGATACTCGGTGCCTGTAAACGCTGCAAGACGTCGCACGGGATGTTGTTCGAGAAGTTCGGCCCAACGTTCGATACGCTGGTTCCGCGTCATCTCCGAATACGCCGCCGAGGATTGAACCTTGGCGACGGCATGCAGTTGGTCGAGTGTCTGATGTTTCATGGCAGCCTCCTGTCGAGAGCGAGAAGCACCCACGCCTTCAGAGAAATTATCGCGCGGCGATGCCCCGACAAGAGCGGGAGATTGAGGCGGTCAGGATTGTAAATGTCCACAAGGCATTCGGGGAGCGGTCGGTGGCATCGGCCAGCAATCCAGAACCAGTCTGCCCAGAGCCGGGCTGCATGAATCCGGCGACTGCAGCTACTTTTTAATGATGTTTCCGTTGCGCAGGTCGAAGGCTTCGGAACCGCGGGTCTGGCGGTAGAAATCATCCTGCAGTTCGCCCCATTCGCCAAGAAAGGCACCGCACTTGCTGCAGTGAATTGGCGTCGACTCCTCGGCGTTGTCGGGAATGTCCATTTGGATAGTCCCGCATACCTTGCAATCGAGTTTGTCGTCCAGCCGGCGTTCCATTTTCCAAGGATTGCGCATTTTCAGTCAAGAGCCAATTGTTGGTTTCGTACCAAGGAGCATAGACCAGCGCCAAGCCTTCGGCCATCGATCACTCACGAGAGTCAAAAAGGACGGCTAGGTCCAGTTCCCGTGCCAGATCGACGATCTTCTCCGTCAACTCGTCATCCGTATCTTGCAAATAGGGCGCATCCCTGCGAGCGGCCTCTATTGCCGCTTTGACCGAGACGATATCGCCATATCGGGCACTTCGAAGCTCTGATGCCAGAAACTCCCTAGCGGTACCGACGGGTCTTATTGCCCATCTGGCGATGCTCATGCGGTTCCTCCCATCACCCTCGGCTTCATCTTGATCCCGTCCAAGGCGCCGATCAATCGATGGTACGATTTCGTACGAAATCGCTCAGCTATAAGAAGGCAATGGCGGTACGACATCGGCCAAGCCTTGGTTTGGGCGTCGCGAAAGTTGCCCGCGCGAAATTGTCCCGCGAGGCAATCGCGACCTACGGAAGGCTGGCTTAGTCATCGCACTTTCCGCAGCGGTCGTCATGCTGCCTATCCACCGGCAAACCGCCGACCCAAGATCGATTGGATCCTCGCGTCGGCGTTACCACAGAGCGCCGCCGGTCACCTGGATGTTCTCCATGGTGATGCCCCTGGCGGCGTCCGAGCACAGGAACACCGCAAGCGCCGCGATTTCCTCCGGCTGCAGCATGCGCTGCTGCGGGTTGCCGCGAACGATTTCGGCCATCGCTTCCTCTGGCGTGCGGCCCTTGCCCTCACGCTCGACCACTTGCGCGACGTTGCGGCGCATCAGTTCCGTCTCCACCCAGGTCGGGCTTATCATGACGCAGGTGACGCCGTGTGCGGCCCCTTCCAGCGCCACGCAGCGCGTCAGCCCGAGCAGGCCGGCCTTCGAGGCGCAATAGGCAGGATTGTCCTTCCAGCCAACCGAGGCCGCGGTGGAGCCAATGTTGACGATGCGGCCCCAGCCGCGTCCGATCATGCCCGGCAGCACGGCGCGTGTGACACGGAAGGCACCCGTAAGATTGGTGTCGACGATCTTGTCCCAGAGTTCGTCGGAATGCCCCACGACCGGCTGCTCGGCGGTGGTGCCGGCGGCATTTACGAGAATGTCGGCCGGCCCGATCGCCGCCTCCGCCTCGGCCACGAAGCGATTGCTGAGATCGCTGTCGCGCACGTCGAGATGCGCGGCGTGGACGCTTGTGCAATGCGCCGCCAAAGCCGAACGCACCCGTTCGATCTCGCCGGCGCCCGGATAGTAGGCGGCATCGGTCCTTCCCGGGCCCGGCGCGGCCACGTAGGAGCCGACAGCGACATTGGCCCCGGCCCTCGCAAGCGCGGTGGCGATGGCGAAGCCCATGCCGGAAAAACCGCCGGTGACGATGGCCCCGCGGCCCGAGAGGTTGGTCATCGAACTCGATCTCCGCAATCAAACCACAAGGCAGTCGCCACCGACCGTCATTTCGGAAGCCGCGCCGAACCTATCCAAGGCCCGGCAACCGGCCTGGTCAAGGCTGCAGCGGCTTGCCCAGCCATTCGCGATAGAAGCCCTCGATATCCGGCTCGAAATCATGCACGATTGGGTAGCCGGGCGCGGCCGCTTCCACTTCGTGCATGGTCCCGCACTGCGGGCAGATGAATTCGCGGATCTCCATCCATTGCGGATCGGGAATATCGCTGTTGGGATAGATTTCGCGCAGTGTCTCCTCGGTGTTGCGCACGATGATCGCCGCCTTCAGCTTCCAGTTCTTGCGATAGTCGCCGAAGGAGTGGCCGCACTCACAACGGGTCACCCGCTCGTCACCGCTCTGGCAAATGAACAGATGATCCGAGACCGGCAGCAGGATCGGATCCTTCCAGCCGACGCGGTCCTGCAGCACCGCGACGTATTTGAAGAAGCGGTCGTCGTCCTTGTAGGCGCTCATCGCGCGGCGGGTCTGCGGCCAGGGCAGCGTGCCCGCGACCAGATCGGCGATGACTTCCTTGCTGTACGAGGTCACGGCTTTGCTCCCGGCATGAAGATCGATCTGGCGTCGACGTTCCAGAAATCGCTGAATTCCCTGGTGAAGCGCGAGGAAAGCTTGATTGCGCTGGCGTACATTTTCTTCACCTCGGGCGCAAAGTCGGCCTTTTCGACACGGCCGCGCTCGGTGGCGATCCACTCCGACACCGGCTTTGCCTCGGCGAGCCGCCTGGCGCGCATCTCGGCGCGGTGACGCTTGGTGGCCTCGATGTTGGCAACGGGATAGCCGTCCCCATCCTCGTCGAGGATGATGCCGAAAATGCCCTCGGCCGCCTCCTTGGTGAGATAGCCGTTCTCGACATCCAATGCTGTCTTGAGCGGATCGCGCTCCAGCACGTCGCCATAGCCGCCACCGCCATTGTAGGAATGGGTGAAGATGTCACCGGTCTTGTGCGGGGCGGTGATGTAGGGGCCCTCCATCGTCACATGCTCGCCCTGCAGCCGCAGCTCAAGCTCCGAGCGATGCGGGTTGGTGCCGGTGTGGTGCGCCAGCGGTGCCCTTTTTTCGGCGAGTTCGAAAATGTTGGAGTTGCGCACCGCGCGATGCTTCTGGCAGGTCGGCGCCGGATAGCCGCCGCACATGCCGCCATTGTCGAACACGCGCGACGAATGCTCCGATGTAACCAGCCTGAGATGGTCGGTCTTGCTGACCAGCCAGGTCGACAGGAAGGAACAGCCGCCGCGATACTTGCCGGCGCCGCCGGAATTGGGAACGATCGAGCGGCCGATATAGACCATTGGCATGTTCTGTTCCCAGATCTCGATATTGCCCATGTCGGATTCCGGGTTCCAGCCGACATAGGCGGTGTCGAGCCCATCCTTGATCGCCAGCGCGCCGGAACCGGCGGCCGCGCATTCGAAATGCGCCATGCCGAACAGCTTGCCGTACTGGCTGGTGCCGCCCATCTCGATCATCGGGCTGTTGACCTGGCCGACGAAGGCTTCCTCGACAAAGCCGCGTCCGATGAAGGAGCGCGACAACAGCCGCTGGAACACGCCATAGGCCGGAAGCAGCAAGGCCCATGAGGTGGCGGTCGCAACCATTTCGTTGTCCGGGTTGGTCCATGTTCCGTGCGGCAGTTTCAGTTCGGTCGCCATCCAGGCCCCGTCATTGACCAGCCCCTCGAAATTCATGTGCTGGGTGAGCGTCACGAACATGCCGCCATCCATGCCGGCCGGAGTGCAGTTCATCGAATGGTAGCCCCAGGGCTGCGTGCCCTCGAAGTCCATGATGATCTTGCCGTCGGTGGTGATCTCCATCTCGATCGGGATGTTGTACAGCCAGTCGGGGTCGCCGAGCGGCTGGTAGCCGGGCTTGCCCGCTGTGACGTGGCCGTAGAAAGTGTGGCCGCGGTATATGCCGGGCACGGTGAGCTGGCGCGTGCGGGCGAGCTGGGCGCGGCGGCCTTCTTCGATGAACTCCTTCGACACCTTCATCCAGTAGTCCAAGCCGATCTCGTCGATCAGCGCCTTGACGCTTTCGCGCATGTCGATGCAGGAGGCGACCTTGGCCTTCTCGTCCAAGACCCAATAGATCGGCATGCGCAGATTGCGCTCGCAGCGGATGACATAGTCGCGGCGGATCTCGTCGTTCTCGCCGACCTTTTCGGCACAGACGAACAGCCCTTCCGTGAAGCGCTCCTGCGCCAGCGCCACGTCGCCGCCCGGCGTGATGCCGCCGACCTCGAGCTCGTGGCAGACCGCGCCCGCCCAGCCGACCAGTTTGCCCGAGTGGAAGATCGGCACCACGTCCATCACATCGGGCACCTGCACGGTGCCGATGAAGGCATCGTTGTTGGCGAAGATGTCGCCGTCGCGGATGCAGGGGTTTTCCTCATAGCCCTGTCTGATCATCCATTTGATGAAGCGGCTCATCGTGTGGACATGCACCATGATGCCGTTGGAGAGTGCGATCGCATCGCCTTCCGGCGTGTAGATGGCGACCACCATCTCCCCGACCTCACGTACGCCGGGCGAGGCGGAGATACGGCGGGCCATCTCGCGGGCCGAGACACAATAGGCGCGCAGCTTGGTGTGCAGCGTCTCGAATTTGAGCGGATCCTGGTTGCGCAGCGAAAGTTCGGTGATGCCGTCGTAGCAGCCGGTCTCTTCCATGAGCCGTTCGGATTCGATCAGCCGTTCGCGGATGCGGAGCGCGGAGGCGGGTTTGTCCAGCATGGCGTTCGCCCTTCTCAAGCGTGGGTGTAGTGCAGCAGCGTCCATTCATCGACATGGACACGGTCCTGCGGGTGAACGACGAGCGTTGTGGCGGGATGTTCGATGATAGCCGGGCCGGTGACCTCGTGGCCGGGCTGCAACAGATCCATCTCGTAAAGATTGGCCTTGTGCCAGCGGCCGCCGATATAGGCCTCGCGCACACCCTTGTGGGCGGCTGCCGGATCCGACTTGCCGAGCGGACGCTTCAAGAGCACCGGCTTGATCTTATCGGCGGTGGCGATGAGCCCGAGTTCGGTGATCGAGAAGCCGGCTTCGCCATAGCGCGAGACACGGTGGTTGACCTTGGCATAGACGGCCTCGAATTCATCGATGACACCGCGCATATCGTCGGCCGAATGGATGGCCGAGAGCGGCGCCATCACCTCGACATCCTCGAGCTGGCCGGTATAGCGCATCATCAGGAACGGCACGGTCTTGATCTTGTCGCGCCCATGGCCGTCCTCGATCATCTCGTCGACGGCTGCCTTGGTGAGATCGTCCCAGACATTGGTGACCTTCGTACCGAAGGCCATCAGTTCGTCATCGCTGGCGCGCGCGCCGATGTCATGCTGCGTCGACACCGAATGGCGGCGCATGAAATCGGCCGTCGTGCAGCCGAAGGCCGAGAAGGCGGCGGCAAACTGGAAGGTGATGATGTCCTTGAAGCCGATTCCCCTGGAGCAGCCGGCCAGATGCAGCGGGCCTGAACCGCCATAGGAGAGCAGCGTGAATTCGGAGGGGTGGATGCCCTGGCCGGAGATGACGCGCCGCAATGCATTGTTGGCGTCGGCCTCCAGCATGTCGATCATGCCTTCGGCGGCCTCCTCGACGCCCACACCGAGCAGGCGCGCGCACTTTTCCTCGAAGGCTGCCCTCGCCTTCCCGACCTGCAGAACGACCTTGCCGCCAAGGAAGTAATGCGGGTTGAGGCGGCCCAGGATGGCGTCGCAATCGGCGATGGTGGGTTCGGTGCCGCCCTTGGCAAAGCAGATCGGGCCGGGATCCGAGCCCGCACTTTCCGGCCCGAGCGAGAGCTTCTTGGTCAGGGGATCGACCTTCAGGATCATGCCGGCGCCGGCGCCGATCGTGTCGAGGTGCAGCGTCGGCACGTTGAGCTTGAAACGGTCCATCAAAGGCTCGTTCTCGATCCGCGTCTGGCCGCGCGTGATGACGCCCATGTCGAAGGAGGTGCCGCCCATGTCCGAGCAGATCAGCGAGTCGTTGCCGATCAGCTTGCCGACATAGGCCGCGCCGAGAATGCCGCCGATCGGGCCGGAGGTCATGGTTTCGTGTAGGCGCGGATGGTTGATCGAGGTCAGGCCGCCGAAGGACAGCAGCGTCTGCACGCCATATTTGAAGCCGTATTTCTTCGAGACGTCCTCGATACCCTTGAGCTGCTTGCGGCCGCGCGACGTCGCGTAGGCCTCGATCAGCACCGAGTTCAGCCGCGACTGTTCACGGATGACCGGGCGGACTTCGTGGCTGGTGTAGACGGTGATCTCGGCGCCGGCCTTTTTGATCTCCTCACGGCAGATCTCGGCGATGCGCTTCTCGTGCACGGGATTGACGTGCGAGAAGATCGTCATGATGCAGATGCCCTCGACCTTGTCGGCGATCAGCTTCCTGGCTGCCGCTACGACCTCATGCTCGTAGAGCGGCAGGATGATGTCGCCGAACTGGTCGATGCGCTCGGTGACGCCATGGGTGCGGCGGCGCGGCACCAGCGGATCGGGATGATGATGGGTGACCGCATGCAGCCGGTCGGCGTAGGAATAGTCGGCCCAGGCCTGCAAGCCGCGGCCCATCAGGATCATGTCCTCCAAGCCCTTTGTGGTGATCAGGCCAAGGCGGCGGCCGGTGCGCGACAACAGCGTGTTGAGCATGCCGGTGCCGGAATAGAGCACGACGTTGACGCCGGAGAAGAGCTGCTCCAGCGAGATTCCCCAGGCATCGGCCGCGTCCTCGGCGGAGGCCAGGAAACCTTCGGCTTCGTTCTTCGGCGTGGTCGCCGACTTGCCGATCTTGAAGTGACCGTCCTGATCGACAAGGATGGTGTCGGTCATGGTGCCGCCGGCGTCGATGCCGATGACGATGGGGTTGCCGACGATGGGGCCGATGGGATTGGGTTGGGTCACGATCGCCTCGGAATGTGGTCTGGGTTGAGGCAAGGCTAGAGCTCTTGGGCGGCCTCGCGCCATATGCCAAAAGACACAATGACGGTCGGGCCGGGATCGCCGAGAAAAGGGCATGCGCATGGGCAATATCTGGGCGCCGCTCGCCAGGGCGATCGCCGCCACCGGCACGGACAGGCATGTCGACTGCCTGATCGACCTGATCGGCGCCGACATCGAGCACGACCTCGTCACGGTGACACGCTATTCGGCGACGCAGACACCGGAATTCGTCAAGCACCGGCGCTTCTCGGACGAGATGGTGCAGCGCTATCTCGCCAGTTACTACGTGTTCGATCCGTTCTACGCCTCGTGGCGGCGCGAGCGGCGGCTTGGCATCATGCCGCTGAAACGGCTTGCCGACGACGAGGCCAAACGCGGCCAGTACATAGCTGGCTTCCTGGCGCAGTCGGAAATCTGCGACGAAGTCGGCATCATGCTGGCGGATGGCGGCGACTGGTGTCTCGGCATCTTCCTCGACCGTTCGAGCGCCGCTTTCAAGGACAGCGAGATCGCGCGGCTGGAAGAGCGGCTGCCGGTGTTCGCAGCCCTGCACGCACTCGACATAACCGCGCGCGGAAACGAATTCTCCCGCACATCGGTGCCGACAGGACCCGGCGCTTCGCCGCAGCAGAAGCCCAGCATTCCGGCCAGCCTCTGGCCAGAGCTTTCACAGCGGGAACGCGAACTCGTCCAGCTCGTCCTGGCCGGACATCCGACCGCCAGCATCGCCGAGCGGCTGGGGATCGCGGTCGGCACGGTCAAAAATCACCGCCGCCGCATCTATGAAAAACTCGACATCACCACGGAGCGCGAATTGTTCCTGCAGTTCTTTCAATCGCGGGCATCCCGGTTGAATGGTCCCTGAGATTTCGGGCTAGACCGAACCTGTTTCGACGCCGCTGCACGCCTATTGCTTGACCGAGGTGGAAGTCCCCCATGTGTCCGACAGCACGTAGCCTTGCGGGTATGGGTCCGTCGGATCGAGGTAGTAGGCATGCTCACCGGTGATCCAGGCTCGGCCAGTGATTTCCGGAACGATTGCCTTGCGGCCGCCGATCTCCTTCAGCTCCACAATCTTGCCGGCGAAGCGCGAGCCGATGATCGATTCGTGGATCAATACGTCGCCAACTCCCATCAGGCCTCGGGCCTGCAGCACGGCCATGCGGGCCGACGTGCCGGTTCCCGTCGGGCTGCGGTCGGAGCGTCCCGGCGAGACGATGCAGGTGTTGCGGGTGACATTGCCGGGCCCCTGGAACGGCATGGCGAACTGCACGATCGACACGCCGCGCACATGTTCGAATTCCGGATGCACGACATCCAGCTGTTCGCGCGCGGCCCGTCGAACCTTCTCGCCCATCACCGCCAGCTCGCGAGCCTCGTCGGGGGCGACCGAGAAGCCGAGCGCCTCGGCATCGACGATCGCGTAGAACATGCCGCCATAGGCGACGTCGATCGTGAGCGTTCCCAGCCCCTCGACTTCGAGGTTGACATCGAGACGTTCGGCGAAGGCAGGCGCATTGCGCAAGGTGATCGACACGCATTTGCCGTCACGGCATTCGGCTCGCACGTCGATGACGCCACCCGGCATGTCGAGCCTGAAGCGCGTCTCGGGCTCCTGCATCGGCACCATGCCGGTCTCCAGCAGGACCGTGGCGACGCAGATCGTATTGGAACCGGACATCGGAGGATATTCCGTCGGCTCCATGATGATGGCGCCGGCGACGCAATCGTCACGCGTCGATGGAACGAGCAGGTTGACATGGCGCGCGACGCTGCCGCGCGGCTCGCAGATCAGCATGCGCCTGATATGGTCGTGATCACGTTCCATCGTGATCATCTTCTCCATCATCGTGCGGCCCGCCGGCGGCAGCACGCCACCCACGATGACGTCGCCGACCTCGCCTTCGGCGTGACAGCCGACGACACGAATGCTGGTTTTGCTGCGCATTGTTGAATGCCTGTTCTAGACGGCGCGCGTTATGCCGCCATCGACGCGGATGTTCTGGCCGGTGATGTAGGCCGCGCCGTCCGACGCAAGGAACGCGATCGTGGCGGCGATTTCCTGGCTGGTGCCATAGCGCCCCAACGGCACGCTGTCGCGACGTTCCTCGGTTGCGGGCAGGCTGTCGATCCAACCTGGAAGAACGTTGTTCATGCGAATGTTGTCACCGGCATAAGTATCCGCGAAGATCTTCGTGAAGGAGGCCAGTCCGGCACGGAAGACGGCAGAGGTGGGGAACATCGGGCTCGGTTCGAACGCCCAGGCGGTGGAGATGTTGACGATGACGCCCGATTTCTGCTTCTGCATGATTGGTGTGACCAATCGCGTCGGACGAACAGCGCACAGGTAATAAACGTTCATTGCGTCATGCCAATCCTCATCGGTAATCTCGAGGATGGGCTTTCGTGGGCCGTGGCCAGCGCTGTTTACAAGCACGTCGACGCGGCCCCACCGCTCGACAGCGCCATCGACCAGCCGCTTGAGATCGTCATTGGATTGGTTCGAGCCGGTGACACCGAAGCCGTCGAGCTCCTTTGCCAACGCTTCCCCTTTGCCTGAGGACGAGAGAATCCCGACCTTGTAGCCGTCCGCAGCAAGTCGACGGGCGGTCTCCGCGCCCATGCCGCTTCCGCCAGCGCTAACCAACGCAACTTTTTGTCCTGTCATCGTGCTTCCTTCGGCTACCAACTCTCGTGCATTTTGCGAAACTCGGCAAAGTCTGACACATCGCCGTGGGGATGGCTAAACAGAAATCGGCCGTCGTCCAATAGGAAACTATCGAATGACTCAAATGGCTGAACGGCTCGCCTCGGGGCATTCGCGCCGACGAGCGCAGCGGCGCACCCTATTTCGCCGCCACCGTGCTGATCGACAGGAATGAGCTAGCCAAGCTGGAAGGCCCTCGCCGATCTGCCGCGAAAAGCTTGCTCGGAACGAGTCCGGCTTTGTTTCAGCGGAACGTTCGAGCGGAATTGAGCATCGGCGCCATCGAGGCGGTTGACGGAGGCTCCATGCGGTCACTCGCCCAATACAATTCCGGATGCCACGATCTGCGCCGTGCGCTCCGTCAATTTTCCGCATTTTACAAGCGTGGGTTTGACGTAGGTTTTCTTCTTCATGATCGCGATCCGATGTAGCACCGGACTAAACGACCTTCGGCACGGCAACGTTCCATCGGCCGGCATCGAAGGCAGCCGCCCTTCTCCTCACTTTGCGCTCAACGCGACCATGCGATCGAGCGCCGCGCTCAGGCCGTGCAGCGACACAGGAAATGTCAGCGGGGTCTCGGCATCCGTCGTGACATTGAGCTTCAGCACCGTGCCTCCCCGCATCTTTCCAACCATGGACCGATCGATGGCAAAGACCGCGAGGCAGCCCGTCGGCAGGCAGGTCCTGAAACGCTGTTGGGACGATGGCGGCTGATCGTCGATCTGCAGCGTCACGCCGGAATCGAGCAAGATGCCGAAAGCAGAAGCAAGGTAGCCGTCGTCGAGCCGTCCGCGCGTCTCTGTATCTCCACGGCAAGCAGTCTTTGGCCGTTCTTCTGGACCTGGTCCTGCGAAAGCGAGCAGACCCTCACATTCTCTTGGACAGAGCAAGCCACGCTCCAGTCCTGGTAGACTTCGTGTAGCGATGAGGGGCCATCCGCAACAGCCGCCACCTGTTGTTGTGCCGATGCGGGCGACATCAATGACAATGCGATCGCCCCGCAGGCGTAGGCGGCCTTGAGGCTACGCTTCATGTGCAGACCCATTCGCGGATCTTGCATTTCTCGCCCGTCGCCTCGCAGGCCTGCAAGGCGAGGTCCTCAGCTTCGCGGCGGGTCTCGGCCGAATTCACGCCCCAGGGCGTGAAACGGTTCTCGACTTTGTCGGCCAAGGCGAGCGCGCCGCAGTGCTTGTAGGGAAAGCCGGTCTCGTCGTCATCGTTCCAATGCCGATGGTTTCGGAAGACGGTGACGACATTGCAGGCCTTTCCGCCCGCATTCTCGCAATATTTCTGCGCGATGTCCTTCGCCTCCTGCCGCTTGTCGGCACCCCAGAAGAAACCGTATTTGCTATCGGCCTGCGAATAGGCGATGGCCGCCCAGATGCCTTTTTCCTCCTGCTGCGGCTCCGGCGGAGCCACCAGGTCGGCCGAGACGACGTGTCCGCTCCACAACAAGATCAAGCCCAAA
Organism: Mesorhizobium sp. B283B1A; assembly: GCF_020165735.1. Taxonomy (NCBI): domain Bacteria; kingdom Pseudomonadati; phylum Pseudomonadota; class Alphaproteobacteria; order Hyphomicrobiales; family Phyllobacteriaceae; genus Mesorhizobium; species Mesorhizobium sp. B283B1A. The sequence goes on from NZ_JAIUIQ010000029.1 coordinate 59,320, forward strand.
ACCGCCAACGCCTGCAATCTCATGGTCGGCACCCTTTCCTCAATCCCGTTCGCTCGCCTACTTCGCCGCCGAAGCAACCGAGATCACCACGCAGCTTTTGCCAGTTGGCAGGAGAAGCGCTTCCCCGGAGTTGCCGCCGAGTTCGTACACCTCGACCTGCCCAAGATGGTCGGTGATCTTGCTGCCCTGCGGAAGAATGGACGGGATGTCGGCGCACGGGCTGGCGAATGGCGCCACCCGCACCATGGCCCCCTCGCAGCCCGACGCGGTGGGCGATGCGAAGACCACGCCGGCGGCCGGACCGTTGTAGCGTTCCGATGCATAGTCCATGCCGACAAAGGCCTGGACGGCATGCTTGTCGGCGGCCTGGTCGTTCCACAACGATTTAACGCTGTATTTCGTGCCTGTCGTCAGGATCTGTCCAAGCACGGGGTAGACGGTCGAGCAGGCCTGCACCCCGGCTTGCTTGACGTGCTCGAGGAAAGGCGTGTCCGGAAGCGCGGGTGACGGCGTCGAAGCCTGTGCGGCTGTCGCGCCGCCGACCAGATTGGCGATCGCGGCATAATTCCCGGCGGCGAAGCCTACGCCCGCCACGACCAGCCCCAACAGGGAAAACCCGATAACGCGCGGCCAGCGCCGCCGCGCGGGCTCGACGAGCCTCTGCCGATCCGCCTCGACGGCCGGGTTGCTGCGTTTCGCGGACATGAACTGGTCCTGCTGGCTCATTGGTTCTGCCCCTTATTTGACTGGCGAAAGGGCTTCCGTCAGCCCCTTGAGCGTTGCGGTCACGGTGATCGTCTGACCGTCGACGGTTGGATAGGAGATCGCCGGCGTCGCCTTGCGCGCTATCTGCTGGCGCATCACCGGCCCCACCGGCAGCATGCCGACACAGACCATTTCGTTGCAGCCGTTCAGATGCACGTCGATCGGCTGTGCCTGTCCATCGAATTTCAGCGACACCAAGCCGTCGCTCCTTGCATTCGGCGCGGTGCGCAGGATCATGTAGGGCTTGCCGTCCTGCGTGGCGGCAAGCGACCAGCTGAAGGCCATCTTGCCGGCAGCGTCCTCGATGATCTGCGAGACGTTGCAGACCTTCTTGCGGGCCTTGAGGTTTTCGTCGCAGATCAGCGTCCAGTTCTCGAACGGCCGGATGATACGCTGGTAGTCGCCGCGCTTGACGTCGGGCGGCAGCACCACATCCGAGGGCTTGATTCTATAGGGCGACGTAACCTGCCCGGCGGCCGGCACGAGGCCGCCGCAGAGCGCCAGGCAGGTCAGGGCAACAAGTCCTTTCATTCCTGCCTCAGTTCAAGGTGAAGCTGATGCCGGCGCCGACGCCGACATGGCCACCGGCGGCAGTTCCGGCCACGTTGCCGCGAATGCGACCGTCCTCGCTGGTGTAGCCGGCGCCGAAGGCCAAGGCGCTCGAATCCCGCCAGAAGCCGCCACCCGCCGCGACGCTCAGCTTGCCGGGACGATCATCGTAGCGCAGCGAGGCGGCAGCGAGCCCGATCGCCGCAGCCTGCCGTGCTTCGTCGCGTATGCTGCCCAGGTCCGTGTTGAGCTGGCTGAGCTTCTGGTCGGTATAGTCGTTGGCCTGTTGCAAGGTCGTGCCGGCCACCTTGTCGGTGTAGGTGTTTGATGTGGTGATGGCGTAGTTCATTTGGTTGTTCAGCTGGGCGACATTGACTGCGTCGGTCCCTTTGACGCCGGGGCCGACATTGGAAATGACGACCGGCGCGTTGACGTCGCCGCCCTGCAGCGTGATGGTGTTCGTCTTGGCGCCGCCCTGAGTATCATAGGTCACCGCATTCTGGGTGAGACCCCCGACGCCAGCTTTCAGATCCTCGATCGCCGTGTTCGTGGCGAAGAGCTGTGAGCCGTTTATGGCGTCGGTGCTGTCTGAGGAAACACGGCCGGCGGCGACGTTGGTGATCGTCCTCTCGGCGCCGGCATCGCCGACGCTAACGGTCCCGGTTGGAGTCGTCCCGGCATAGGCATAGGTCTTGCCGTTGATGACGGTGCTGGACGTGCCGACGGCGGTCTGCGTCACCGATCCGGAACCGAGCGCCACATCATTGGCATTGTTGGCCTTGGCGCCCTGCCCGAGGGCGACAGCGCCCTGCCCGGTGGCCGTCGAACCATTGCCGGCGGCAAGGCTGTTGGTGCCGCTCGCCACGCTGGCCGGACCGATCGCGACGCTATCGGTGCCGCTGGCGGTCGAGTCGGCGAGCGTCGAATTGGCGTGGAAGTACTTGATGCCGCCGCCGCTGGTGATGTTGGTCAGCGCGTTGTCGACCGCCGTGAGGCCGTCATAGACGGTGGAGTAATTGTTGCCCTGGACGGTGTAGGTCGGTCCGGTGATCGACCCGTCGGGATTAACCGTGGTGCCGCCGCCGAACAGGTTACTGATATTTTGCGACACACCGCGCAGCTGCGAGACGTTGACGCCGTCGGTATCGGCCGAACCCGCCGCGACATTGGTCAGCTTGCGCTCGGCCCCGGCGGAGCCGATCGACACCTCGCCGACCGAGGTCTGCGGGCCGGTCAGGGCAAAACCCGTGTAGCCGGTCTGGGCGCCAACCGTGGTGACGGACTGCGCGCCCAGCGCCACGCTGTTGATGAAGGTGCTTTGGGCGCCGGCGCCGAGCGCCACCGACTGGATGCCGGACGCCAGCGAATTGGTGCCGAGCGCCAGGCCATCGGCCAGCATGACATGCGCGTTCTGGCCGATGGCGGTGCCGCCGGGTGCTGTCTGGTCGACGATCGCACCATTGCCGATGCCAATGCCGTTGTCGCCGTTGACGACCGTTGTCGGACCGACCGCGACCGATTCGGCGCCGACGGCGAGAGAATCGCCCGCAGCCGAATTGGCATGGAAATACTTGGTCGACGTTACCGAGACCGAGGCGATCGCCCCCTGCAGCTGGCGCAGCGTCACCGCATCCTGCGACTGCGTGCCGTCGGCCACATTGGTGATCTGCCGGTAGGACGTGGCGGTGCCGACCGAAACGGCGCCAAGCAGCGTCTTGTCGGTGGTGTTGTATTGGATGAAGTTCGATGGACCGGCGGCAACCTGTCCGCTGGCCGGAGCCAGGGCGCGGTCGGAAATCGAACCGGAACCGAGCGCCACACCGCCGTCGATGCTGGCGTTGCTGTCGCGGCCGAGCGCCAGCGCGCTGTCTCCGGTCGCCGTCGCCTGGTAGCCGACGGCGGTGGAGCCGACGCCTTGCGCGAAGGAATCGGTCTGCGCCAACCCGGCTTCGTTGGTGCGGGCGTAGCGGATGCCGATGCCGTTGGCGTCGGTATAGGCGGTCGAGGTATCGCCGGCGATGTTGTTGAGCGTGTCGCCGAGATTGGTCACGCCACTACCGATGTTGGCAATGTCAGTCGTGTTTTGCGTCACCTGCTGATTGGTGGCGAAGAGCTGCGAGCCGTTGACCGCGTCGGTCGAGCCGCCATTCAACTGTCCGGCCGCGACGTTCTGGATCTGACGCTCGGCGCCCGCCGAACCGACCGAGAAGGCGCCCGCCGGCGTGCCGCCGGCGAAGGTATAGGCGGTGCCGCCGATCGTGGCGCCGCCGACGGCGGTCGTCGCACCCGACGCCGAATTCAGGCCGATCGCCACATCGCCGGCATTGTTGGCCACCGCGTTCGGGCCGACGGCGACGGAATCGGTGCCCGGCGCCTGGGAGTCCGGCAAGGTCGAGTTGGCGTGGAAATACTTGATGCCGCCGCCGACATTGATGGTGTTGAGTTGGGCGCCGATGGCATCCACCGCCTGGTTGGTGGCGAAGAGCTGCGAGCCGTTGATCGCATCCGTCGAGAGCGCACTGATCCGCCCCGCTGCCAGATTGGTGAGCGTCCGTTCCGCGCCGGGTGCACCGATGCTGACCGTCGAGGTCGGGTTGGTGCCCTGGAAGGCGTAGGTGGTACCGTTGACCACACCGCTGGCCGTGCCGACCGCCGTGGCGGTCACCGAGCCCGAGCCGAGTGCGACGTCGCCGGAGCTTGCCGCCGCCGTCGCGCCGTCGCCCAGCGCGACATTGCCTGCCAGACCGGCGGCTCCCGCGGTCGAGCCATTGCCCAGCGCCACGGAGCCCTGCCCGATCGCCTTGTTGTTGTTGCCGATGGCGACAGCACCGTTGGCCGTATTGGCCGCGGTGGCGGTCGCCGTGCCGTCGCTGTTGGCTATGTTGTTGGCGCCGCCGGTGAAGGCGCCGGTGCCGCTGGCGTAGCTGGGGTCGCCGATCGAGACCGCGCCGTTGCCAAAGGCGGTGTTGCCGGAACCGATCGAGACCGACTTGCCGCCGGTCGCCACCGCATTGGTGCCCATGGCGACCGCCTCGGCGGAATCGGCCTTGGAATTCATACCAACGGCGATGGCGCTCGTGGCGCTCGCCGTTGCGCCAAGTCCCATCGCGGTTGCTTGCGCGGCGGTCGCCGTGGCGTTGTTGCCGACTGCCGTGGCCGAGACCCCGGTAGCCTGTGCTCCCGATCCCATTGCCGACGAACCCGTTCCACTCGAAACAGCCCCGTTGCCGATTGCGGTGCTAAAATCGGCAGTGGCCTGAGTGGCCTGGCCGAGTGCGACGCCGAAACCGCCGGAAGAGACCGCATTGGTGCCGATGGCTATGCTGTTGGGCAGAGCCGTGTTGGCCTGGACGCCTGCAATCGCGCCCGTGCCCAATGCGATCGACTGATTGCCCCAGGCACGGGCGGTGGTACCCATCGCCATGGCGGCCGTCCCCGTTGCCTTGGACGCGCGTCCGATCGCAGTGCTGTCGGCCTGAGACGCCGTCACATCCGTACCGATGGCAATGGCGCTCTGGGCCAATGCCCCCGTTCCGGCGGCGGTGCGCGAGCCGAGATAGACGGCGTTTATCGCCGTTGCGGTCGACTGGAAGCCGACAGCGATGGCATTCTGGCTATTTGCAATGGTGTTGGTACCTTGGGCAACGGTGTCCAGTCCCGAGGAGACTGCCTGGCTCCCGATCGCGATGGCGCGCGTCCCGGTGGCCTGGGACCCCCAGCCTCCGGCGAAAGATGTGCTACCGCTGGCCAAGGAGCTGACGCCGACGGCAGTGGAGTTGCCGCCCGAAGCAACGGCAAAAGTGCCGAGAGCGCTAGCGCCGGCCAAGGTGGCGCTGGCATTGACGCCGATCGCCACCGTATTGACATTGTTGGAGATTGTTCCGGAGCCGATCGCCACCGCGCCGCCGGCACCCGTCGCCGATGCGGTCCGGCCGATAGCCACGCTGTATTGTGCTGCCGCGTTGGACTGAAAGCCGAGCGCTATGGCCCAGTTAAGGCTGGCTGTTGAGCCATTTCCGATCGCGACGGCCTCGGGAGCAGTCGCTGAGCCGCCGCCGGCTTGATATTGTGCCAGAGCAGGCGTCGCGGCCAAACCAATCGCGAAGACACTCAGCACCGCCGCCGACCCGCCGCCAACGCCAAGCGTTCCCAACCCCAAGCGCTTGCGCCCCATGCCAAGCGCGCGATGCGCCATGCGCAGGACCGCCATCAGGCGGCGGCGAACCGAGCGCGAACCATGATCGGCCCCTGCGATCCACTGCCCGGCGAAATGCGCCGCGCGACGCTGAACAAGAAGTGAGCCGCTCGCAATCTGGCCGCTCGAAATCTGGTTGTCGGTCATGGTTCCCTCTCCGCTGGCCGGCACGAAATGTCTGACAATTCCGTTCGCCACCAGAAAGGCATGATTCCTGCTCGCAGTATTTCACGAAATTGCTGTCTTGTGAGAAAAGATCGGAGCAAACCGACAGAGGTTAACGGCGAGTTACTTTAGGAGACGCTTATAAGCCAAGTAGTCAAACAATTTCGTAAGCTCCGTTTCATCTAATCTTGGCGTTAAGCTTGCCCACCCGCGCCTGCAATGGCGTCGTCTGCCGGTATTTCTTCATAAGGGTGGTAAAATGGCTCTGGCTGGAAAAGCCGGCCAGATGGGCGATATCGGCGATCGTCATCCGGCTCTCGGCAAGCAGCCTTTCGGCGAAATCAAGCCGCAGATCGATAACATATTGGTGCGGCGGCATTCCGAACGTCCTCGAGAAGGCTCGCATGAAGTGATAGGGTGAAAGCCCGCAAACCGCGGCCATGTCGGCAAGCGCCAGCTTGCGCGTGAAGTTCTCATCCAGGAACTCCTGCACCTTGCGTGCGCCGCGGACGGAAAGCCCGCCTTTTGGTTGCAGCGCCGGCTCTTGCGCGGAACCCGCCCCCGAAGCAGACCCTGCCGGGTCATCCTCACGCCGCCGCATGTTCTCGCCTCCTGATACGTCCCAATTGGAACACAACCCGAGGCTGATCTCCCCGTTCCCCTGAAAAACAATTCGTGATTGCTTCTACGGCATTGCTGGCCGGCCTCATCTCGACGATCTGCAGCTCACCCATTCCGAACGGGGGCGGCTCAAACGATGTAACGGGGAAATCGCCCTCGTGTGTCCAGGGCAGGAACTTCTGCGACCCGGGATTGCGGACGCAATAGATGACGCTCCCGCGCGCCGGGGTATGCCTGGGACCGGCACTTTCCGAAATGATGTTCAAGATGCATCGGGCTGTCCGATCGACGCCTCGGGAAACGCCGCTTTCCCGAGCTTCGTCCGCTTTATTCATGCATGCCGCCTCAGCCGTCTTGCTGTAGCTTGAAATCCCCCTTGCCCGACCCGCAACCAGCGTAACGCACAGGCCTTGGATAGAAAAGAACTTCCACGCGCAAAGAAAAATTTTGGTTCCAGAAAACAAAGAGAAGCGACCGGCTGAGGCAGTTGGCGAGCATTCTATTTCAGCCGGCTGGCGAGTCTTCGCCATGCACGGGTTCCGCATCTCATCCTGGTGAGAGCGATCCCCCGTTTTTCATTGAGTGTCAAACGATAAAGCGGGGACTGGCGGCCGGAAAGCTCACGGGCGGGGGATGGAAATCAACAGGGTGCCGTATCGGATCGCTTACTTATGGACGATCCAGTCCACCAGAGCGGGTTCGATCTGTTCGCAGCCGGTTAGTTCGCGGACCAGGCCCTTAGCCAGTTCGCGCCGTTGATCGTCCGGTAGACGGATTTCCACGACCAATTTTTTGAACACCTCGCGCGCAACGTCGCCATCGAGCGCGGATACGCCGTCAGTTGCGGGATCCTGGGGCGAATAATATCCCGACCGGCTGTCCGTCTGGTGCTCCCGGATGCGCTTCAAGAGCTTGCGGGATGCGTCGAGGACATGCCGGGAGGCGCTTAGGGTCCGCTGGAGTTGGTCGATTTCGGCTTCGGTACGCCGCACGCCCAGGCGCGCAGCCTCGATGAACATCCGGGTTGTGTCTGTTGTCGTTGCCATCATCGCTTTTTCCTCCCAGCGATGTAGCCTTCAGTTAATGCATGGTTACTGGTTTGGTTCAATGCCCGCGTCGGGCGGCGGTACAGAGCCGCCGTCTAAGCTGGCATCTTGATGTCCAGTGTCAGGCTAACCAGCAACAATGGCTTGCGTTGGTCACGAACCTCTATGGCAAGAACGCGGTGTTCTGGCCGCTCGATGCTTCTTGCCAGTTCAGCCAATATTCTGACGGCTTCAAATTTAGCAGTTTCGAGATCAGCTATCTCTGTTCCCTCCACGTCGGGAATTAACGTTTCGCGATCGCGATAATCGAAGTGGTAAAGCGCCATCTGGCGGAAACGCCGTAGCCTTACGCTGGTTGCGGTACGGCTTTTACCAAGCGGGCTCATCGAATTTGATCCCCACTTTTTCCTGGAACGGGCTCTAATTCTCCGCGTGGCTAAAGACGACAGCTCCGCCATCTCTGCGAACTTCAACGCAGACCACGCCATCGTCACCCCTTCGGGTCTGGAACATGGCGATCGCATGATCCTTCGCCACTTTCTCAGTGTCGAAGGTCACCTTGTCGATGACGCCTCGTCTCCCATACCAGATGACGGTGAATGCCATTGAAGGCTCCAAGCTTTCCGGTAAGCATAGGCGCTTTCGCCTGAGGCCTCAAACTTGCCCCTGGTCCTGCTAGCTTCTAACTAGGCATGGTTTTACAAATCGTCGCGGCGTTGCTCGTAGAGGTCCCACGCGACTTCCACGACAGTCAGAAGAACATCGTCCTGGTCCCATCCGGCAGCGGCCGCTTCCTGGACGATTTCGCGGATCAGCGGCCGCAACTGGGCCGATACGTCGATGCCTGGCCGCCCCATTGGAGGCCCTTCGAAGTTGAATTTCATTGGTCGGCGCCCCCCTTCGCCCTCAGTCCAGTGTTTATATTATTAATTTCATTTCCTCCTGATATACAACAGATGTGGCACCAAAGCATAAGAAGCCATGGATGATCAAAGCAGCAGGGGACGATGCCGGGTTCAACCGACATTATGCTTCCCCGGGGTCAGTCTGGTTTTCCTGAATACGACTCTATCGAAGCCTCATCGGCTCGATCTCTGCGTGCGGTCGAGATCTTCATCCAAGCTGGATGCCACCATCCGGCGAATGCAGCGCATGAGCGTCCGCATTGCCTTCTGCAATCGCTCTGTGGATAGTCCCGGCAATGTTCGAGATCCTGGCGACTCACTGGCCCAATATCCTGGCGATCATCTCGGTGGTGATGGCAACCGTCGGCATTGCCCACGCCGTCATGACCAAGGAAGACGTCCGCGCCGCCACCGGCTGGGTTGGCGTCATGGTGCTGTCGCCGATCCTCGGCGTCCTGATCTATGCCGTCGCCGGCATCAACCGCATTCGCCGCGCCACCATCACCGCGCAGCGCCCGTTTGCCAGCGATGGTGTGTCGGCCAAGCATGAGCGCGACCTCGTCGCCGAGGAGGCCCTGATCGTCGAGCGCTACGGACAGCGCTTCACGGGTCTTAGAACGCTCGGCGACCGGGTGGCGAGATGCACGCTGAACCCGGGAAATGCAATCGACGTGCTGGAGACCGGCGACGAGGCCTACGCCGCCATGTGCTCGGCCATCGATGGCGCCGAGCGCAGCGTCCTGCTCGAGACCTATATTTTCGACAATGACGCCGTCGGCCTGCTCTTTGTCGAATCGCTGGCCAATGCCGTCCGGCGCGGCGTCACCGTTCGCGTGCTGATCGATGCCGTCGGCGCCCGCTATTCGGTCCCCAGCATTTTGGGGCACTTGCGCGAGGCGAATATTCCTGCCGATCGGTTCAATGGCAACATCGTCATGGGCCTGCGGCTGCCCTACGCCAACCTCAGGACCCACCGGAAGATCCTGGTGATCGACGGCATGGTTGCCTTTACCGGCGGCATGAACATCCGCAAGGGTTTTTCCGCGGAGTTCGCCGGCTCGAACAGCGCCAGGGACACGCATTTCCGGGTAACCGGCCCAGTCGTCGCCGACCTCTTCTCGGTCGCCGCCGAGGACTGGCGTTTTGCCACCAAAGAGGCGCTGAAGGGCGATGCCTGGCGCATAGTGCCACTGTCGCCGGCGCCCGGCGTCCCGATGCTGGTGCGGGCGGTCGCGTCCGGCCCGGATGCCAGCAACGAGACCAACCACAAGCTCTTGATCGGCGCGTTCTCCGTCGCGCGCAAGTCGATCCGCCTGATGTCGCCCTATTTCCTGCCCGACCGCGAATTGATCAGCGCGCTGATCACCGCAGCCCGGCGCGGCGTCGAAATCGACATCGTCGTGCCGGCGGTGAACAACCTTTTCCTCGTCGATCGCGCCATGACCGCGCAATTCGATCAGGTGCTGAAGCACTATTGCCGCGTCTGGCGCACCGAAGGGCCGTTCGACCATTCGAAGCTGCTGTCAATCGACGGCGCGTGGGCCTATATCGGATCGTCCAACCTCGATGCCCGGTCGCTGCGGCTCAACTTCGAAATCGATCTGGAGGTCCTCGACGCAGGCTTTGCCCGCGAGATCGAAGCGCGGATCGGATCGGCAATGACCTCCGCCGTGCCGGTGACGCTCGATGCCTTGCGCGCCCGGCCATTCCTCATCAGGCTGTTCGACCGGGTCCTTTGGCTCGGTTCACCCTATCTCTAGATGGGTTTACCCCTATCTCTAGAGGGGTTTGCCCTATCTTTAACAAAACGACGTGTTTGCCAGATAGTTTGACGCCGATCATGGAACACAGACGGAAAGACTCTATTTGATGTGCATGATGAAAGCGGCTGAAATGGCGGGCACGCGATGCGGATGAACGGACGCAGCCTGCCGGCAAGCATGCTTTTGTCCATTCGCGACCGTCGGATGCAGAAGGCAAACGCTGCCGCGCACAAGACGAGCGGCACCACCGGCACATTGGTCGCCTCCTACAACGTCCACAAATGCATCGGCGTCGACCGCAAATTCGATCCCGAGCGCACCAGCCGCGTGATCCGCGAAATCGATCCCGATGTCATCGCTTTGCAGGAAGCCGACAATCGTTTCGGCGACCGTGACGGGCTTCTCGACCTGCCCCGGCTCGAACGGGAAACCGGCCTTGTTCCCGTGCCGATTTCGGCCACCGGCAAGGGCCATGGCTGGCACGGCAATGTCCTGCTGTTCAAGAAGGGCGTGGTTCGCGACGTGCATCAGATCAAGCTTCCGGGGCTGGAGCCGCGCGGTGCGGTCGTGGCGGAGATCGAGATGGATGGAAGCCAGACTTTGCGCGTCATCGCCGCTCATCTCGGCTTGTTGCGCCACTCACGTTCCCAGCAGGCACGTGTCGTGCTCGATCTCATGAACAGCCCGGACGAAAAGCCGACCTTGCTGCTTGGCGACCTGAACGAATGGCGGCTTGGCAACCGCTCGGCGCTCAACACGCTGCATGCGACCTTCGGTCCGCAGCCGCCGGCGGTCCCCACCTTCCCGTCAAACCTGCCGCTGCTGGCTCTCGACCGGATCATGACCAATCGGCACGGACTGATCGCGGCGGTGGAGGCGCACGATACGCCGCTTTCGCGCGTTGCCTCCGACCATCTGCCGCTCACGGCGCTTGTTCGCCTCGATCGTATGGCCGATCCTGATAACGCCATGATGTCCCCGGCGTCGCAAAGCGTGTAGATGCAACGGGAACGCCCGGTTCTTCCATGAGTTTATACCTCTTGGACAGGCAGGAGGATGAAATGAAAAAAGTGATTTTGGCTTCGATGTTGGCATTTGCCGCGACAGCGGCAGTGACTGCACCAACGCGAGCCGCAAGCGTGATTATCCAGTCCGACGACGGCAACCGATATTCATCGGACGATGATTCCGACAGCGGAATTGTTATCCGCCGTCACCACAATCGGTATTATGACAACCAGTATGATGACGACCAGAGCGTCCAGTACGACAGTGATAGCGATTACCGGGATCGCGTATACCGGCGCCACCACCGGCACCATCGCTGCCACGTCGAAACGGTCGTGCATTGGCGCCACCACCACAAGGTGATTGAAGACGTTCGCGTCTGCGGCTGATCTCGTGCGGCGAACGCCATGACGCGCATGGCTGCGGTCTAATTGATGGACATGGCTATGCCGCATTGCACAATTTGACGGCCTTGCCCACAATGCAGGCATGATCCGCCGCCCCGCCCTAGCAGTCCTGGTGATCGATGAAAATCGCATCCGCGCCTCGATAATCGAGGCCGGCCTGCGCGAGGCCGGCCATCAGCAGGTCACCGTCATTCACGATGTCACCGGCATTGCACGGCAGATCGCCGAGATCGAGCCTGACGTCATCGTCATCGACCTCGAAAACCCCAACCGCGACATGCTGGAAAACATGTTCCAGCTGTCGCGCGCCGTGAAGCGCCCGATCGCCATGTTCGTCGACCGCTCCGACCAGGCCTCGATCGAGGCCGCGGTCGATGCCGGCGTTTCGGCCTATGTCGTCGACGGCCTGCGGCAAGAACGCGTCAAGCCAATCCTCGACATGGCAGTAAGCCGCTTCAATGCCTTCTCGCGCATGGCGCGCGAACTGGAAGAGGCGCGTAGCGAACTGGAGAGCCGCAAGGTGATCGACCGTGCCAAAGGCATCCTGATGAAGTCGCGCGGGCTGACGGAAGAAGCCGCCTACACGCTGCTGCGCAAGACCGCGATGAACCAGAACCGCAAGATCGGCGACATCGCCCAGAGCCTGGTGACTGCCGCCGGGCTGCTGGGACCGGCGGAGGACGAATGACGATGGGCGCCGAGCACCAGATAACCGCCGGCTTCATGCCGCTTTTCGACAGCGCAGTGCTGGTCGCCGCCGGCGAGCTTGGCTTCGCCAGGCGCGAAGGCATCGACCTGACGCTGCATCGCGAGACCTCCTGGGCCAACATCCGGGACCGCATCGCCATCGGCCACTTCCATCTCGCGCACATGCTGGGACCGATGCCGCTCGCCTGCAATCTCGGGCTGACACCGCTCGCTTCCGAGACCATCGTGCCGTTCTCGCTTGGTCTCGGCGGCAATTGCGTCACCATCTCCAACGCGGTGTGGGAAGGCATGGCGGCGCACGGCGCGGCGCCCGATCTCGATCCGGCGCGCGCGGGTGCGGCACTTGGCGCGCTCATCCGCGAACGCGCGGCCGCTGGCCATGATCCGCTGCGCTTTGCCGTCGTGCACCCGCATTCGGGGCATAATTACGAACTGCGTTACTGGCTGGCCGCTTGCGGCATCGATCCCCAGCGCGAGATCGAGATCGTCATCGTGCCGCCGCCCTTCATGGCCGACGCGCTGGCCGCCGGCCGCATCGATGGCTATTGCGTCGGCGAGCCCTGGAACAGTGCCGCGGTGGCGGCCGGCACCGGCCATATCGTCACCGTCAAGGCGCTGTTGTGGCGCAACAGCCCGGAGAAGGTGGTCGGCGTGCGCAAAGCCTGGGCCGAGCAGTCCCCCGAAGCCCTGACGGCGCTCTTGCGCGCGCTGCATTATTCGGCGCGCTGGTGCCAGGATCCGGCGAACCGCGCCGAATTGGCCGATGTGATGGCCAAAGCTGGTTTCCTCGGCCTGCCGCCGGCTGTCCAGATGCCGATCCTCACCGGCCATCTCCAGTTGGGTGGCGGGGCGGAACTGGATATCGACGACTTCTTCGTGCCCTTCGACAAGGCGGCGAACTTCCCGTGGAAGAGCCATGCCTTGTGGTTCTACACACAGATGGTGCGCTGGGGGCATGTCGCGCACACGCCCGACAATCTCGCCATTGCCCGCGACTGCTACCGTCCTGACCTCTACCGTTCGGCGCTGAAGCCGCTGGGCGTGGCGCTGCCGGGTGCCAATTCGAAGGTCGAGGGCGCGCTCAACGCCGCAACCGCGGTCGGCGCGACCGGGGCGGGCCTGGTGCTTGGCCCTGACGGTTTCTTTGACGGCCAGATCTTCGATCCGGACCAGATCGAAGCGTATGTCGAGAAGCAGAAATCGGCCCGCGCGGAAGCTTGATCGTTTCCGCGCCATTCTTGTGCATTGCACAAAAATTGTGCGCGCGATTGCTCTGGTGAACAATCTTTGGTCTGCTCGCCATGGCGCCCGACGCGTTGACGATCGGCGTTTATCAATGATTCCATTGATATTTTTCCCTCACGGTCAAACTGGCACGGTTCCTGCTTTGAAATAGACAGGCCCTTCGCGGGTCACGGAACAGGCGTCCAATGGCGGGCGCCACAGGCAAAGCTGCCGCTCAGGTCAAGACGCGATCCGATTCCCGGACGCGACGACCTGGCCGGCGGCTTTTTTGTTTTTGGGTCAATCGACGGCGCGGATCGCGTTCAACCGGAGACGACGATGAAGAAGACAATGAAGAAATTAATCGGCACCGGCACATCGCTCGGGGATGTGACGCGTCGTGATTTTCTGGTCAGCAGTGCGATGACGGCCGGCCTGTTCATCGCCGCCCGCAAGCTCTTTCCGTCCGGCGCCTATGCCGCCACCTCCGCTCCGGAAGTCACTGGCGCCAAGCTCGGCTTCATCGCGCTGACCGATGCCGCACCGCTGATGGTCGCCATGGAGAAGGGGCTGTTCGCGAAATTCGGCATGCCCGATGTCGAGGTGCTGAAACAGGCCTCGTGGGGCGCGACGCGCGACAATCTGATGCTCGGCGGCGCCGCCAACGGCATCGACGGAGCCCATATACTGACGCCGCTGCCCTATCTCATGCACTCCGGCAAGGTGACGCAGAACAACCAGCCGATGCCGATGGCGATCGTGGCGCGGCTCAACTACGACTGCCAGGGCATTTCGGTCGCGCAGGAATATGCCGCAACCGGCGTCGGCCTCGATGCCTCGAAGCTGAAGGACGTTTTCGCCGCCAAGAAGGCGGCCGGCAAGGACATCAAGGCCGCCATGACCTTCCCGGGCGGCACCCATGATTTGTGGCTGCGCTACTGGCTGGCCGCCGGCGGCATCGATCCCGACAAGGATGTCTCGACCATCGTCGTGCCGCCACCACAGATGGTGGCCAACATGAAGGTCGGCAACATGGACGTGTTCTGCGTCGGCGAGCCGTGGAACGAGCAGCTCGTCCACCAGGGCGTCGGCTTCACCGCCGCCTCGACGGGCGAGTTGTGGAAGGGCCATCCGGAAAAGGCGCTCGGCCTGCGCGCCGAATTCGTCGAAAAATACCCGAACGCCACCAAGGCGATCCTGATGGCCGTCATGGAAGCCCAGCAATGGTGCGAGGCCACGCAGAACAAGGACGAAATGGCCGCCATCATCGGCAAACGGCAATGGATGAACGTGCCGGTCGCCGACATCATCGGCCGCCTCAAGGGCGACATCAACTACGGCAATGGCCGCGTCGCCACCGGCACCGATCTCTACATGAAGTTCTGGAAGGGCGGCGTCTCCTATCCTTTCAAGAGCCATGACAGCTGGTTCCTCGCCGAGAACATACGCTGGGGCAAATTCGCGCCCACCACCGACATCAAGGCGCTGGTCGACCAGGTCAACCGCGAGGATCTGTGGCGCGAGGCGGCCAAGGATCTCGGCGTTGCCGCGGCCGACATTCCGGCATCCTCCTCGCGCGGTGTCGAGACCTTCTTCGACGGCAAGGTCTTCGATCCAGCCAACCCGTCCGCCTATCTCGACAGCCTCAAGATCAAGGCTTCGGCCTGACCTTCGCAAACGGCGCGTTGCGCCGTTTGTCGTGACCAGCGCAAACGGCGAGTTGCGCCGTCGCCGCCGGCCCTTACCACCTGCCCACGGAGTTTTTCCCAGACATGTCTATCCAGACGATCGAGGACACCAAGGTGAAGGCCTTTCCCGCCAAGCCGGCCGAAGTCATCGCCTTCACGGTCAAGGCTCGACGCCGCTTCGATCCGGTCGCGATCGCCGGAAAGCTGGCGAGCACGCTGGTGCCGCCGGTCGTCGTCATCGCTTTGATGCTCGTCGTCTGGCAAATCGCCTGCTCGTCGCCGACATCGAGCCTGCCGCCGCCCAGCCAAGTGTGGAACGAGGCCTACGACCTCATCGCGCATCCGTTCTTCGACAACGGCCCGCAGGATATCGGGCTGGCCTGGCGGGTGCTGATCTCGCTGCAGCGTGTTGCCATCGGCTTCGGCATGGCGGCGGTCGTCGGCGTTGCCCTTGGCGCGCTGGTCGGCCAGTCGATCTGGGCGATGCGCGGCCTCGATCCGGTGTTCCAGATCCTGCGCACCGTGCCGCCGCTCGCCTGGCTGCCGCTGTCGCTGGCCGCGTTCCGCGATTCCAGCCCGTCGGCGCTGTTCGTCATCTTCATCACCTCGATCTGGCCGATCATCATCAACACCGCCGTCGGCGTGCGTAACATCCCGCAGGATTACCGCAACGTCGCCCGCATCCTGCGGCTCAACCCGCTCGAATTCTTCATCAAGATCATGGTGCCGGCCGCGGCACCCTACATCTTCACCGGCCTCAGGATCGGCATCGGCCTGTCGTGGCTCGCCATCGTGGCCGCCGAAATGCTGACGGGCGGCGTCGGCATCGGCTTCTTCATCTGGGACGCGTGGAACTCGTCGCGGCTGCCCGACATCATCGTCGCGCTCGCCTATATCGGCGTCACCGGCTTCTGCCTCGACCGCCTGGTCGCCGCGGTCGGCGTCTTCGTCACCCGCGGCACGACGGCAAAGTGAGGAGAGCGTGATGACCGCCTATCTGAAACTCGACCATATCGACAAATCCTTTGCCCGCGGCGGCCAGGTCAGCGAGGTCCTGAAGGATATCCGGCTGACCATCGACAAGGGCGAATTCGTCTCGATCATCGGTCACTCCGGCTGTGGCAAGTCGACCTTGCTCAACTTGATCGCCGGGCTGACCACGGTGTCCGCAGGCGCCGTGCTGCTCGAGAACAAGGAGGTCGACAGCCCCGGACCCGAGCGCGCCGTGGTGTTCCAGAACCACAGTCTTTTACCGTGGCTGACGGTCTACGAGAACATCAACCTGGCGGTGTCGAAGGTCTTTGGCCGTTCCAAGAGCAAGGCCGAGCGGCACGACTGGATCATGCGCAATCTCGATCTCGTGCAGATGGCGCATGCAAGGGACAAGCGGCCGGCGGAAATCTCGGGCGGCATGAAGCAGCGCGTCGGCATCGCGCGCGCGCTGGCCATGGAGCCGAAGATCCTGCTGCTCGATGAGCCTTTCGGCGCGCTCGACGCGTTGACCCGCGCCCATCTGCAGGACGCGGTGATGGACATCCATTCCAGGCTCGGCTCGACGACGATCATGATTACCCATGATGTCGATGAGGCGGTGCTGCTCTCCGACCGCATCGTCATGATGACCAACGGCCCGGCCGCGACCATCGGCGAGGTGCTTCCCGTGCCGCTGGCCCGTCCGCGCCGGCGCATCGAACTCGCCTCGGACCGCACCTTCCTGCGCTGCCGCGAGGCGGTGCTGAAATTCCTCTACGAGCGCCACCGCTTCGTCGAAGCCGCGGAGTAGACCAATGACCGAAAAACTCGTCATCATCGGCAACGGCATGGCCCCTGGGCGCATGCTGGAGCACCTGTTAGAGCAGGCCCCGGGCCGCTACCAGGTCACCATCTTCAACGCCGAGCCCAGGGTGAACTACGATCGCATCATGCTGTCGCCGGTGCTGTCCGGCGAAAAGGCGTATGAGGAAATCATCATCCACGGCGATGGCTGGTACATCGCCAACGACATCACGCTGTACAAGGGCCACAAGATCGTCGCCATCGACCGGACGGCCAAGACCGTCACCTCGGACCACGGCGTCACCGAACCTTACGACAAGCTGGTCATCGCCACCGGCTCGGTGCCGTTCATCATCCCGGTGCCGGGCCACAATCTGCCCGGCGTGCTCACCTATCGCGATCTCGACGACGTCCAGGCAATGATGCTTGCCGCCCAGTCCAGGTCCAAGGCCGTGGTCATCGGCGGCGGCCTGCTTGGGCTCGAGGCCGCGGCCGGCCTGAGCGCCCAGGGCATGGACGTCACCGTGCTGCACGTCATGCCGACGCTGATGGAGCGCCAACTCGATCCAGCCGCCGGCTATCTCCTGCAGCGCGCGGTCGAAGAACGCCGCATCAAGGTCATTACCAAGGCCAACACACAGGCAATCACGGGCAACGGCAAGGTGGAGCAGGTCGAACTTGCCGACGGCACAGTCATCCCTGCGACTTTGGTGGTGATGGCGGTCGGCATCCGGCCCAATGCGGCGCTGGCCAAAGAGGCGGGCATTGCCGTCAATCGCGGCATCATCGTCGACGCCGGCATGCGCAGCAACGACCCCGACGTCTTCGCGCTCGGTGAATGCGCCGAGGTCAACGGCATGGTCTATGGGCTGGTGGCGCCGCTCTATGAGATGGCGCGCGTTGCCGCGAGCCAACTCGCCGGCGACGAGGCTGCCGCCTTCGTCCACATGGACACGCCAACCAAGCTCAAGGTCACCGGCATTGACCTGTTCTCGCTCGGCGATTTCGCCGAAGGCGAGGATCGCCAGGAGATCGTGCTGCGCGACGCCGCCGCCGGCGTCTACAAGCGGCTGGTGCTCAAGGACGACCGCATCATCGGCACCGTGCTTTATGGCGAGACGGCGGACGGCGCCTGGTTCAACGACCTCAAGAAGAAACAGACCGACATATCGCAAATGCGCGATACGTTGATCTTCGGCCAGTCCTACCAGGGGGGTGCCCCGCTGGACCCTATGGCGGCCGTTGCAGCCTTGCCGGATGATGCGGAAATCTGCGGCTGCAACGGCGTCTGCAAGGGCAAGATCACCAGCGCGATCACGGCCAAGGGCCTGACCTCGCTCGACGACGTCAGGGCCCACACCAAGGCCTCGGCCTCCTGCGGGTCCTGCACCGGGCTGGTCGAGAAACTGATGGTGCTGACCATCGGCGACAACTACAACCCGGCCGCCGTACAGCCCATGTGCGGCTGCACCACGCTCGGCCATGACGAGGTGCGCCGGCTGATCAAGGCCAAGGGGCTGAAGACCATTCCAGCCGTCATGCAGGAACTGGAGTGGAAGACCTCCTGCGGCTGCGCCAAATGCCGGCCGGCGCTCAACTACTATCTCGTCTGCGATTGGCCAGACGAGTACGCCGACGACTATCAATCGCGTTTCATCAACGAGCGCGTCCACGCCAACATCCAGAAGGATGGCACCTATTCGGTGGTGCCGCGCATGTGGGGCGGCGTCACCAATGCGGCCGAGCTGCGCGCCATCGCCGATGTCGTCGACAAGTTCGAGATCCCGATGGTCAAGGTCACTGGCGGCCAGCGCATCGACATGCTGGGTATCCGCAAGGAAGACCTGCCGGCGGTGTGGGCCGATCTCGGCCAGGCCGGCTTCGTCTCGGGCCACGCCTACGCCAAGGGCCTGCGCACGGTGAAGACCTGTGTGGGTTCCGACTGGTGCCGCTTCGGCACGCAGGATTCGACCGGCCTCGGCATCCGCATCGAGAAATTCATGTGGGGCTCGTGGACCCCGGCCAAGGTCAAGATGGCGGTGTCGGGCTGCCCGAGGAACTGCGCCGAGGCGACCTGCAAGGATGTCGGCGTCATCTGCGTCGACAGTGGCTACGAGATCCATTTCGCCGGGGCCGCCGGCCTCGACATCAAGGGCACCGAAGTGCTCGGCCTCGTGAAGACGGAAGACGAGGCGCTGCAGCATATCGTGGCGCTGACGCAGATGTACCGCGAGCAGGGCCGCTATCTCGAGCGCATCTACAAATGGGCAAAGCGCATCGGCATCCCCGAGATCAAGCGCCAGATCATGGACGATGCGGACAAGCGCAAGGCCTATTACGAGCGCTTCGTCTTCTCGCAGAAATTCGCCCAGGTCGATCCGTGGTCGGAGCGCGTTTCGGGCAAGGACAAGCACGAATTCAGGCCGATGGCTTCGGTCGGGTTTGCCGAGGCGGCGGAGTGATGGAGATGTTTGCGCGAGGCGCAATCCTACCAAGCAAAGGCAGCGCAATGAACTGGATCGCAATCGGCACCCTCTCCGACATCCCCCGTCGTGGCGCGCGTGGCGGCGCCACGCCAGAGGGCAAGGTCGCTGTCTTCCGCACCGCCGACGACCATGTCTATGCCATCGATGACCACTGCCCGCACAAAGGCGGGCCGCTTAGCCAGGGCATCGTCCATGGCGCGGCGGTGACCTGCCCCCTGCACAATTGGGTGATCTCGCTGGAGACTGGCAAGGCGCTCGGCGCCGACGAGGGCGCGGTGCGCACCATCCCGGTGAAACGGGAAGGCGAACATCTGTTCATCGCGCTGGAAGCGCTTGCCAGCCGCGCGGCCTGAACATGGAGATTGACGCAGCGCGCGAGGTGAGGACCACCTGCCCCTATTGCGGGGTGGGCTGCGGCGTGCTGGCGAGGGGGGGGGGGGGGGGGGGGGGGGGGGGGGGGGGGGGGGGGGGGG
>NZ_JAIUIQ010000003.1:0-257936 GCF_020165735.1 Mesorhizobium sp. B283B1A
GCCCCCAAGCACCCCAAGCACCCCAAGCACCCCAAGCACCCCCGAAAACTGCGCAACTCCCGCGCTAAAACCAGCACATCATCGTTAAATCGGCAGTGTCCAGTAAAAAAGCACCAATTTCATTTTAGAAAAGTAGCTCGAATACCATTGTCTTTCCAGCATCCTAGCTCGTCTTCCACATTCTGAAACCTACCAACACGGGTGGGTGCGTTATACCTCCTTTCAGATTGTTAGCCAGACGAGCATTCTTGGAGGTTTCCCAGCAGGAGCCTTCGGTGCTTCATAGGAGGCCGGCTTTGTTCGGAGTATTCCCATGGATTGACACTGGCAAACTGATTTGGAGCGTAGAGCGAATTGGCGCACACCGCGGTCGTGGCCTCGCTGCGTAGATGCTATAGGGCGAGCGGCGAGGGTGTGGCATCCTTCGGCGCTGTCAAAACCACCATCAGAAGGAGGCGTCCCATGTCGCAATCTTTTGACGCGAGCCGGTCCCTTGCCCGTCTCGAACAGAATAACACGATCATCGCCGTCATCGAAATGAGCAAGGCGAAGTGGCTCGTCACCGCCCTTGTTCCGGGTCTCAAGCGCCAGCTGTCGATGCCGGCTCAATACTCCCCAGAAGTGCCGTTTGAATCTCCCCCAGTTTAGCGCTGTCGCCGGTCTCCCGGAGCGCGCTCCGGGAGACCGCGGCGCGTGATCGTTGATGCTTCTCCTGATGGTCGGGGGAGGGATTTCGGTGATCAGGTCGGGGAGATGATGATGATACTGGATTTGCATCGGCAGGCCTGTCGGTGTCGGCGATCGCCAGGGAGAGCGGGATCGACCGCAAGACGGTGCGCAAATACATTGCGCGGGCTCGAGGCTCCGGCCTACGGACCGCGCAAGCCGCGTCAGGCGGTGATCGATCCCTTCACAGCCTATCTTCGCGAACGCGTCATGCGATATCCCGGGCTCACCGGCAGCCGGCTTTTCCGCGAACTGAAGGACCTCGGCTATGGCGGCGGCTACACGGCCGTTACCGACTTCCTGCGCGACGTCCGTCCTGCCGCGGCGGAGCGCGGATACGAGGTTCGCATTGAACTGGGAAAGTCGACCTGCGGCTGCTCGCCGGGCGGGGTCTCGAAGGCACGCTTCGTCGTCCACCAGGATCTGCCGACTGTCTTGCGCTGCCATGCTGGGGCTTTCGAGGCGCTGAGCGGCGCTCCTCGCGAAGTGCTTTACGACCGAATGAAGACGGCTGTGATCGGCGAAGGCGATACCAGCGGCATCGTCTATAACGTGCCCTCGTCGATCTTGCCCGCCACTATGGTTTCCATCCCAAGGCGTGTCGGCCTTACCGCGCCGAAACGAAGGCAAGTCGAGCGGCCGTTCCGCTACATTCGGGAGGACTTCTTCCTGGCCCGCTCCTTTCGCAATCTCGAAGACCTGAACGCCCAGTTGCGTCACTGGCTGGACACGGTCGCAAACCCGAGGGTTCACGCCCCCACAAGGCGTATCGTCAACGAAGCTTTCGCCGAGGAGCGGGCCGCGCTGCGGCCGCTGCCTTTGGCTCCGTTCCGATCGGTCCTAAAGCTCGAGCGACGTATCAGCCGGGAGGGCATGGTCAGCGTCGGCGGCAATTTCTAAAGCGTGCCCGAGGCCACGAGGCGACGTGTCGTCGAGGTACACGCTGGCCGAAGAGTTGCGCATCTTCGAGGACGGCGCACTGATTGTCACCCATCCTATTCTCGAAGGCCGGCACCAGCGTCATGTCGAGCCGGGTGATCGCAACATCCACGTCCACAAGCGCCCACAAAGACTGCGGAACGACGAGGTCATTCTTCATGGCTCGGGCGACCAGGGTCGCTCAGCGCCCGCTGGCCTTCTACGACGCCGTCGCCCGGGTGATGGCGAAGGAGCAACGTCCATGACGAACGACACACGCCATCCACCATCGATCGGATCCGCCGCGACCTCGTCGGCCTGAAGATGCCGCGGGCGCTCGAAGCGCTCGATCATGTCGTGCGCCGGCTCGAGAAAGGCGAGATCGCCGCCCTCGAAGCCATGGACATCCTCCTCTCGGAAGAGTTGACCCTGCGCGAGAACAGCCGGATCAAGACGGCACTGCGCATGGGGCGCCTGGCCACGATCAAGACCCTCGCCGGCTTCGACTTCTCTTTCCAGCCCTCGCTCGACCGCGATCGAATCTTCACGCTGGCCCAACTCGGCTTCGTCGCCCGCTGCGAGGTCGTCCACTTCCTCGGCCCGCCCGGCACAGGCAAGAGCCATCTGGCCATTGCGCTTGCAGTCGAGGCTGTGAAGGCTGGAAAGAGCGTCTATTTCTGCACGCTCGCCGAACTCATCGCCGCGCTGGCAAGGGCCGAACGCGAAGACCGCCTGCAGGAACGCATCCGCTTCCTCTGCCGGCCTGCTCTGCTCGTTGTCGATGAGATCGGCTACTTGCCCGTCGTCCACGGTGGCGGCAATCTGTTCTTCCAACTCGTCAACGCCCGCTACGAGAAGGGCGCAATGATTCTCACCTCAAATCGCGGCTTCGCCGAATGGGGCGAGGTCTTCGGCGACCCTGTCGTCGCAACCGCACTTCTCGATCGCCTGCTTCACCGTGCGGTCGTCGTCCAGATCGAAGGATCGAGTTATCGGCTCCGCCAGCACGCCGAGCTCATGCCCGAACACTTGCGATCAAAAGCCTCCATCACGCCGCCGACATTAAATCCACCATCGCGGCCGCGCGGCCGGCCTCGGAAAAATGGACACCCCTCCGCGACAGCCTGAGCGGCGAAACTGGGAATTTTACTTCGGCACTTTTGGGGAAAATTCGAGCGGCTTTGACACCAGCCGCTGAAGAAGATCGGTGCCGACGCGCCAGCACTGTTGAAGCTGCTGCAGCGCTGGCGCGACGAAGCCAGCCGGGCCGGGCATACGATCAAGCGGATCGCCGTCGCCTATGAGGCTGCGGGCGACGGCTTCTGGCTGGCGCGCTGGTTGCGGGCGCACGGCATCGAGGCCCATGCCATCCATCCCTCGAGCGTTCCAGTGTCGCGCGAGCACCGCCGCGCCAAGACCGATCCTCGACACCGAGCTTTTGATGCGTGCTTTTCTCGGCTGGCTGCGCGGCGAGAAACGTTATTTGCTCCATGGCTGCGATCCAGACACTCGAAGAGGAGGACGCGCGGCGGCCGAACCGCGAGCGGGGGACTCTGGCCGGCGAGCAGACGCGAATCATCAACTGCGTCAAGGCGATCCTCGCCCGCTTCGGGGTCCGCAGCTTCCGGCTGAGCCTGCGCCAGGCGGCGGACAGGCTGGAGGGCATCCGAACGGCGGAGGGAACGCCGCTGCCGGACAACAGCCGCGCCGAGCTCTACCGCTTCCTTGAGCGCCTCAACCTCGTGCGCGCGCAGATCCGCGCCATCGAACAGGAGCGCCTGCGCCGGCTGGCGGCGGCTCCGGCTGCGGCGAACGGTCACGCGATGGTTCGCCTGCTGGCGCGGATCATCGGCATTGGCGTCGAGACCGCCGACATGCTGGTCCACGAGATCCTGTCGCGCCCGTTGCGCGACCTCCGCGCCGTGGCGCGCTATGCCGGGCTGGACAGGGTCGCCAGACGAGAGCGGCCAACGCCGCCGCGAGAAAGGGCTGGCGCGCGCCGGCAATGCCCGCGTGCGCCGCCGCATGATCCAGTTGGCGTGGCGCTTTCTTAGGTTCCAGAAGGACAGCGACCTGGCCCAATGGTTCCAGGCGCGCACGAGCGACGGCCGCAAAACCAGGCGCAAGACGATGATCGTGGCGCTGCCACGCAAGCTGCTGATTGCGCTGTGGCGTTTCGTCACCGCGGGCGAGGTGCCGCAGGGCGTCACCGTGCGTGCGGCGTGATGGAGGCACGTGGGAAGAGGGGAGAACAAAGCCCACCCCAATTGGCGGGCCCGCAGCAGGGTCTGCCGATGACGATCCGAGGTGGCGGCAACCCGAAGCTACACATGGTCCTTTTGGACCGCCGGCGTAGAATGGGCCCCGCCGCCCCGGAGCTTCGCCACCGATGCGCATGCTGCATCACGGTCAGATCCCACAGCGATCTACCGCATACAAGTCTGCCGCGCGACCTTCGCGCCTGGCTCGGCGAGCTCGCCTCGGAAATCTGTCGTCGGCATTTGGCCCCACTGGAAACGGCTCACCCGATCCGGCAAAGCCTGCCGCCCGTGCTCGTGACCGTCAAGGACAAGTCGCTTCGCGATGGGGACCTGCGGCCCACCCTTGACCGTCACTGCGCGCGGCGGCCAGTTCGAAGCCAGGTCGGCACGAGGAGATGGTCACCAATCGACCCGAACGAGAAGATGAGGAAACGAGCCAGGAGCAAGCTTGACAATCATCGCCCCACACAGGTGTAGCTCGGCCTCGAGGAAAGACTTTTGCCCTGATGCCATCCCTGTTGGTATCCTCGATGGTGAATTCGATCTGGATTTTCCGGCCCGGTAGTCTTCTGCTCTGACAAATTGCGGGGAGTGTTGCTAAACCTGCAATGTGTCGGGCAAGCTGCAATCCTCCCTATCAGCATTTGAATCAGGATTGGAGGAGATGGATGACCTGAAGCTTCGTACGCCTCTGGTGAAGCTTCAGATTACCCCATGTAATCGGAAGCCGGCGAACTTCGGCGCTTGCGAGAAGATGGCACGGTAGCGAGGCTGCGCTCTTGAGGTCGTCCTTACGAGCGAAGTTAACAGCACAGCATGAGCCATGTGACGTTATTGACCGGGCCGGAGCGGCGGCGTCGTTGGAGTGAAGCGGATCAGTGCCGGATACTGGCCGCGGCATTCGCGCCCGGGGCCACAGTGACGGCGGTGGCGCGTCAGTACGATGTCGCCGCACGGTGAGAGCCCGCGAGACGGGCTTTGCCGAAGTTGTCGTGGCTCCCGACGAGCCTGTCGCCGTTTCGCGGCCGGCGGCATCCCCGGCGGTGATCGAGCTGGAGGTGGCCGGCAAGGTGCGGCTGCGGATTCCGCTGACCACGCCGCCAACACTGGCGGCGGCGATGATGAAGGCGCTAGGCGTTTCATGATCCCGATCCCGAGCCAGTGCGGATCTGGTTGGCGGTCCGCCGGACCGATATGCGTCGCGGGAAGACTCTGCAGGTTCAGGAGGCGCTGGGCCGGGATCCGCATGCCGGCGATATCTATGAAGCTTAGCAGAATTGGGGGTGTCACCAATTCGTCGGTCTGCCGATCCGCGAATATGGAAGGATCCCAAAGGGCTCAGGTTCAATAAACAAGAGGCACCCGCAATCCGTCAGCCCTGAATGAATAGAGGTGATCGGATTGGAGGTTAGCCCGCTGCCACAATCATTGGTCGGCCACTGCGAGTTCGTGCTTTTAGAACTCTGACAGGTGAAAGAAGCGCTCAAGGCGATACCGGTCAGACGGCTCGCCAGAATGCACAGGTACGTTGTCCCCGCCTGCCCATGGGCACAGGTCTCTCAGGCTGGCCAAAGGTCACGCAGAACTCTGGGAGTTGCAGCCTTGGCCTCTTCCATCTCTGCCGCAGACAAACGGTCCGCCAATTGGCTTAGGACCGAGCGGGCGACCTCTTCCGGATCCACTGCCGGATCGCGGTGGACGCCGTCGTGGATCCGATCTAGAAACGTATTCCGGTTCCTGGCTATGGCGCGGCGGCCGGGATGCCAACCCTCGTAGTAAAAGCCGCGCAGTAAGGCTGGCAGCTGCGCACCCATGTACACGGCTTCGTCGAGACGCAGGCAGTCGCGTAGCGCGTGCAGCGTCGCAATCAACGCTAGGAAAACCCGCTCGCGATCATGCCAACGAAGTCTCCACGCCAGATCGCTGACCCAATTCTGCGTCGCCTGCGACGCATAGGTGAGATCATGACTCACGAGCATGTGAGTATTTTTCTGCTCTTGAAGATTGTCTAAGCGCGGCAAGGAACATGGCTACAAACGGCCTTCCGTCCGCCTGCCGCCGCGCTATACGCGCGACGCGGAATGTACAAAATTGCGTGAGTTCTCCCAGCGTATCGCCCGAGATGGTCGTCGCCATGAGTTCACGCAGCCTGAGAACACCGGACACTTACTGCAATTCTCGGGCACGCCCGGCGCCATTCCCGGTTTCGACTGACTCGTAATTGCGCAGCATCATTTCCGCGACATTGAAGGCGTGGCGCCCTCCCTGCGAAGTCAGGCGCGCGTCGACCTCGGGATAGATAAAGAAGGGAAGCGAAATCCGGTCGGTCAGGCCATTGTGCGCGACTTGATGCGGCGTACTCTTGAAGCTGTCGTCGCTCAACGCCTGAAGCATATCGCCCAAATTGACTACGAGACTGTCGGGCAGGCTCGGCACTGGCATCCAACGCCCGCGCAACCATACCTGCAACGACCGGGTGGGGAGTTCCTCCTGCAGCAGCAGCGTGAAGAAGCCACCATCCGTGTGCTTGGCGCATGTGCCGCCGCGAGCTGGATACCGAATTACGCGTTGCTCGAGTGTCGGCGGGCTGAAATACCGTTGGAACCAGCCCTGTTCCAAACCGATCACGTCGGCAAGCGCGGTTCCGAGCTGCGGGACGACGTCGCGGAGCACGGTGGCCTGCAAGGCAAGCAGGCTTCGCGCGAAACCAGGAGCCAAAGCCTCATCCGGGAACAGCGTGCTCCCGCCAAACGGACGGCGGTCGCCTTCGTTGTCGATTCCGAGATCGAACACTTCCTTCGGATCGCGGCCGGCATCGGGATGTAGGATTTCGCCGTGCAATGGACTGTATCCACGAGCGTTGGTGGGATAGATGCCTTGAGCCGCGTGACCGAAACGTTCCTTAACCGACTGTGGCAAAGCGAAGAACCGTCGGGAAGCCTCGATAGCTTTCCCGATCTGTTCCTTCGGGATGCCGTGCTCAACAAGATAGAAGAACCCGTACTCCTGGCAGGCAATCTGTAGGCGACGTTGCTCTTCACGCTGCGTTGCATCCGCGACCAGTTTCGCCAGTGAAATTAGTGGTAGCGCGTCCATATTTGTACTTCCCTTGGTGCTTTGCCTTGTGAGGCTCCTGAAAAACTTAGACGTCCACGTCCTGGCCCGTTATGCATCTCCCGTCGTGGCGGCTGGACATAGGTACTTTCTAGCATGTCTCAGGCGGCAATGCATCACAAGTATAATAAAATCCCGAATCCAGTTGTAACGTTTACGTAATTATCATTTATCGTTATTGGCATGGACTTTCGCTTTCTTGTCATAACCTCTGTAGACAATAACCGATACGGTCCGACGATGCGCCTAAATCAGTCGGAAGTCGTTCGACTTTGGCGCCGGCCGCGCTTCAATGGCCGTTTGCCCGAAGGCGAATCCAGCTGCGCTCCGTCGATGAGGCTTCTGATTACCTCTTTGGTAGGTATTCGCGCCAGGGTTCCGAAAGGAGCGATGGCTGGAGCGGATCTTCTACTCTGGAGTCACACGCCTCCGGTAGAGGATCCCTAGTCGCCGGAGCGGTGTCCCAGGATACTTACTTGCATGGCGCAGAATCGCCACCTAGTCACGGCGTTGCAATTGCTGGATCCTGGGAGGGCTTTAGACGCGCAATTTATCTGCGAAGAAGGAGACGTTTGCCTTCACCTCTAGGCTTGCTTGTTCCTTTGCTTAACGTCACCTCCGGTATGTGTTCGGCCTGCGTTCCGTAAACAGTGGACCGCTGCGAGCTCCCAACTTTCAGGAAGGTCCGGCAACATCAGCCTGTTTCTTACAGTGTCGTGCCCATATGGGTTCTGTGATCAAAGCACCAAGCGCCACCCCTTCTAGATCACCCGCGCACCAGGCAGGGAACGCGACGATAATTGGTAATTGAGTCGGCGACTGGCAGCATTGAAGCGCGAAGCGCTTTTATGAGACTGCCGGTCCTTGGATCAACCCGACGACTGTGCCCGAAGGGTCCTCAGCGTTGCGATCGGATGTACGCATCGGCAGCGGTCAGTCGACTTCAGGTCCACCAGAGAACAAGATCCGGTCGCGCAAATCCGAAAAAGCTGTTCAGCACTAGGCGAGGCTTTCCCTTGCCTGATTGACCGGTGACCCCGTGAACAAAGCCGCCGTCGATCAGGGCAATGTCCCCTGCCTTGAGCTGGAACTCCCGACAGGGAACGCCCTCCAGATAGGCTGCCGAATAGGGATAACCAGTGGTCTCCACACCCTGCGAAATGCGGTCCGCAACTGTCGGCTTGTGGCTCCAGAGGCGCAGATTGCCACCTTCCTCGGGCATGCTGGGATAAAAGTTGAGTGCTGCGACAGTGTTGTGCGCCACCGATGAGAGCTCATAACCGCTCTCAGCACATAGAACTTGAGCGACATCGTCGTGGGGGTCCAATGAAAATGTGCCGCTGCCAGACCAGCTGATAGCACGACAAACATTGGCCTGACCGTGTTCTGAACGGGCCAGTCGCAATTCAATTCCCTGGTTGTGAAGCTCGCGCTTCAATGCGCTGAATATTGCTCGGACCGGGTCAACCAAATTCTTAAACAGGGCCTCGACGTACGGTCGTGCATTTTCGGCCTCGGCGAAATAGGTGGCCGCATCCTTCCTGTAGTGGGATGCGCCGACATACTCTCCTGGCACTCCATCTTTTCGCTGCTTGAGACCGGTACTGGCACTGAAGTTCGCGCTGATCTCCTCGGCTACTTCAGTACTGAAACCCTGCTTAACGTGCAGAGCGGTCGTCTCGCCTTTCAGGACTGAGATGATGTCCGCAGTGCTGATCGAGCGGATCCGCTCTATGATGGAAACAGGCGAGATGGCCGGCGCTTGAGGTGTCTTATTACGCATTCTCTTGCTCCTGTAGTGCATGATCAAGAATGGCGATGCCGTTATCGAGTTCGACTTCGGTGATGGTTATCGGCGGGAGAATTTTGATGACGTCGCGACCTGGCCCTGAAGATTCGATAAGCAGACCATTTTCGAACGCGACATCGTGCACACGGCCAACAACGGCCGGTGAACGGCACTTGAGGCCAGCCATCAGACCGCGGCCGCGTTTTTGTTCGATGTATCTGGGAAATTTCGCGACGAGGCCGTCAAGGTGGCCCTGCAGTTTGGCCGCTGTCTGCTCCACGCCTGCAGTAAACCGCCTGTCCGACCACATTTTGGACATGGCCCCTGCCGTCACGAAGGCGAAATTATTGCCTCTGAAGGTCCCGCTATGTTCTCCGGGTTTCCATATGTCCATGTCGGGGCGAATAAGGACAATGGAGAACGGACTACCTGAACCGCTCAGTGACTTGGAAAGGCACACGATATCGGGTTCAATTTTCGCAAACTCGAAGGAGAAGAAATCGCCTGTTCGGCCCGCACCCGCCTGGATATCGTCAACGATAAAAACAATGCCATGCTTGCGGCAAATGCGCTGAATTTCTATGAGCCAAGCCGCGGATGCGGCGTTCATGCCCCCTTCTGCCTGGATGGTCTCCAGAATGATTGCGGCTGGCTTTTCTATGCCGCTCCCTGGGTCGCTCAAAACGCAATCAATGTAATTGGCGGAATCGAACGCTTGGCTCGGATAGCCGTCATAAGGGATACGGATCACATCGTGGCGCGCAACGCCTCCCAGCTCTCTGGTGGACGCCGACCCCGAGATCGCCAGGGAGCCGAGCGACATACCGTGGAACGCATTCGTGAATGCCATGACGCTCGAGCGGCCGGTATACTTTCGCGCAAGGGCCAGCGCCGCTTCGTTGGCGTTTGTGCCGGTCGGCCCAGGAAACTGTATCTTGTAGGAAAGCCCCCTGGGTTTCAGGATCGAATCCACAAAGGCTTCAATGAAGTCACGCTTTGCCACCGTATGCATATCAAGCGACAGGACAATGTTCTCACCGATAAGATATTCAATTGCTGGTGCCATAATATTCGGGTTGTTGTGTCCGTAGTTGAGTGCGCCGGAACCCACAAGGAAATCGATGTGAGGCTTGCCGGTCTCGTCCCAGATCGTCGCCCCCAGGGCCTTCGTAAAGACTGTAGGAAAGGCCCGGCAATATCGGCGAACATTGGATTCATGAGCCGTGAAAGCGTTGATGTTCATCTTTAGGTCCTCTGCACGTAGATCATTCACGGGGGAGTGATAAAACTTGCTGCTCGTGGCAGATGTTCTTCATGCCACATTGACACCAGAATCGCTGGGCGGCACTTTTTTGGGTCTGTACTTCGCGGGAATTCTAAATGGGTATGCCTATATCCTCTTCAAGATACCCCAATCATTACGTTGGTCTCCAGAGCTGATACTGGGGGAATGCGATGGACAACTATTAGAATTTCCGGGCAGGCACCGATACTACGGCATCGGGTAGTTGACGGATCAGCCCGATCGCCCCTGCGAGAATTCGGCCGACCAAATCATAGGAGTCGTGCGATCCGCTGGAGCACGTCACCACAGGCTGTGTAGCGCCGCGGTTGCGGAAGCCGCTCGCGAGCGCGCCCTCAACAGTGCCGCAGCGAGCGAGCGGCATTGCGGCAGTCATCGATGTTCCCCGGCAAAGCTCAGTTGCGGGTACCAACCTGATTTAAAGGAATCACCGATGACCGATGACATGACGAACCTGCGTGCGCTCTTGGAGAGGAATGTGATTCCGGTCTCTTGCGGGACATGATAGGCCTAGTGATGGATTTGGAGGTTGGGGCAGCCATCGGCGCCGCGTATGACGAGGCTCGAGCTCCACGACAGGCCGCGCACCGAGCTCTCCGAATCTTCCTTTCTATGGTTCGATAATCCCAAGTTCCACAGCTTTCGCAGCAAGTGCCGTTCTGCGGGTCGTGTCCAACTTCCGCATCACGTTTTTCACATGGAAATCAACCGTGTTTTGGGACCGTCCTAATATCGTCCCTATTTCCCCTGACGTTTTTCCTTTCGATATCCAATGAATGCACTCTCTTTCCCTATCAGAGATCTTATAGGCGTGCTCCGATGACCTCTGCGTTCCGAGCTTCGCAACCCTCATATGAAACTGTACCGCGGCAATTTGCAGATAGGTGATCGCTCTATTTTCCAATTCGCAGTCCGAGGATTTAGAAAAACATATAAGCTTAAAGCTGCCAGCGGGGCCATGTAATGGAACGGTGACGCCTGACTTCAAGCCGAACGTCCCCGCCTCGTCCAGGACGCGGCGTTCATTTTCAGTTGTGCTTTCGTGGGTATAAACCTCACTCCACCGGAAGGGCCCTACCCCCTTTCGAGCTTTCTTGATGAGCGGGTCTATTTTGGCATAACCCATCTTTAAGTAGCGCACCTGCCATTCATCAGGGTAATTCCACATCATCGCAGAGTCCGGTCGGGTCGGCTTCAAAACCTTTTGTTCTGGTGCAAGCGGGCCATAGGCTATCCACGGGCAATCGAAATTCAGCGCAAACGCGGCCAACAATTCGAACAACTGTGATTCAGCGACATCATTAGTCGCATCGAGGAATAAGCCCAACTCGACCGCAATCCGCGAGAATTCCATGCTCTCTCCTTCAGTTGCGTTCTCATTGGTGCGAGCTGCTCCAGCCCAGCATCCCAATTGCGTGGTGGAATCTGAGTCCTGGCTCCTCCACTGTCGACAGAGCTTCAAGAGTCGTGCCAACTTGGGCGCAAAGCTTTTCTTCAGATTGCAACGGGCTGGGTAAGGTACCCAGGAGATGAACCGAACGCACTTTGTCGCGGAGTGAACAATCGTTGGGTCGCAGAATGGCAGCGGAGCACGAACTCAACGGCCTCGTGTCTCTCGACGGCCCAACCGCCCAGGGAGGAATTTGGTCTCGAGCCCTCTGCGCGGAACGCGTTGAACGTTATTGCCAGATCATCGACCGTCCGCGAAATTGGCTCCGGCCTTTCCGGTTCGGCACTGTCGTGGACACGTCCGGCACGGCACGGCGGCATACGCGAGCTGTCGCTCGTCAGCCGTTACGGAAGGTGTAGCCGTAACCATTGATTGCGGGCGCGCCACCCAGATGGGTGTAAAGGACCCTCGACCCCTCTGGAAAGACGCCTTTCTGGACGAGGTCGATCATCCCTTGCATCGATTTGCCCTCATAGACCGGATCAGTAATCATACCCTCGAGACGCGCGCACAGACGGATCGCTTGCTTGGTTTCCTCAGACGGAACGCCATAGCGCGGGTACGCGTAGTCCTCGAGCAACACGATGTCAGCCTCGACAAGATCGGTTCCGAGGTTGACGAGCATCGCTGTATGTTGGGCAATGCTAAGCACCTGCGCCTTGCTCTTTGCTGGAGTGGCGGATGCATCGATACCGATCACGTTGCGCTGTCGACCGTCCTTCGCGAACCCGACGATCATGCCGGCATGCGTTGAACCTGTGACAGTGCAGACCACAATGTAGTCGAAGGCAAACCCAAGCTGTTTCTCCTGGGCGCGTACCTCGTAAGCGAACCCCACATAGCCAAGGCCACCGTATTTGTGGACAGAGGCCCCGGCCGGTATCGCATAAGGTCTGCCGCCCCGTGCCTTGACGTCATATAGCGCTTTTTCCCAACTGTGGCGGACACCTATGTCAAAGCCCTCGTCGACCAGGCGCACCTCTGCGCCCAAGATGCGGCTCAAAAGAATGTTGCCGACCCGGTCGTAGACGACGTCGTCATGTGGAACCCAGCTCTCCTGAACCAGAAGACATTTCATGCCGATCCTGGCGGCGACCGCTGCGACTATCCGGGTGTGATTGGACTGCACGCCCCCTACGGTGACCAGCGTATCGGCATCTGACGCGATCGCATCCGGAACAATGTATTCGAGCTTACGCAGCTTGCTTCCACCGAAAGCAAGACCTGAATTGCAGTCCTCACGTTTGGCATAGATCTCTACCTTGCCGCCCAGATGTTTGCCGAGGCGATCGAGCTTCTCGATCGGCGTTGGGCCAAAGGTGAGCGGATAGCGTGGGAACCTTTTCAGCATGTTTTCTCCCGCAGAGGTGACCAAGCTGAACTACCTCTAGCCTAGGTCATGGGCGTTCTTGCTGAGCCAGCTGTGTTCTGGGATGTTGCAGAAGTGCCCCCAACATCATAGCCGGCGTCTCCGTTCGATCGACCCGTGCCGGCGTGCTGCGACGCCTCCTATGCGCGTGGCGAACGCAACAGCTTCACCGAGCATGTTGCCACCTCTGGCCAGTTCAAGCCCACCTGTATTCTTAACCGACAATTCGACTTCCCTTGTTGGTTCAAAGTAGCGTGAACGTGAGTTCCGCTCTGTCACTACGCCTCAACACAGCGTCAACACTCAGCCCAGTCAGAACTAGCTGAGATACATCTCAACATTCATTCCTCAACTCGTCTTATGGCGGCTGGTTCCAACTGCGTTGGCTTACCCTTACCTCTGCTCGACAAGCACACTGGACTGCCAGAGCAGAAAGAGCATGCTGCCGAAATAAACCATCTGGAGCAGTAGCGAACAGGCCAGCGTAGCGACGACGGCTAGACGGATCGCGTGCTAAGCGGAGAGAACGGACACAGCGTTGCCGCTCCAAACCACTGCCGCGAGTCGACTAAAGATGATGAGGTCCAAAGCCGTTCTCCTATCCCGTCATTGATGCTGCTCATGCTGCAATCTGGTCGGCCGCGACATGCGTCTGGCAGTTCTTTGGGCAGACACGGCCACAGGCTCCGCAGCCAATGCAGCGGCCGGCATGGTCCACTACCATGACCATACGATTGAGCTCACCGTCGAAGTCGTCGTCTTCCCCGTCGCAGATGCCTAGGATTTCACCCGCGTCATCCACGCCGTGAAGATGCATGACCCCGCGCGAGCAGACCTTGAAACAGCGACCGCAGCCGATACAGATTTTCTCGTCTATAGCAGCCAGATATTCCGGCACCCATTTGGAGCCGTCGCGGGTGATGCTCTTCATCGTAAGGTCCTCATTTTGGCGAGCTCTCTCCGGGCACTATTCAACTCGGCATAAACAGCGTGCGCTGTCTCGGCGACTTCCGCTATCTCAGTCCATTTGTTCGGGAGGCCCTCGGCAAGGTCGCGCAAGTTCGTCTTGGCAATCGCCGCGCGCAGTTGCAGCTTTCGGACTTTCTTCACCATCTCATCCAGATTTGACATGAGCCTTCCTCGAAAATTCTGTTTCATCCTCGCAACGTCGGACAGGCAATGAACGCAGTCGAATCGTCGCCCAGTTTCGTACCGGTGCGGGCAAGTTTCCGGAAAGTCTCGGAGACGACGCGGTGGACGTCTCAAACGATTAACTGCCCGACCTTGAAAACCACGAAACCCCGATCGATTTCATCATTGTTGGCGATGTAGTGACGCAAGAGCGCTCCTCGATCACAATCCCCGCTGCTGTGTGAAATATGTCGAGCCTACACAGCAGAATCGCCAATGATCGGGATCTGAAGGACGCAGTTTTTTGTGATGATGAAGTCGTCGACCAGCAGCTCGGTCCGATTTGCCCTGGCATCGCCTGTCCTGAGCAGGGATCAGCGCCAGGAGCCGTTCGATGGTCTGTCGGGTAAGGGCATTGCTGCCTTGTTGACGGGCAGGATCAAGCGCGGTGTGAGACATATCGTTTCCTCAATTCAGTGTCGTCTCAGAGGGCGAGCTCTGCGTTCGGCTGCGCTAACTTCGGACCCGCTTACGCGGCCGCCCTCCGGCTTGGCCGGGCCGGGTTCCAGGTAATGCTGTGCTTGGGCCGACCTTGAACATGTCCTGGACTGTGACGTCCTCCGCGACAGCTAAATTCTCGTCGAACATCGCGTCCGCGGCGATCCGTCTTTGGAGGTCGTTCACGCCCCAGCCTTGACCCACAGCAAACGATCCCCTCGGTGCTGCATGGGAATACTTACTGCGAGCGGGCCGCATGCATTGGGCGAATTGACCAGGGTTCAACTCCACTTGTCATGCCCTTTGCAATCTCTGCTCATGAGGCCACTCCGCTTTAGTGTTCAGGAGCCTTGATTGCGGTGCCACACAGAAGTCCCCGCAACAGGCGTTCTCACCCGTGTAGTCGGCCAGGGCTTGGAGCAAGGGGCTAAGGTGTGTCTGTTTGATGTGATCAGGCATTGGCTCCGGAATATCCAGCGATTCCAGTGCCGCTTCGATCAACTCGATCGCGCGAGCGTTGTTGCCGCTCTCGTGGTAATACTGAGCTACCGGGAGGTAGCAACGGAATTTAAGGCGCCCGTCGCCATCCGGGGGATTCAGTGTCAGGATTTGTTCCGAGAGCGTGTTGCCTATCGCAAAGCGCTCAGCACGGGGAAGATGGGCGTTGTCTATCGCGGGATCGAAGAGCTGATTCAGGGCCATGACCATCCAAGACACGGCCTCGTTTTTTTTGTTGATCGCGTCCTCGACTAACTGGCGCATGACTGGCAAGCCGCTCTGCATGTCCCGCAGCTTGTGAAGCAGAAGATTCGCTTGAGTTTGCCGAAACCCGATATAGTCCGGCATCAATGCCAGGCCTTCTTCAACTGCCGAGAGTGCGGCCGGCCAATCCTCGGCCTGTGTCGCGGGCTTAAGTTTGGCGTATATCGGTTTGGTCCGGGCCCGTTCGCGCGCTGTGCGTTGGCTAGTAGCGATCCGCCTTATGTCGGCGGCCCTCGCTTCATTGCTGCTGCGCCAGCTGCCGTTCAGAACTTTGGGTAGAACCTCATTGAGTTCCGCCGGGTGTCCGATGAAAGCGATGCGGCCGTCGCCATCAACCAGGAACGACTCAGGGATTCCGGGAGAAGAACTCGCCTGCATCCATAGTCTGTTCATTTCACCAGTAAAATCGAACGCAATCCGGTAATTCAGATTCGGGAACCTCTCGGTCAGCCACGCATCCAACTTGGTCCGCGCCTCGTCTGCGGTTGAAGCCTGTTCGCTAGCTGCGATTCCGACGACCTCGAATCCACTGTCTTGATATTTCTCTTGCAGCTGCATCAGATGGGGTATAGCCGCCACACAAGGTCCGCACCAACTCGCCCAAAATTCAACAAGACAGACCTTGCCGGGCTGAAAGTTCGTGATGGGCTCGCCACGCAGCCAAGTGTCCACTTTGATTGGCGGAGCGGGGGACTCGATACGCAACACCGTTTCGTTCTCCAAATTCCCACACCTTTCCTGGCGCTTATGCGTTAGCTGGTCGTTCTCTCTCTCAGGAGCGAAACACACGAGTTGGTAGCGACCAATCCGGCTTGCGTGTTCTCATGCGGTCAGCCCTCACGAGTATTGCCGCAAAGGCCGTGCCAGCACGCTTAGTGCCCGTTAACTCCATGGTTACCCCTTTGAAAACCTCATAGGCCCGTTGGCCAGCTGTCTTCGACCCGACAAGTTTCTGGCAGCTGTAAGTTTTTGGACACCGCAACCACTCCTGCGTAAGAAACCGAACAGCTTGGCTCTCTTCTGCGGTCAGATGGCCTCGGCTCCTCCAGCAGCAGCATTTCGGCGCCGTTCGAAAGAGCGGGGCTAGCTCCGCGACTGGCTCCCGCGTGCAACGACTGAGTGCCGCCCGGTTACGGTTGAGCTCTTCTCCTAAAGCCGTTGTCGATGAGGCCCAGCGTCGAGGGCGAGCTGCCGACGGCCAGCGCGAATGCTGTTTCGCGGGGACCCGGATGCCGCATCCACCTTGCCCTTCGCTGCAGCGAAGGCGGACAGCATTCCTCGCCCCCCCCGCCGATGATCAGTAGCCGTAGGTCATATCCCGCTGCCCATTTCTTCCGCGACGGGGTAGGGCCAGTTGTCGACGGGGGCAGGTCTGATGAAGCCGGCATGCTCGCGGTTCGCCTGCGGCACGCGTCCCAGAAGGCTGTCGAGGATGCGATGCGCTCGCCAGGCCAGCAGGCCTAGATTTGGATCAGCCAGCCCGTGCTGCCCGAGGGTCGCGTTCTGTACGAAGATGCGACTTTCGGTCGGTCCGTCCCAGCACACCGAAAAATCTTCGCGGATAGCCAATTCGTTGTCGTTTTTTTCCAGCCGGCCCGCCATCGGCTCCAAGAAGTCTGGCAACGCGTTCTCGTAACCAGTGGCCAGGATGACGATGTCGACCGTGACTTCTTCGAGCTCACTCCTGCCGCGGCGCAGGGTCAGCCTGTGACCCGCGCCGGCGTTGACGCAGTGCGAGACGGTGCAGCCCGGCCGCAGTGTGATTTCGCAGCGGCTTGGCTCCAAAAACGCGTGCCGGTATAGCGATTGATAAATCGCGCGCAACGTCTCTTCCGAAATGCCGTCGGAAGCAAGTACGAAACGCCTCAGGTACAGTTTGCGCTGCGACTCGCTCATTGCCGCCAAGCGATCCGAAGAGCACGCTATGAACAACTCGTTTGTAAACGGGCTGTTGTCGATGGGCTGATAGTTTTCGCCCTCCGAGACCCAAGTGATCGATCGAGGCCGCCGCTCTTTTGGCAGGCCGACAAGGTGTAATAGCACCTCCGCTCCCAACTGGCCTCCACCAACCACGCAAACGTCCTTTTTCCAAACCTCAGGATGGATGCGCGGTAAATCCGATAAATGGAACAGGTTGCGCCCGGTCCAGCCCTGAAACTGAGACGGAATCCGCGGCTGCTTGCCGATGCCGATCACCAGGTCTCTAGCGCCACGAACTGCGTCGTCCGTCCACACCCGAAATTCGCCCTCGAAGCGGATTTCGCGCACAGTCTCGCCGCCGCAGACAAGCGGGTTCCGGTGGAAGGCCCAGTTCAGGTATTGCTCAAACTCAGCTCTGAGCACGGCCTCGAACTGTGCATTCAGGAAGTGGAATAGACGCCCGTTCTCGTATAGGTAGTTTACGAAAGTGTAGGCTGATCGCGGGTTCACCAGCGTGACCAGATCCTTGAGGTGGTTGACCTGGAGTTCCGGCGAATCCAATGCGCTGCCGGGGTGCCAGCGGAAGTCGAGCTGCCGATCCAAGAACAGTGCCCCTCGACCGATCTGCTCGTGTATCTGACACGCAAGGCTGAGATTAGACGGTCCAGCACCCACTCCAATGCAAGAGAGCTCCACTTGTCCTGCTCCTATAAGTGTTTCCCAAACAGGCGATGCTCGCGGCGAACATCGGCCTGGTCATTCGGCTTCCGCACTACGCGGCCATTCTCGACCCCGGTGCGGCTGGATTCGCTAGCGTTTGTCCCGGCGTTCGTGTGGTCGGCTGTGTGAGGCCCAGGGATCCAGCCAACTGATGAGATCGACACTCATGTCGGTGACGTGGGGGCCGTGCGCGGGATCGACGTTTCCACCCCGCTTCGATGATAGCGTCTCGCTCAGCGGATGCTTACCGACCTTATTCGGCGTATGAATCGGGCGCAGTCGCTCGCCTCCAAGGTGATGCGCCCACTTCTGACCGGTTGTGGATCAGCCGAAGCGCGGTCCCAGTGCGGCAACAGCATTCTTCAGTGACCCCTGACCCTAGGAGGACATCCCTGATGTGTTCAGAAGATTCCCCGCATCGAACGTGCCAGAAGGAAAATTGATCAAAACAACTGGCAGCAGGTTTGTGATCGTGTCGGCTATCCGACGTTGAGGAGGGAAACCTTGCACCGGCGGCAGATTTGTCCCGGTGCTCTTGCCGGTAAGCTAGCAGGGTAGCTCCGATCCCGAAAAATGCTCTTGGGTGGGGCTAGCTTGTTCGCTTAGCCTGATCATGGCAGGACGTGCGCTGATGTGTTCGGAATGTCCCTCAATCGACGTGCCAGGAGGAAACTTTGATGGAACCAACTGACAGCGGGTTTGTGATCGTGTCGAGTATCCGACGTTGAACGGCAGGCCCTGAAGGTTTGCACTTCGTCGCCCTTCGGAACAGCACCAGCTTGACCAACTCTAGCGTTTTTTCAGATGGGCGCCGTCGCGGGAATCCGGTAATGTCGCATGTGTCATGCGACGTGGATCTCTCCCATGATCTGAGCATAGCATTCTTACGGCGCATGACGCTCCCATTAGCACTCGACTAAGGTGCGCGCGGCAGCTTCTTCGCGCGCCAGCACAAGCTCGCTTCATCGAGGTCAATGCCGATGACGTGGGCCATTAGTCCGACCGCTGCGCTCGAGCTTACATCTCCGCCGGCGCAGCCGCCGTCGATTACGGTGGAAGCCGACAGCGGCTCGAAGCGATCAGCAGCGATTGCGTTGAAGACGCCAGCACGCGCCAAATCGAGGCAAGGAGCGCGCGGCCACCAGGTCGGGACGTTGTTCCTGGCCAGACAATCCTCGTCGCGCGATTGGTTCAGTAAGGTATCGTCATCGAGATAACGTCTGCAGCTTTTTCATGCATCTCATACGCCAAGACCGCTTTGCACCCTCGGGTCCAACCCACGATCCGGCTTCGGGCGACATCCATTGCGCCGTTAAGTCCGGAGCGAAGCGGACGCCATACCGTTTGAGATAGCTCACCTTCGCCGAAAATCCCTTCGGAGTGTTGAGAAGCTCGCACGGCATCGGATTTAGAGGAATGTAGATCGTCTGCTGGTCGCGCCGGACGGGTCCGCCGGTCGCGAGCACAAATGATTAGGCTCGTGACGCTGCAGGATGGCTCCAGGAAGCGAGCGACTAAATTGAGTGATGTACCCAGGCATCAGAAGGAGGACGCCGCTCCACCTTCCGCCTTGCGCATGACCTGGAGAGATTTCCGGTGGGCGTCGCCTCCCGAGCGACGCTTTTTCATGTTCGTTACTCTCCGTAAAATAGATTGTTTCGATGGAGCCCATCTACGATGTGAATGCGGGCGCCTCGCATGCGATCAAGAACCGAACCCCAGAGCTCCATACCGATGCCTGCGCAACTCGCCTGCAAGCTCGACGCCCGATCTACTTATGAGAAACCGTACGATCGGCGATGCCGATCATCCCAATCGGAACCGCACCACGTGGCACGGGCGAGCTAGGCGATTGTCGACGAGGAGAGCAGATCGGGCTTGAGAGATGACTGGCCTGCTTCGCAGCTGCGGTAGGTGGCCAATTCGGCAGCGTGCTGTTTCTGACCGGCCGTCCAGCCGCGCTTATAGGTTTCGTCTGTTCAACGGACGCGCGGCAATCGCCGATCGACATCACGGGCGCGGTGAAGGTGGATACTGCGCACATGCGCTAGGTGGGCACAAGGACCGCGGAAGAGATGAGCAAGAGCCACATCAATTCAGGTCAAGCTGACGCAAGGCAGCAGCTGATCGATCCGACTGATGATCTCAAGCTCATGTGCGCTGGAGTGGCGATCTTTGCCTTGGCGCCCCGTACCATCGGCGCACCACTGCGCACACTGACAAGCCGGAGTGGCCGGTGACCGGACGGGTTCGCCCTCTAGTGAAAAGCCGTCTTTCACTTTAATCGAGCGTGATTGTGCGTTGCGCGATTTGTGTCCGGTCTGGTTCGGTTCTTAGTCGCACGCGATGGCCCGCATTCATACCGTAGATGCACTTCATCGAAACTATCGATTTTACGATGCGTAACGACCATGAAAAACGCTGCTCGGAACCTTCTGAGGACGATCAGCTGCATGAAGTACCGAGCGGATATCAGCGGTCTGCGGGCCGTCGCCGTTGTTCCGGTTGTCCTATATCACGCTGGTTTTTCAGCGGTCAGCGGCGGGTTCGTTGGGGTCGACATCTTCTTTGTGATCTCCGGCTTCCTCATCACCTCCGACATCATCGAGCGCACCGACAGGGGCGAATTCTCGCTGCTGGACTTCTATCACCGCCGTGTCCGACGGATTTTTCCTGCCCTGTTTGCGATGCTGGCCGCATGTTTTGCGATGGGGTGGTTTGTGCTGCCGCCGGGAGAGTTCATCGGCTTCGGCAACAGCGCCATCGCCGCTGCGATTTCCGCCAGCAACTTCTTTTTTTACGTCAACACCAACTATTTCACTGAAGCCGCGACCTCGCTCCCGCTCCTGCATACATGGTCCCTGGCCGTCGAGGAGCAGTTTTATTTGCTGTGGCCTTTGGCAGTCGTGCTCATGATGCGATGGCTGAGACCATGGGCGTCAATGATCGTCGCGGCGCTGGGCATCATCTCCATCACCGCCGCTCAGCACTGGCTCCAGAGCGATCCGGCCTTTGTATTCTACATGCTTCCGACGCGCGCCTGGGAACTGCTCGCGGGCGGGCTGATCGCGCTGCCTGTGGCTAAGGCAATGAAGCCAAACCAAACGATTGCGGAACTCCTCGCTGCCTCGGGTCTGACGCTCATCACCGCTTCACTTTTCCTGATCGATCAAGATACGCCATTTCCTGGCCTCCATGCGCTTGCTCCCTGTAGTGGAGCGGCGCTCATCATCGCCGCCGGCTTTCACCGCGAAACAATGGTCTCGAAAGCGCTGTCGATCGGCCCTGTCGGCTTCATCGGCCTGACCTCCTACTCGCTTTACCTCTGGCACTGGCCGTTGCTGGTCTTTGCTGGCATCTGTCAAAATCGCGAATTGCTCGTCTCTGAACGTGTCGTCGTTCTGATGGCCGCTCTGGTTGTTTCCGCACTCTCATGGCGCTTTGTCGAGCGCCCGTTCCGCCGGAGGGCCACAGGCTGGAAGTGGATGGTACCGACCGCCGGCGCAACGGCTGCGGTGTGCTGTCTGTCCCTGGTGATCATCAACAGCTCCGGCTTCCCCAGTCGGGGCCCTGATGGCGGCCCGTCTGTTCAAGCGCTTAGAGCGGAAAGGGCCAAGTTCGAATCCTCTTCCTGCCTCAAACGTGGTGGGCTCATCCCCAAAACGGGCGAATGCCTCCTCGGCTCCGGCAATATCGCTCCGACGATCGTTTTGTGGGGCGATTCTCAGGCTGCCCATCTTGCCTCTGCTTTAGACGAGGCCGCCCGAACGACAGGCGTGCGCGTCAGACAGATCACAAAGGCGGGGTGCGCTCCTTTTCCCGACATGATGATGCTTCCCGCCAGTCCCTTGAGAGCGGATTGCCCGGCCTTCAATGCGTCCGCGCTCCAATCGGTGCTTGCTGATCCCAACATCACACTCGTGATCCTGGCAGGCCGCTGGAACACCTACTCGGGGCGTGGAGGCAGCTTCCTTTCGAAGGATGGAAGCTGGCCTTCGCAGGAGGCTTCCAAAGCGAACTTCACGTCTGCCATTAAAGAGACCGCGGCCGCACTGGCGACCCGTGGCATCAAGACCGCAGTGGTTGGACCAGCCCCAGAACCGCCCACTGATGTGCTGACTTGCCTCATCCGTGCGGACTTCATGAATGGCGATGCGCCGTGCTCCACCATGCGGGCCGAGAGGTCTTGGCAGAACAATCAAATCCTCGCGGATCTGCTGCCACGAACCGTACAATTCGTCCCCATAGTTCCAGCTTTGTGTGGGCAGGATAAGTGCCCGCTGAAATCAGGTGAAGACATCTACTACCTTGATGCGATCCATCTTTCGCGCGCGAGCCAGCATATGCTTGCCCCTATTTTCGCCAAGCTCATCTCTTCGTCAGCCATGAATTCGGCTAAGGCAGGCTTTCCGGGGCAGTGAGGATCGCACACTGCTTCCGTCCGGCGCCAGCTAAAGGTCATCACGAGCTGCGGCGAAGCCCTACCTTAAGCTGCCTGAGGGCACTCGTCTTGAGTTCTATGAAGCTGCAATTTCCCTCGACATGGAGCAGCCGGGAACAATGGCAGCCTATGGTCCGGCGCTGCAAAGACCATTGCCTTGAGCGAACGGCTGTGCTGGCCGGAGCATAGGTCTAACCCGTCCACCAAGCTAACGACTGTCTTTCTCAACTGAATTAAGCCAAGCTACCATTCTCGACTTAGGCCAACCTGCCGCGGCCGTGCTTCGATAGCGTCGAGCAGCGCCGCTGCACGGCCTTTGGAGCCGTCTCGGGCGAGAGTTCGACAAGCAACTCAAGACCGGAGCATATGATCGGTCAGGCCTCGTGCACTGCCTTCGAGGAGCGTCGCGCCGCCGCGATCTTTTTCCCGATATCTGAATAGTTCACCCAAGTGGACTAAAGCTTCGAGCGGCATCGGTGCAACGCCCGAGCCGGTCAGCGCGCCAAAAACAGCGGCAATGTCGGCTTGTCAACAATCCATTTCGTCACGCCGCCGAAGAGCCGCTCACGCAGGCGACGGCTGCCATAAGCGCCCATGACTATCATGTCGGCAGATGTGTCGATTGCGTGCTGCGCAAGCACCTTGGCCGCCGATTTGCCAGCACTTGGCAACAGGTCAACCGACACCCGAGCACCGTGGCGCTTGAGATAGGCAGCAATATCGGCTCCAGGTTTCGCGCCGTACCCTTTGTGGTTCGCCTTCGGACCCACCAGGACAACACGAACTTCCTCAGCAGCGCATAGGAGACCCAGCGCTTCCCGAACGGCACGGGATGCCTCGAGACGCGAATCCCAACCGACCAGGACGCGCCTTGGCCACAGGGTCGCCTCAGCGCCCTTGGGCACAATAAACACCGGTTTTCCCGTATCAAATAAGCTGCCGTTGATGACGACTGGTCCGACAATACTGTCGTTGAGAAGTGCGGGGCCGACAATTGTCAGGTCGGCGCAGAGTGCCCGCTGTCGCACCACCTCCCCCACGCCAGTCAAATTGCAATAATCCGTATCCACATCATAGGAAAGGCACATTGCCCTCAGCAGTTCCTGGATCTTCTCGGAGCGTCTTTCCAGTCTGGGCACGTCCAGTGTAAATCTGTCTTGCCGAAACTGATT
The DNA here is from genome assembly GCF_020165735.1 of Mesorhizobium sp. B283B1A. NCBI lineage: Bacteria > Pseudomonadati > Pseudomonadota > Alphaproteobacteria > Hyphomicrobiales > Phyllobacteriaceae > Mesorhizobium > Mesorhizobium sp. B283B1A. The sequence goes on from NZ_JAIUIQ010000003.1 coordinate 23,575, forward strand.
GTTCAATGTGGCCATTGCCTGTCCACGCCCCGTGGGCCACTCGGGGACACCATCTCTGATCGGCCGATATGACAAAACGAGCATCAGAGCCGGTATTATCCGTACGGAAAGATGCGCACCGACTTCAGCACACAAGCCGGCAGCAGTTTCGACGTCATGATCGGAATGGTCTGCGTCCGTCACACAGAGTACGCTTTTAAAACCCATTTGCCTGCTTCTTCCTGAGTATTTCGTTTAGTCTAGGGGGCAGGCCGCAACACCGACTCACAGCGCGAGGGAAAGGGAGTGGCACTACACCTCAACTGATTCAGCCGTCCGGCATCTGGAGCGAGTAGCCGGCCGACCTGACAGTGAGAATGCCGCCGCCGGGCCAAGCCTTCTTGAGGGCTGTTCTGATCCGGCTGACATGGACATCGACGGTGCGTGGTTCGACATGGATGTTTTTCTCCCAAGCCGCGCCGATAAGCTCCTTCCGGCTGAAGACCTTGCCGGGAGCTTCCATCATAAGCAGCAGCACGTTGAACTCGATGACTCCGAGGTGAATGTCGTGGCCATTGCCGCGAATCCGGCGGGCATCCACCTTCATCTCGAGGTCACCAAAGGTGAGCCAGCCGCCGTTTTCAACACCATTTGCGCCCCGCTTCGGCAGCGCCAGCCTCGCCCGTAGAAAGTCGAGCAGGTTGGCCGGGACGATCGGCCGCGCAAAAATCTCGTCAATGCCGGCCTTCAGGAGATCAAGGTGCTGGTTCTCGGCGCCGGGCGCGATCAGGGCAATAACGGTAAGGTCGGCGGTCCGGGGCTCACCCTTGAGCCGGGCGCAGATTGGGGCCCCGGTTATGCTCGCCGGACCGCAGTCCAGCACTACGGCCTGGAATTCGCGTTCGTCGGCCAATGCAAGCACTTCCTTGGCGCTCCTTACCGGCTCAGTGGCGAAGCCGTCCACCTCCAGTATGTGGCTGAGCAACAGATAAAGCTCGGCATCTTGCGAACAGATCAGGACGAGTGGTTTCATCGGTGTTACTTCAGGAGCTTGATCCGCCTGGACGGCGTCGGCTGCGACGGCTGGCCATCGCGGCTGCTGAAGATTGTCATGGCCCCTGGGCTCGAAACCTGCTTCATCACGCACGCGCCACCTCGGGATAGGTTTCGATGGCTGCGATTGCGTCGCTGACCAGCTTCGTGCCGGCCCCGGCGAGCTTCCGCAACGTCTCGAAGCCGAACCGGTGGACGTCGCGCAGCGTCTTCGACAGAGCGACCAGCCGCCCAGTCGTGAAAAGCACGCGCCCAAAGCCTTCACGGCTCAGCTCCATGATCGGCGATGCCATCAGGCCGCAGCGCTCCTCGATCGCAAGCCCAATGGCGGTATAAAACATATCTAGCCTCCACAGGACGTCCGGGTCGGGATCGCCTATGATGGGGATCGCACGGCGCTGTTCCTTGGTGATGATGAAGGCGGCCAGCAGTTCGCGGTCCGCTTTGCCTTCCCACGCGCCGTAGGAGTCCTGAGCACGTATTAGCCGCACGAGGCATTTGAGAAACGGGCTGGCAAGCGCCACCTCATCCTCATCGACAGCAGGGCTAAGCATAGGGTCGAACATTTCGCCTCCTCATTTCAGTCCTCGTCTTCAAAGGACGGCTTCTGTTTCGCGACGCCTGCCTCAGCCAGGACCTTGCGCAGCCAAGGTGGAGGGCAGGTCCTGAGCATCAGCTGCGTGCGAACCAGCACCTCTTGGATGCTCTGAGTATGCCGCACCTTGATCGGATGGATTTTTGCCGAAACAAGCTTGGCTGCCGAAGGTCCACCGATCGCCAGGCAAAACAGGAGGTGGCAGCCCTTCAGCGCTTTTATCTTCGGTGTGATGCGGTCATCCCTCTCGGAGTGATGTTTCCCACTTTCGTCAGAGACGTCGTCGAACTCGATGACTTCCACAAGCTCCCACTCCTCGCGCGTCATATCGTAGATGACAAAGCGCTTGGCCGACCCGAAATGGGCGTTGAGTTGCTTGACGTCCTGGGTAGCGATTGCCACCCGCAAAGCGCCTGCTTGTCGTTCACGCATCGGACGGTGAACCTCGTCAGTGACGAGTGAGAAGCGACGCATCGGGCTCACCTGGCGTTTGGCGCTTGCGGAATGGATCGAGCTCATCAGGCGTCGGCGCACGCCGGTCGGCTTGGAACAGGTTGGCAACCTCGAAGACCAGATCACGGGTGCCTTGATAGAGGATCGAGAGCCTGTGCTGGCTGCCAAGCCGGTCGAAGACGGGGAAGCCGATGCGCATAAGCGGAATGCCAAGGCGTTTCGAGGCCTGGCGTCCATGTGAATGGGTGACCAGAAGATCAGCGCCGCTTGCAAGTGATTCCAGATCGCCGAGATCGCCGACCTGAATCGACTCCGCCGGTACCTTTTCCAGAATTTTCGACATATCGGTCGTCGTGACGGCCGCCGTGATTGCGGAGCCCATGTCGACGAAGAACGCTCCGAATTGATAGAGTTGGTCTGGTTCAGCAGCGATCGCAATTTTCTTGCCTCCGAAGTGGAAATGTCCGTCGAGCAACGCATCTTGCAGTTGCGCCCGCCGACGGCGGACGCTTGCCGGCACAGGCTGGCCAGAAATAGCCGACAGCAGCGAAACGAACTGATCGGCGCCCTTCAATCCGGTCAGCGACTGAAACAGCACGTAAGGCACGCCGGTCGCCTTGGAGAGAACCTCGGCCGGGCGGCGCATATGCTCGCCGATCGCGATGCAGTGCTCGGCCGTGCCGAGCTCGCGGATATCCTCGATGCTCGTTCCGCCATAGGTGGTGGGGACCCAGTGGTCTGGCACGGTACCGTCGAGCGAGCCTGAAAGGTCTGGCAAGATCACCGATTGCAGGCCAAAGCTTTCGACCATCTCGCGCAAATGCTCGAGGTCAGCCACGGTGAGGTTCCAGCCAGGAAGGATCGCGATCTTCTTTGACTGCCGCGCCCGCTCCCCAGGCTTTGTAATGCCTTCGATCATGGCGGTGACAGCCTTGGCCCAGCCCTCTTCGAGGACGCCGGCGAAATCCGGCGTGTTGGCCAGCACGATCTCGGTACCCGCGAGTTCTTCCGCCCGTCTCAGCCTGATGTCCGAAATGTCGCCTGCGCAATCTTCGCCTCGGGTTTCCACCAGGGCCGTCGTGCAGACCCCAATCAGCTTTGGCGTCGTGCGGGTCTTGAGGTTGAGGATCGCCTCTTCCAGATTGTCCGACCCGCCGAGGATGGTTGTTATTTCGTCCATCGCGGTCGTCTGTAGGGGAATCGTTTCCTTGAAATGCCGCACGAACAGCACGAGGGCGAAGCTGGTGCAGCCTTGGGCGCCGTGGAACAGCGGCACTGCGCCGTCAATGCCGAGAAACGCCAAGGCGGCACCAAGCGGCTGTGACGATTTCAGTGGATTGACCGAGGCTGATTTGGTCTGGGGAAGGATGCGGGTCATAGGATTTCCTCAGCACTCACGCAAATCATCGGCGCCTTGCCGGCGGTTTCCTGGACAGCGTGCAGGTTCTCGGCGTCGTTGCTTGGGCCCGGCAGTGCGTCGTCCCCATGGGTCGGACCATCCCACGGAGCGCGCTCGCGCACTTGGCGCCAGATCGGGTTGTGAATGGCAAGGTCGATCTGCCGTACGAGCTCCACCATGCCGTCATAACCTGCATACGGATGCTGGCGCTCCTGATTGATGTCGAGCCAGGGCGTCTTGGCCTTGAGCGCGACGAATTGCGTGCGCCCGCCAGACAGCATGATATCGGCCTTGCCTGCAGCGAGCATGACGTAAAGGTCCCGCGCTGACATCTGCTCGAACATATGGTTGTCGTCCTTGAGCATCTGTTTGATGCGCACCTTGTCTTCGAGCGTGGATTTCTTGACCGAGGTGCCCACGATCTCCATGCCGATCTCCATCAGCGCATGGACGACCGACCAGGACTTCACACCGCCTGTGTTGAGCAGCACGCGCTTGCCTTGGAGCCGCGGCCGGTAGGCTTCAAGCTTCTTCCATGCAACCGCCTCCTGCTCGGCAATCAGCGTCTCTGCGCGGTCCAGGATCTCCGGATCGGCACCTTTCCTCACCAGCAGCTGAGCCATGTTGCGGAGGGCATCCGAGGTGTCCGAGATGCCGTAGAAAGAGCCCTCGAAGAACGGGATGTCCCAGCGCTCGTCCATCTTGCGGGCTAGAGTGATGAGGGCTGTCGAGCACACCACCATGGCCGCCCGGGCGCTGTGCGCGGAAGCTACGTCGCGATAGCGCGCGTCGCCCGGAATGCAGGCGCGCACCCGGATCCCGAGCCGATCCAGGAGCGGCTTGACCAGCCAGAATTCGCCGCAAAGGTTGAATTCACCAAGGATGTTGATGTCATACGGGCCGGCGTCGTCGGGTTCCACCGTGCCGATGACATGGTCGAGCAACGCCTCCGCGGCAAGCTTGTTGCCGAGGTTCTTGGAGCCAGCCAAGCCCGGCGCGTTGACGGGAACCACGGCCAGGCCGAACTTTTCGGCGGCGCGTTTGCAGACGGCCTCGATATCGTCGCCGATGAGCGCCGTCACGCAGGTCGAATAGACAAAGACTGCCGGCGGCGCATAGGTCTCCGTGATTTGGCGGATCGCCTTGAAGAGCTTCCGCTCCCCCCGCCCCATCACCAGATCGAGTTCGGTAAGATCGGTCGTGAAGCTTGTGCGCCACAAGGTTGGCCCGGACGAAGCTGCACCGCGGTTGTCCCAGGAATTTCCCTCGCAGGCGAGCGGCGCATGGACCAGGTGGGCAACGTCAGTGATCGGGTGCAGGACGATCTTGGCCCCGTCGAAGGCGCAACCGCCCGCTGCCGCTCCCGGCGTCAGCGGCCGTGCGCAGCCTTCCTTGCGCGCCCTGGCGTCCTTGCCACGATTCTTGTCGCAGGCGGGCTCGTCGAAAACGTCCTGGATCTTGGCACTGAGCGCGGTCATCGCGTCAGCCCCCCAACCCAATTCGGCGACGAACCGCCTGCGCGAAAGGCTGGCCGTATGTTTCAGCGGGTGAGATCATAGGAATAGTCCGTCACGCCCGTCTGGCTCGTCTCGCGATCGAGCTTGTCGAAGATCTTGTCGAGGATCGTGGTCAGCACGCGTAACCCGCCCTGGTAGCCCATGAGCGCAAAGCGATGGTGATGGTGCCGGTCGAAGATCGGAAACGTCAGGCGGATCAGCGGCGTGCCGGTGTCACGCTCCAGATACTTGCCATAGGAATTGCCGATCAGCAGGTCGACCGGCTCGGTGAAGAGCAGCGACCGCATCGCCCACAGGTCCTTGCCGGCCCAGACCTGGGCATCCGCGCCGAAGGGCGAGGCGTCAAGCAGCTCCTGCAACTCGGCTTGCCAGGCCGAGGAGCCGTTGGTGGCCAGGCAATGTGTCGGCTCGCCGCCGGTCTCCATGACGAAGCGGGCCATGGTGTACACGAAGTCCGGGTCGCCGTAGATCGCGTACTTCTTGCCGTGCAGCCAGGATTGGCTGTCGGCCATGGCATCAACCAGACGGCCGCGCTCCAGTCGGATTGCCTCGGGGATTTCCTTGCCGGAAAGCGCCGACACCTTCATCAGCAATTCGTCGGTCGCCTGGACGCCGAGCGGATAGTGGAACGAAGCCGTGGCCTGCCCGACTTGCCCGCAATAGTCGAGCGTCTTTCGGGTGTTGTAGTGCTGGAGCGAAAGCGTTGCCTCGGCGTCGAGTGCCCCCTTCACCTCTTCGATCTTCGTGCCGCCGTCATACATGCGGTATTCCCCGTCCGATGGCGTGTCGAACTGGTCAGAGGCGTCCTGGATGAAGGTGTAGGACACACCCATCATATCGAGCAGGCGTTTGAGTTCCCGGTTGTTGCCGACGCAGAAGCCGTCGAAGCCCGGAATGACGTTGATGGTTCCCTTGGCCTCCGTGCGCTCCTGGCCTTTCCAGAAGTGCTCTAGAATGCCCTTCAGCATGCCGTCATAGCCGTCGATATGGCTGCCGACGAAGGCCGGCGTGTGGGCGAAGGGCACGTCAAAGTCGCGCGGCACCGACTTTTCGTCTTTGGCGTTCTCGATGAAGCTGTGCAAGTCGTCGCCAATGACTTCCGCCATACAAGTCGTCGACACTGCGATCATCTTGGGGTCGTAAAGCTGGTAGGTGTTGGCGAGCCCGTCGACCAGGTTCTTCAGGCCCCCGAACACTGCCGCGTCCTCCGTCATCGAGGAGGAAACCGCCGAAGCAGGCTCCTTGAAATGGCGCGATAGATGAGAGCGGTAGTAGGCCACGCAGCCCTGGCTACCGTGGACGAAGGACATGGTCCGCTCGAAGCCCGCGGCCGCGAACACCGCGCCGAGCGGCTGGCAGGCCTTGGCGGGATTTATCACAAGCGCTTGTCGGGCGAGGTTCTTTTCGCGGTACGCCCAGGTCTTGGTGAATTCACCCTGATCGGCAACGATCTGATCCGGGTGCGGACATTCGAAATTCAGCTTCTTCTCGGCGAGCATCTGCCTGTATTCCGGCTCGCGGAACAGCGGAGCGTGGTCGAGAATCTTTTCGGCCGACTGCGGCATTGGTATTACCTCTTTTCCATCTGGCCGCGCCATACGGCAGCTCAGGTACGTCGAGACGTTTGCGGTTTCCCGAGGCTCACAAGCCGCGGGGGTTCATCGTCTCTCTGGGGGAGACTAGGCCTTGGACAGGGCGTCTATTCGGCAGCCATCGCCTGCCCGCGGGACGGGCCTTGTTTCCAAGGTGCCTGGTAGAGGTCCCAGACCGGATTGTTGATCGCAAGATCCACGTCGCGCGCGAAAATGGCGAAGCCGTCATAGCCATGATAAGGTCCCGAATAGTCCCAGGAGTGCATTTGACGGAACGGGATACCCATCTTCTGCACGGGGTATTTTTCCTTGATGCCAGAGCCAACCAGGTTGGGGCGAACTCCCTCGATGAACTTCTCCAACTCATAGCCGGTAACGTCGTCATAGATCAGGGTGCCATTCTTTGCGTAATGGCCCGTGCGTTGATAGTCATCGTTGTGAGCGAACTCGTAGCCGGTGCCAACGATGACCATGCCGAGGTCCTCGTAAGCTGTGATGACGTGGCGGGGGCGCAGGCCGCCGACGTAGAGCATGACGGTATTGCCTTCGAGGCGCGGCCGGTACTTTGAGATGACGGCGTCGACAAGCGGTCTGTACTTGGCGATGACCTTCTCGACTTTCTCCTCGATTTCGGAGCCGAAATGCTTGGCTATTTTACGCAGGGAGGTCTCGATCTGGGACGGTCCGAAGAAATTGTACTCCATCCAGGCGACGCCATACTTTTCCTCCATATGCCGGCAGATGTAGTTCATCGACCGGTAGCAGTGGATGAGATTGAGCTTGGCCTTCGGGGCGCGCTCGATCTCGGCCAGTGTCGCGTCACCGGACCAGTTGCCGACCACGCGCAATCCTATCTCCTCAAGCAGGATGCGCGAGGCCCACGCGTCGCCGCCAATATTGTAGTCGCCGATCACGTTGACGTCGTAAGCACCGGCCTCGAAATCGACGTCCTTCTTGTCGAAGACCCAGTCGCGGATGGAGTCATTGGCGATATGGTGGCCGAGTGATTGCGAGACGCCGCGGAAGCCCTCGCAGCGCACCGGCACGATAGTCTTTTCGTACTCCTTGGCCTTCTTGCGAGAAACTGCCTCGGTGTCATCGCCAATGAGACCGATCGGGCATTCGGATTGCACCGTGATGCCGTTATTCAGCGGAAACAGTAGCTCGATCTCATCGATGATCTGTTCCAGTTTCTTGTCACCGCCGAAGACAATGTCTTTCTCCTGGAAATCGGATGTGAACTGCATTGTCCCGAACGTGTCGATGCCCGTTGTTCCGACGTAGTAGTTGCGGCGCTGTGACCAGGAATATTGGCCGCAACCGACGGGGCCGTGCGAGATATGGACCATATCCTTGACCGGACCCCAGACCACGCCCTTTGAACCGGCATAGGCGCAGCCGCGTATGGTCATCACTCCCGGAATGGACTTGATGTTCGATTTGACGTCGCATTCGGAAAGGATCTCGCTTTCCCCGCCGGCCTGGTCCCCGCTCTTTGCGACGCTGAGATGCTTTTTGCGGCGCTTCGCCGCTTTGTCCGGATATTGCGATAGCACCTCCTCAATAAGCTTCGCATGGAGAGCACCATCATTCTCGTATTCCAGGCTCATGGGACCCCTTTCAAGGTGTCTGGTGACGCCTCACCGACGAGGCGCCGTTCTTTGCAAGGCGTGCCACCTCAAGGAGGGCGCCCAATATCGGTTACTGGGCTGCCGCCTTTGCCGCTTCCTTGGCCTGGAGCTCGGCAAGCATCTGCTCGTCGGTTTTCATGATGCCGAAATCGAGCAGCATGTCCTCGAGCTCCTCCATGGTAATCGGGGTCGGGATGGTACCCTGGCCAGAATTCGCATGGATCTTCTCAGCCAGCGCGCGGTATTCTCCGGCCTGCTTGGAGTCGGGCGCATATTGGATCACTGACATCTTTCTGAGCTCGGCGTGCTGGACGATGTTGTCGCGCGGCACGAAGTGGATGAGCTTGGAGTTGAGCCTGGAAGCCAGTGCTTCGGCCAGGTCAAGCTCACGGTCGGTCTGACGCTCGTTACAGATCAGTCCGCCGAGCCGAACGCCGCCCGAATGTGCATATTTCAGGATGCCCTTGGCGATATTATTGGCGGCATAGAGCGCCATCATCTCCCCGGACATGACGATATAGATTTCCTGCGCCTTGCCCTCGCGGATCGGCATCGCGAAACCGCCGCAAACCACGTCCCCGAGCACGTCGTAGGAGACATAGTCGACATCGTCGTAGGCGCCGTTCTCCTCAAGGAAATTGATTGAGGTGATGACGCCGCGGCCGGCGCAGCCTACACCCGGCTCCGGGCCGCCGGACTCCACGCACTTGATGCCTCTGTAGCCTACCTTGAGCACGTCCTGAAGCTCGAGGTCTTCCACCGAACCTTCCTGTGCCGCGAGATGCAGGACAGTATCCTGAGCCTTCGAGTTCAGGATCAGGCGGGTGGAATCCGCTTTGGGGTCGCAGCCGACGATGAGGATTCGCTGCCCGAGGTCGACGAGGGCGGCGAGCGTATTTTGGGAGGTGGTGGACTTGCCGATGCCGCCCTTGCCGTAAAAGGCGATCTGACGCAGACCTGACATTAATAGGTTTCCTTCCTTGGTTTTATCCGTCGCGGCTGCCCGGGACACAAATGCCGATGGGCAGCTCTTGCCGCCTCACAACGAGGTCTCAAGATTCGTGCCAACTTTTCCGAAGGACAGCCAAAGCGGGATTTTTCCTTTTGGCTCTAGCTAGTTAGCTTGTGCGCTAACAAGTGCTCGCTGGCAGATAGATTATTGTTGGAACGAGCCGTGTAGCGGACCCGACAATGCCCGACACAAAACGTCAGGTTCGAGCCACCGGAAATGGTCCTTTGAGTCAGAGCCGGTTTTTTGGCTGCTTAAAGGCGGCTGTCATAGCGACCAGCTCGCGTCGTCCCGTCACGGAACATCAGACGTCCGTGCTCGGAACTGCTGGCGCGCATGGCTGGTTCGAGACGGACGCCGAGGTCGGCATAGAACAGCCTGATGAGACGTTTGCCGACGATGACACCCCCGTCGGACACGGAGAACCGGCACCGAAATTGCACGCCCTACTATCACAAGATGTCGGGCAGCGATGGCGCGCTTTTGCCTTTAGTTCGGATCATCGCAGCCAACCCATGTTGGGCGAGAATGTTCATGACCGAATCGGCGACGGGTCTTATCGAAACTGTTCTGCACGGCCCAGAAACGCCGGATCGACTATCTCCTCCCGCATGGGGTGCGGTCATTTCGCTTGCTTTGGGCACCTTCGGGCTGGTGGCGGCAGAGTGTCTGCCAGCCAGCGTGCTGACGCTGATAGCGCACGATCTCGGTATCTCAGTGGATGCGGCTGGATATGCGATCACAGCGACGGGCATTGCTGCGGCGATCTCAGCGCCGACGATGGCCATTATTACAAAGCGCCTGGACCGCAGGACCGTCCTGTGGGCAATGATGCTGCTTCAGATCCTGTCCAACCTCCTGGTGGCAGTCGGGTCGTCGCTGCCGGTTTTGCTGGCAGCACGCGTTATGCTCGGCATTGCGCTCGGAGGCTTCTGGTCGATTTCGGCATCGCTGGCGATACGGCTCGTTCCAAATCATCTTCTGCCGCGCGCCATGTCAATCATCCTCGCCGGCGTTTCGGTCGCTCTCGTATGCGTGCCTGCATTCGGCGCCGTCGTCGGCGGCAGCTTGGGATGGCGAGTGGCCTTCACGCTCACCGCAGTGCTTAATGCTGTTACGCTGCTGGTGCTGCTTGTAACGATGCCGACGCTGCCTCCGGTTGAAATGGCTGGATTCCGCAGTCTGCTGGATGCGGCCAAAGATCCGACCATCAAGGTCGCACTTTTGGTCGTACTGCTGGTCGCTTCTGGGCACTTCACCAGCTTCAGCTATATTCGGGTCTTCCTCGAGACGACTCCCAAGCTCGGTACCAACGGGATCTGGATATTGTTGCTCCTTTCTGGCATAAGCGGCTTCTTCGGCAGTTTTGCCGGAGCATTCCTGGCCAAACACAGTCTCAAGGCAGTCGCGGCCCTGCCATCCTTCCTTATGGCGATAGCCGCTGTCTCGTTGCTGAAGTTTGGAGCATCGACCTATGCCTCGGCGATTGCGGTTTCCGTATGGGGCTTTGCCTTCGGCGCGGTGCCGGTGGGGTTGCAGACTTGGATACTGCTGCGTGCCGTCCCCGAGCAGGCCGAAAGCGCCGCCGTGCTGATGACCTCAACGTTCCAGGTAGCCATCGCAGCCGGCGCGATTTTCGGCGGACTGCTGCTGAATGATCCCGACCACGTCACGGGTGTCTTTGCCTACACCGCAATTGCCACATTGCTCGCGGCACTCACAGTGTTCGTATTCGACCCGAAACACGCAACCTAACCGCCTGGTGGGAGAGAAGCTCGCCGTCGAGGTGGACTCGCACCAGCCGCGCGACGCGGTCTGCCCACGATACTTTTTCGATCCAGGCCTTCGTCTCGCCTAGGACGGCCGCCTAATTCGCGGTACTGCCTCTTCCACGTCGGCTCTTCAACGGGCATGGACCAGCGCCGGTGCCTTGCCGGCCTGCACCGAGACTACAGCGAGCGATCAGCGCTCGGCCGGGCGGACTTGGTCAGGTTGCGCAGCCCATCTTCGCCGACATCGATGTCCTGATATTGCAAGGGTGTCAGCGCAACGACGGTCTCACCTCTCGAATGACTATGTCCGACAACTTCATGGCAACGAACTCGTCCCGCTGGTGGACGCCGACGAGCTTGGGAGATAAGGGCGCAATCTGCTCTTCAATGAGCGTTTGAACGTCGGGCACAAATGGGCAGCAAACTTTTTCGGCGCGAGCTAGCGAGACCCGTCAAATCATCGGTTTCGAAATGCCGATTTAGTGCCTGCCAGGCATAGCGATCGAATGGGTCACAGAAATCCCTTCAGTTGAGTTGGAGCGGAAGATCAATGTGCTCCTGCATCAAGCGTCGTTAGGGCAGCCGAGGCTCTCCTAGAATTTGCAGACGTCCCACTGACAAGATTGTCTGGCTATTTGCGTGCCCGGTTGGCGCCCCGTTGCGTTCTGCCGGTTCCCGCAAACAGCGGACGCTTCTTGGCGACCTTTGGGTCGGCTTTGCGACAATTCTAGTCCAGTTTCCGACACAATAGATTTCGATAGGGACGCTCGGCGAGAGGAACACCAAGCGTGTAAAGATCGTAGCCGAGTCGAAAGCGATCCTTATCGAATCCGGATCGTGGCGCTGCCGGCCTGCGTTCACGTTAGTCGCACGTAAAAACACGCCAGGGCAAACACACTGTGCAATCGCTGTGCCGGCCGATGCGGGGTATTGCCTGGGCTTGCCCTGTCTGGCCCGTCCTTTGCTAGCCGGCGCCGGACGCGTGAATACCCTCTCTACACAGGACTTTTGTTCGGTGTGATGACGTGACGGCTCTGGCGCGCACCTCCGGGTTGGCGAAGACGTCGTCCCGAAGCGATAGCGCTGGTGCAGGAGCAGCTTCATTGGAAATGGCATGCCGCTTGCAGCCTTCAGCTTAGAGCCCATCAAACCAGGAAGAAGGTGACTACCATGGCTGACGCGCCAAGCTCCAAACGATGGACAAAGGCGACGGTGGCCGTCCCCGCTGAAGATCGGGACATCGTCCGGTTCGGAGATTCGTCCTCCGAAGCGGCTTTGCAACCGGGGTCCGAAGCCGAGACGCCAGATGATGCTCGCGCATTTGCCAGAAATCGGTTTGCATCAGCATGTCAGTGGCCAAGCGGGTCCTCACAGTTTCGGCGGAGCCCACGTCGGCCGGAAACAGGCAAGTCCAGCCAATACGCTGAACCAGTTCAGCCACGCCGCTCTGCGGCGCGGAGAATCACTTTTGCGACGCATATGCTCATCCCGCTCCTGGTCATGTCCGGTTGCCAGCATTTTGACCCCGGGTATGAGGAGTGGGTGATCCATGCCGGCTCCGGCGCCCTAGTCGCGGCAAGACCAATCGCGGCGCTAGAAGGTGCCCTCATCCCTCATATCGATGGCTTTCGGGTGAGAAAGGTCTGGAGCCGGGCCGTTGCCATGAATCGGGAGCCGCGTCCCCCAATCGCTCACGTCGATGCGGTTCGGGTGAAGAACACCTGGAGCCGGGCCGTTCCCATACACCCGAATGGAGAAAGCATCGGGAGCGCCGTCGGCATCATGCCATGCACGAGACCCGCAGCTCGGTATTGCGCCAGCCCCTGCAAGAATCCAGTGCCACCTCCCTTCAAGGAGAAAATTGATGACCGGTAAAAAGAAGGTTCCCTTCGTCACGTTTCTTACGCGTGTCCGCGATGATTCAGTCCAGGGGCCAAATCCATACCGCTGGGAAAAAAGAACATCCGACGACTACTTTGCCGGCAAACGGGTCATCCTGTTCTCTCTGCCCGGTGCTTTCACACCGACCTGTTCGACCTACCAACTGCCGAATTTCGAAGATCTCTACGCGGAATTCAAGAAGGAAGGAATTGACGCGATCTACTGCCTCTCCGTCAACGATGCCTTTGTCATGAATGCATGGGGGAAGTCCTTGGGGTTGCAGAAAGTCGAGCTGATCCCCGATGGTTCAGGCGAGTTCACTCGCAAAATGGGCATGCTGGTTGCCAAGGACAATCTCGGCTTCGGTATGCGCTCCTGGCGCTACGCGGCTCTGGTCAATAATGGCGTGGTGGAGCAGTGGTTTGAGGAGGAAGGTTTCTCCGACAACTGCGGGACCGACCCCTATGGCGTCTCATCCCCGCAGAACGTCCTTCAAACATTGAAGGACGCTGCATGACCTGGTGCCGAAGATGTGCAGCTGCGTTTGGACGCCACTTGCACAAGGGCAAAGCTCTGAAGCGGCGCGTCCGGGAAGGTCATTCAAAGGTGACGCGCATGAGAGGCGTCGACCTGTGAGAGATCGAAACCAGCCGCGGTCAGAGCTTCTTAGACAGGAATAAGTGACCATGCAACCGTCATTGAGCCTACTTCAGAAACAGTCTCTTGGATTATCGCCTCAACTCATCCAGTCGATTCGCCTGCTTCAAATGAACATTCCCGAACTGAATCAGTTCGTGGCCCAGGAGCTCGAGAGAAATCCCCTTCTGGAGTATGCGAAGAGACGGGATCTGCCCAGGCAAGGGAAATCGAGCACCGCGCCTGGCGATCATCGTGCCTTCGAGGAGTTTGTCGCCTTACCAGAAACGTTGCACGACCATGTCGCTTCTCAGATTTCCTTCACCGCCTTCACGCCGCACGAGCGGCTGATTGCTAATGTGCTTGCGGGACATCTGGATGACACTGGTTGGCTTGGGGCAAGTGCTTCGGAGCTGGCCGGGAAGCTAAACATCCCGCTGTCCGATGTGGAACGAGTTTTGGGTATCTTGCAGCACCTCGATCCGCCGGGGATTTTCGCACGATCTCTCGGCGAATGTCTTGAGATACAGTTGCGCCAGCGAGACCGGTTCGACCCGGCCATGGCGGCTTTGATTGCCAACCTTGACGTGCTTGCGCGGTGCGATTATCGGACCTTGAAGGTGCGTTGCGGCGTCGACGACGAAGATCTTTTCGACATGCTGCAGGAAATCCGTGCGCTCGACCCCAAGCCCGGAAACGCATTCCACTCGGGCGCGCCGGAATGCATCGTGCCGGATGTCTGGGCCACTCCCTCGCCCGGAGGTGGATGGCAGATCGAGCCTGATCCGAACACGCAGCCCAAGGTGTTGATCAAACACACTTATCTCAAGGAAGTTTCACGCCGCGTCGCCAAAAAATCGAAAGAGATGACATTTCTGAACGAATGCCTACAGAATGCGCTCTGGTTAATCAGCAGCCTCGATCAGCGCGCCAAGACGATCGTCAAAGTTTCGAACGAAATCGTGCGCCAGCAGCATGCCTTTCTGGAATATGGCGTCGCCCACCTACGGCCCCTCAATCTCAAGGCGGTCGCTGACGTGATCAACATGCACGAGTCGACTGTAAGCCGGGTAACGTCGAACAAGTACATGCACACCCCACGTGGAGTGTTCGAGCTCAAGTACTTTTTCACTGTCGCGATCGCTTCTTCCGAAGGCGGTGACGCGCACTCCGCCGAAGCTGTCCGCCATAGGATCAAAGCAATGGTCGCCGAAGAATCGTTTGAGAACGTGCTTTCGGACGATGAAATCGCTGACCGGCTCAAGGAAGACGGTATCGATCTCGCTCGCCGCACCGTCGCAAAATATCGCGAGGCGATGAATGTCCCCTCCTCCATACAGCGGCGCCGGGAAAAACGCTTGTGGCACAACGGCAATCAAGGCCTCAAGGCCTCGTGACGAAAAGCGGCGTTTAAACCGGTGTGACGCGTTCTTCACATTCGCCTCTCTCGGGGCCGAAGCAATCTTCGAAATCACTGCATTCCCGACAATTGGGCGCAGTGCACAGCGAAAACCCTTCGGCCTCGCAGAGTTTGCGGTAAAAGTACTTCTTCCATTTCATATTTTGGGTGTTGCCGGCCGCCAGCGTCGGAAAGTGTGTGGCAAGAAGGCGGTTGAGCTCGGCCCGGTCGGGAAGCCCAAGGTCCTGCCACAGATGGCCATCATGCATGGCGCGTCGGGCGAGGATCTTAGCGAAGCGGGCGCTCGCCGGATGGCTCGCCCGGGCATGTGCCAGTAGCAGGCCGCGCAGAAGTTCTTCCTCTATACCCGGCTCAGCATCGCTGACGTCTGCCGAGGCGAATGCTGCCATCGCGGTACCGGGGAAACTGCGGGGCAAGACCTCGCGCAGCTCGGCAAGCGAAAGGCCTGTTGACTCCGCCACTGTCGTGCCGCCCTCGATCTCCTTGAGCGCACAGGAGAAGACGCAGGCAAGCACATGTTCGTCGAACTCCTTCTGCGGCTGGATCGTCGGCCATTGGCCGGTGCCGATATGCGCATCGTTTTGACCGGACATGGTTCCGTTCTCCTGGTCTGTGCCTTCACGCAGCATTCTGCCGAGCGCAACGCGGGTCAGTCAGTCTTTCGGGCACACGTGTGCGCAGGCTCGTGCCTCATGGAGCGGTCGGCAAAATCGACCGCCTTGATCATGCAATTGAGCCTCGCCTTGAAACGCGTCCTGCAGCAGTCGGGCAGGCGAGAATTTCACCCAGGACACGACGCCGTGAAACTGGCTGACGGCGCGAGCAGGTCCTGAAGCGACGGGTTAGCCGTGACGGCTCGCCCGTCGGCAGGCGAGATAGTGGGGAACCCCATCTGGGGCCGTCCTGGTGACGGCAGCGCCACTCATCGAAACCACGCCAAGTTCTGTTCATAAACGTGCTTATGCCGAGTGGAACGAAAAAGAAGCTGCGGCACGAAGTTGGACCCCTTATGAATTCAAACGCGCGCATAACCCAGCGCCTTGTTGATTGCGGGAATGATCTTGTCTCCCCAGAGTTCGATCTGGCGCAGCATTAGCTTTTGGTCGAAATCCCCCAACTGGGTCTGGATAGCGATCTGATCCGGTTTCAGAATGTCGATCTCTTCCAGCAAGCGATCAATCACGCGATTCACACTGCCGATCGGCAGGTTGTTGCGCATTGCCCCGAAGGACAGATCCTGCTGGGTGGGCGTTTCCTGCAGCAGATAGCCGTCGTGGCTCTGCTGCCGGCGCTGATGCAGCGCCTCGGACAGGCGGCGCTGGAAACGGGCGTTGTCGAGATAGCTGTTGATCTCCTCCTCGTCATCGCTGGCGTAGCAGCAACGCAACAGCGATATCCTGGCGTCCGTCACATTCTTGTCCTCGGAAGCCGCCGCCTGCTTGATTGCTCCGCGCAACGTGCTCAAGCTCGCCAAGCCGTCGTGGAATGCGGTGACAAAGAAATTGTGACCCTCTCGGTAGGCCCGTTTCATGCGGGCCGGCCCGCCGGCCATCCAGATGGGCGGTGCCGGCCTTTGGACGGTGGATACTGAAATCGCTGTCGGGGGTATTTTCTCATAGTGGCCATCGTGCTCGAAGATGTTCTGGTTGAGACCCTTCAAAAGGATATCGAGGTGTTCCGAAAAGATGGCCGGCGCCTCATCGATACTGACGCCGAAGCGCTCGAACTCGAACTGTTGGTATCCAGAGCCGACGCCGAGTTCCAGGCGACCGTTCGCAAGGATATCGGCGAAGCCGATCTCGGAGAGCAGACGCTGCGGTTTGTAGAGCGGTAGCACACAGACGGCAGTACCGAGGCGAATGGTGCTCGTCACTCCGGCGCAGTGGGCCACCATCATCAACGGCGATGGGATCAGGCTGTAGTTGTTGAAGTGGTGTTCTGCGAACCAGGCTGTGCCGAAGCCGGCCTGTTCCGAAACGATGGCCTGTTCGATCGAGTTTCGGATAACGATCTCGGGGGATTGATGATACCCACGTTGGGCGGCCAGGATGAAGGTGGCGAATTCCACTATGTTTCCTTGTTTGCTGATGGTGGCGAATTTGGAACTGCGCTCATCCGAGACACGCGATTGCCTCGGATCGGGCGCCTGGCAGGGGCATGATGGTGCGATAAGCAGTTTTGCGATCCGCGGTTGCAGGCACGCGCGAGAGCTTGTCCCCATGCCGAGGGACGTTGCCCCGCCGACATCTTGGAGCGGGGCAGCGCCGCGGGCGCGTCCCAAGCCAGGGTCTCCGCTTTCATGGACGGCGCCCGGTTGCGTAGCGATGGTCGAGGTTCAAACACCCGCCTCCGCAAAGCATTCGTCGTAGAGTTCGCTGGCGTTTCCTGCGTCACCGAACGCGGTCCAGCCGCCGTCCACATAGAGGATCGAGCCGCTGATGTATGAGGCGTCGGAGGAAGCCAGGAAAAACGCTGCATCTGCAACGTCTTCCGGCCTTCCCATCCTGCCCAAAGGGATCCGTCGGCCGATCGTTGCCAAGTCGATGTGGCCGGTTTTCGCCAACTCGCTAATGGCGGGAGTGCGGATATAGCCAGGAGCGACGGTGGCTGTGCGAATGCCGGCGGGCCCCAGTTCGGCCGCCATGCATCGGGTCAGCATGTCCATCGCCGCCTTCGAGGCACCGTAGGCGTGACGCGGCGCGAAGGGCAGAAAACTGTTGATCGATCCGAGGTTGAGGATCACACCGCCAGGGCGCATTGCTTTGATCGCTTCACGCGCGCAAATGAAGGCGCCGGTGAGATTGACATGCAGGACACGTTCGATGTCTGCAGGCATTTGTTCGATCCCAGCCACAAAAGTGTCGACGACAGAAGCACCGTTGACGAGGATATCGACGCCCCCGAAGCGCTCCCTCAGTTCCTCAAACAGCGCCACCACCTCAGCCTCTACGGCCACATCTACCGATTTCGCGATGTTCTTTCCGCCAAGCAGTGCGGCCAGGAGCGTCGCTGCGGTGCGGTCTTTATCGGCGATCACGACGGTATCACCATTCGCGGCAAAACGGCGAGCAACGGCGGCGCCTATACCGTTCGCACCACCCGTGACGAGCACCACTCGCGCGTCGGCGCGTTGGGCCGGACAGGAGAGTTCGCTTAGGGGAACGCCTTCCACCTCAGGGGAGGCATCCCCAGGTTGATTGAATGACATCCAGCCGCCGTCGACCGCCAGCACGGATCCCGTGACGTAGTGCGCCTGTGCGCTTGCCAGAAAACGCACAGCCCGGGCGATCTCGTCGGGCCGAGCCATGCGCCCCATTGGCACGCGACGGCGCATCGCCGAGAGGTCCATTTTGCCTGCTCGTTCCAGCCCTGCAGTCATAGGCGTGCGCACGCAGCCCGGCGCTACCGCCGTCACGCGGATGCCGCGAGAAGCCCATTCGCATGCAAGCGACTTTGTCAACGAGATCAGGCCTGCTTTCGAGGCTGCGTAGGCATGGCGTCTGGGATTGCTGGCCACGCCCGACATCGAAGCGACGTCGACGATGGCACCTCCCGGCCTCATGCGCCTCGCCGCCTCGCGCGCCATGAGGAACGGCCCAATCAGGTTTACTGCCAGGCGGCGTCGGAAGGCGTCGACATCGGTGTCGACAGTGGCAGCCACATTGGGTCCCACCGCGGCGTTGTTGATGAGGACGTCGATCTGCCCGAACTGTGCTTCGACCCGGCCATAGAACGCGAGGATATCTCCCTCTCGCGAGACATCGCACTCGAGGCCAAGGTGCTGCTCGCCGAGATCGCGGGCCAGTTCAAACACGCCGCTCCCAGGAAGGTCCACCGCAACGATAGTGTCTTGATCTGCGGCAAGAACATCGACCAGGGCACGGCCGATTCCGCCCGCGGCGCCTGTTATGATGACGACCCGTCCTGCATACTTCATGGGAACTTTCTCCAGGAGTCTCTGAAATCTCTGCCCTCGACGTGGTGCGGCGGAATGGTGCGCCCCCGTAGAGCACCCTGTGCTGGTGCCGGTCTCGTGCGTTCCCAGACAGGCGTCGTCCGCATTGGCTGCGATCCAACTCTCGGTTGGATAGCCGAGTGTGTGTCCGACGCCTCAAGCACAGGTGCTTGCCTCGATGAGCGGCTCTGCCAAAGTCCAGCAAATCGATGTAGACCGGCCTCGGCGCGCTCGTGGCCTCAGACCAGAGCGCTGTCGCGGTCACGCTGTCGCGGGGCAGAAAGGCTACGCTGGCGGCCGCATCTTTACCGTGCAGGGTGTCGCTAAGCTTGCTGTGGCGTAGCAGAGTTGTCATAAATTATCGTCCCACCGATGTGGTTTTCCCGTTCGGAGCTGGGAACGCATTATCGCGAGAAGCAACGCGATGCTTTCCGATCGCGTAGACCGGATCGTTCGGATACGGTGCTCCAATCGGCTGTCGCAGGCCGAACCGTTCGGTCTCAAGCACCGCAGCTGGAACCTGCTCCTCGAGCCAATCGTAGACGACGGTCCGATCGGCAATCCGCCACTCGCCTGCCCTCTTTTGGAACAGATCGCAGTAGCGCCCGCTTAGCAGCATCTGGCGCATTTCTCCGTCTTTGTCCGGTCCGCGTTGCAGCGCGGTGAAATAGCTCTCGACTGCGGCCTGAGCCGGTTTGATGAATTCGACAAGGACGTTCGTGATCTGATGGATGTTGCGCGGTCCGGTCTTGAATACACCGAGCGCAAACCGAATGAAGCCCTCGGCCGAGCCGCGATAGGCCCCGTGATTGTCATGTGCATCAGGCCAGTAGGCGCTGCGCAGCGCTGCCTCATCGGCGCGGTCTATCCCGCGGCAGTACCGATACAGGCAGTCGCGGATCGCCTCACGGTCGAGTAGTTCGGTAGTTTTTGCGTGGTCCATAGTCGCAAATTCCGGGGTTTTGAGTTGTTCCGGGAGCAGAGTCTTCCGTTTGCGCGTGGCCTCGGCTACTAGGCGCGCAGCAGGCGGATCGTCTATTTCCAGCGCTAGTTCGGGGCAGGATCGCACCCCATCTGCCGCAAGCAGTTGCTCCCCATCCGCAACATCAATGTCGCCAGGTAGGATGTAGCCCGCCTCATCCAGCTTGAAGACTGCCGGTGCTCGCGCCGAGCATTGCGCATGACCCTGGCACCTGGCTTTGTGAACGATAATGCGCACGGCTACTTCCCGCGTCTTTGCCCAGTTCCGGGCGGCCTTGGTCGAGCCCAATCCAGGACCAGATTTTCGATCCCGAACACATGGCCGCCATGGGTGATGGGTGCTGTTGCCTCCTTGATCCGAAAGGGCGGTATGCGCGCCATCCACTCCTCCAGCCCAATGACAATTTCCCGCCGGGCGAGATGAGAGCCAAGGCAGCGGTGGGGACCATAGCCAAAGGCGGCGTGGCGGTTGCCCTCTCGCGTCAGATCGACCGTGTTGGGGGCCTCAAATTCCGCGGGGTCACGATTTGCAATCATCGTGGCGCAGGAAACAAAGTCTCCCTTGCGGATCGGCGCGCCTTTGAAATCGATATCTTTCCGTGCCACACGGATCATCTGAACGCTCGGATAGGCGCGCAGCAACTCTTCGGCTGCGAGCACAATCCGGTCCGGTTCGTTCCGCAGCAATTCCTGATCTTCGAGGTTGCGCGCGAGATAGGCCAAGTCGAAGCCAATGGCTGCAGCGACGGTGTCGAGCCCCGCAACGAAGGTAAGCACGCCAATGCCACGGACCTCCTGGTCCGTCAGCCCGCGACCCTCGACCTGTGCATGCACGATGAAGCTCATGAAATCGTCGACGGGCTCTTTGCGGCGCATGGCTGCCAGTTCGTCGATGAACGCCACAATAGTCCGAGCAGCCGCCGGCCGTCTCACATCGTCGCCGTGGAGCAGATCTTTCGCCCAGCCGACAAATGTATCGAGACGGTGATCCGGCAGTCCGAGAAAGCGAAGGAAGATGTTGACCGCGAAGGGAAAGGCGAAATCCTTCATCACGTCGCAGCTCGTGCCCCGCGAGGCGATGCTGTCGATGAGCGTTATCGCTCGCTCGCGGATAGTTGGTTCAAATTCCGCTACACGCTGTGGCGAAAGCAGCGGATTGAGCAGTGAGCGAAAGACTCCATGGTACGGTGGATCGAGTTCGAGCGGGATCATCGGCCAGTCTTCGCCCAATGCAGATGCGAAGATGCTGCGATGACTGGAAAAGACTTCGGTCTCCTGCAGCACCCGGCGCTGATCTGCCGCGCGAGTGATGACCCAAGTACCCTGTCCGGCCCGCGTGTTCCAAGGCGAATAAAAGATCGGCGGCCCGGCATGCACGCAAGCGACTGCTGCGTGCGGATCGCCGTTGGGCGTCGGGGACATGCCTGGCGAGGTAAAAAGACTGAAGTCGCCCACCATTTCCGGGGGGACATGATCTGGAACCGGGTTGGCTACCATTTGGTTCTCCTGCGTTCAGGCGTTTACGCGCTCGACTGAGATACCGCTGAGCTGCGTGACGCACTGCCGACATCGCCTCAGATGACATTGAGCAAATCGCGTGCCGAATAGGGGCACCATTGGCGCCCGCTCATATATCGTAATGGCGCCCGGTATGGGGCTACGCCTGGTAGGGCTTTCGACATTCTTGTCCGTTCCAGACATGACAACGTTGCGCATAGAAGCTAACGAGGAGCCTGGTGGAAGCTGCCTAAGGATCGAACGAGGTCCCTCCCAGACCGGGTGTGGCTCGGCGGTAGCGAAGCCGCTCGCGAGCGCGCTCTCCACAAGCGCGCGAGCGGCTTTGCGGTGGTAATCGACGGTTCGCAGGCAAGGTTGGATTTGCTGACAGCGATCAGTTCGCAGGAACGATCGCTGACCATGATGAGCCTGCGCGCTCATGGAGAAGGCTCCGGCCCCGATCCCTTGCTGGTTTGCCGCCAAGCGGCGGAGCTGGAGGTTGGGGCCGCCTGGCGCTGCCAACGGCGAGAAGAAGGCCTACGTCCGCCGAGGCTGCAAATGGCTGAGCTCTGAAGGATGCGCCCCGACATTCTTCTGCGTCAGGATCACCTCGCCTGGCGGTGACGATCGCCTCGTCGGACAGCTGCTGCTCGCCGGAGAAATCCTCGACCGCACTCGTCGTACCGGCAACCAGGCCGTCGACTGCTGCGTCGCCGCCCCGGGCCGAGAATCTAACCGCCCTGCTCCGATAGCACGAACAGGATGCGCCGGCGTTCTTTGATGATACGGTCTGCTTCGGGCGGCGTTCAGCTTTGCATCCATCTCGCACGCTACCCTTGCGGACTTGGCATTAGACGCCGACGGGCTTGCCGACCTTATGGATCATTCGAGCACGCCTTTGTGGAGCCATCCCTCTGGAAACTGGACGAGGGGACCGATCGATTTCACCTCGACCACTTGATGCCACCCGGCGCCGTACAGGGCCGGGATGTTGGACGTTCGATCGACGTACAGCTGACGCATTAGACCAGGGGCAGCTTCCGGTTCTGGGACATCGCAACGGAACCATTGAGGGCTAGCTCGCCACGGGTGTAGCGCTCTGGGGCTGGAGACTACGGTCGAGGCGATCCGCGACGGGTCGCAAAAGACAGCTGTGCTCTCGTTGGCCTCGGCAGGCGGAGAGGTGGTCAGCAGAATCCAGAGTAGCGGCGCGGACGCCGAGCGAAAACGGAAATCAATATGCATCGGTCCTACCTCAAGCGGCGGTTGAATTGGGAAAGCGCGGCAGGTTCTCGGTCAGTAACCGCCAGTCGTCGCGCTCGGGCTCGCCTTCCCTGCGCGTCCCGAAAAACTGGATGATCATATTGCCGTCGGCGCCATAGGCTTCGAGTGACGTGACGTGGCCGTCCCTGGTCGGCTTGCGCACGGCCCAAACCTCGCGGATGTGCTGGGTCCTGAGATGCAGGTGGAAAGTGGCGTCGAGTACGTTGATGCAAGGCCCGATCTGCCTGACCAACTTGATCGGGCCGGAATGGATCTGGATGCAGCCAGGATTGCCGACAAAGCACATGATCGGCATCTCGTCCTCGGCGACACGATGGAACATGCCGCCAATTGCAGCATTGTCAAGCAGCCAGGCGTAGTCCTGGCCGACCATGCGGACCGCCCGGCGGCGCCTGAGGTTCAGCGTCTTGAGCATGCCGAAGAACTGGTGTACGTCGGTCAGCTGGCTCCAGTGCTCCCGCAGGTCGTCGATGGTAGCGGCTTGGTCCGGAATCTTTGCCTCGTTTTCGGCTGACCTCGTCTTAACCGATACAATCGGCTCCTGGTTCGAGGATTGGAGCTCGTCTGTCAGTCTTTGATAGGCATAGAGGTTTGAGGACGGCCTCAGATGCACCTTGTGCACTGCCTCGCCTGCGGCGTCGAAAAATTGCAGGCTGCGGCGGATCTCCCCGCCTTCGCGTGTCTCGACGGCAAAGCCATGCGCCCACACCTTCGGGAAGATGCGCAGATCAATGTCATTGCCGAGCACCATGGCGTGATGGTTGCCGGTGAGCACCTTGTCGTAGATGCCTATCTTCTCATGCACGGCACTATCATTGCTGGTCAGCGCCATTACCTCGCCGACCGCCTCGAGAGCGGTTAGAACAACATTGACGCGTGGCTCGATGCGCACAGTGCCAAAACCGCAATGTGCCGCGGAGAGCTCCGCTTCCGAGATGCCCAATTGGCCAGCGAGATCGCGGTCGCGGATTTTGGGGCTGTCTTCGCGTGCCCGCCGGATTCTCTCTGGCGAAGGTTTCTCGCGCTGGTGCATGTCTTACCTCTGCTTGCCCATACTGTCGGTCAGGAGCGTTAGTCCTCGCCAAAAGGGAGCCTCAAAACTCGTGCCAATTTGCCGAAAGCATCTCGGAAACTGGCTTACGTGCCAGCTCGGCGGGAACTCGGGCCCAGCCCCTGTGGCGGACGCGACAAATTCGACAATACGTGTCGATTGCCGGACGCCTTCGCAGCAATTCCGAACCGGAATCGCGGCAGTGTTAGCGATGTCGCACTGTTCCAGCGCCGCTTTTCCCATTGGCACGGACCATGCATGGTGATCCGCAAAATCGTCACGCACGAGGATAAGCGAGCCATGATTACGCTCACCGACAAGGCCGTTGCCGCCGTCAAGACCGCTCTTTCCGCCGCTACTGACCCCGCAGAAGGCTTTCGCATCATGGTTCAGCCCGGCGGCTGCTCCGGCTTCAAATACTCAATCGGTTTGGAGAGCGTCCCGCGCGAGGGCGACGCGATCCTCGAGACAGATGGGATCAAGGTGTTCTTAGACGCCGGCTCCCAACCGCATGTCGCCGGCATGACCGTCGACTTCGTCACGGGGCTCGAATCCTCCGGCTTTGTCTTCGATAACCCTAACGCGCGAGCGAAGTGCTCATGCGGCAAGTCCTTCAGCTGATCGTCGAAGCAGGAGAGAGGGCCCGGAGGTGAGCTCGTCGATCGCGACGGCGGCGCCTGTCTAAATCAATTTGTGGGTGCTGCACCGGCTCTGGATCGTCTCGACTATCAACGGCGGGTGCAAGCGCGATGAGTCCTTGCGCTTAACGTCATTCCGCTCGATTGGAGACCACACCCATGACAGTTCTCTATCTCGACAACAACGCAACGACACGGGTCGATCCCGAGGTCGTTCAAGCGATGTTGCCCTTCCTTACGGATCAATTCGGCAACCCTTCGTCGGCGCACGGTCTTGGCACCCTTGCCAGCGCGGCGTTGAGAAACGCGCGGCGGCAGCTGCAGGCGCTGATCGGCGCGGCGTTTGATGACGAGATCACCTTCACCTCGGGTGGGACGGAAAGCGACAACGCGGCCATTCTTTCGGCGCTCGAGGTGATGCCTGACCGAACAGAGATCGTGACGTCCGCCGTTGAACATCCCGCAGTGCTGGCGCTCTGCGCACATCTTGAGCAGACGCGCCGGGTCAAGGTGCACAGGATCCCGGTGGATCACCATGGCCGGCTCGACATTGACGCTTACCGGGCAGCCCTCAGCTCAAACGTGGCAATCGTCTCGATCATGTGGGCCAACAACGAAACTGGTACGATCTTCCCCGTCGCAAAGCTCGCCAAGTTGGCGAAGGAAGTCGGCGCCCTTTTCCACACCGATGCCGTGCAGGCGGTCGGCAAGCTCCCTATGGACCTGAAATCGACCGCTATCGACATGCTATCGCTCTCCAGCCATAAATTGCATGGACCGAAAGGCGTCGGCGCACTTTTCCTCAAGCGCGGTGTGCGCTTCCACTCGCTGATCAAAGGCGGTCACCAAGAGAGAGACCGGCGTGCGGGAACCGAAAACACGCCCGGTATAGTCGGGCTCGGCAGGGCAGCCGAACTCGCCCTGAAATTCATGGATGATGAGACCACACGGATAAAGTGGCTACGCGACCGGCTGGAGAACGGGATTCTTCAGCGTATACCAAACACCTTCGTCAACGGCGATCCCTTCGAGCGCTTGCCGAACACCGCAAACATCGCCTTCGAACGTATCGAAGGTGATGGAATCCTGCATCTCCTCAACCGCGTGGGTATCGCCTGTTCCTCAGGCTCCGCCTGCACCTCTGGCTGTGCACAGCCGAGCCATGTGCTGAGGGCGATGAACATCCCACATGGGGCGGTCCGTTTCTCGTTCTCGCGTGACAACGACCAAGACGACGTGGACCGGGTGCTCGAGGTCTTGCCTGCCATCGTGGAGAAGCTGCGCGCGTCCCTCAGTTCTGCGCCGGAAGGGCGGAGTGCCGAAGACCTTCAATGCGGTCCCTGTCTCAGCGCCGGAAGCTCCGGCGACCATTCATGAGCAGTCAGGTCTTTCTCAAGAATACGACTCTGCGCGACGGCGAGCAGGCACCCGGCGTTGCCTTCACCGTGGCGGAAAAACTTGAGATCGCTGAGTCGCTTGCAGCAGCCGGCGTCCCTGAGATCGAGATCGGCACGCCGGCAATGGGCGCCGACGAGATCGACGCAATTCGCGCCGTGGTCGCGCGCAGCCTCTCGGTGCGGCTCACGGCCTGGTGCCGGATGATCTCACCGGATCTCGAATCAGCGATCGAGAGCGGGGTCCGGGCCGTCAATCTGTCGTTTTCTGCATCGAACATACTTGCCACCAAGCTCGGCCTCGATCGGGCGGGAGCGCTCCAGCTTATCGAACATATGGTCGGGCGCGCGGCCGCCAGCGGCTCCTCCGTCGCCGTTGGCTGCGAGGGTGCTTCACGGGCCGACCGGGATCATCTCGGGCGCGTTATCATGACGGCGGCGCGCGCCGGCGCAAGGCGCGTGAGGCTGGCTGACACAGCCGGCGTTCTCGACCCCTTTTCCACCTTCGAGCTTGTCGCCCAGCTCTCCGCGGAGTCTCCCGTCGACCTCGAATACCATGCGCACAACGATCTCAGCCTCGCTATGGCCAACACCCTGGCGGCGATCCGCGCCGGGGCGCGCCATGCCTCGGTCACCCTCCTTGGACTCAGCGAGCGCGCGGGCAATGCCGCGCTGGAAGAGGTGGCCGCCGCGTTAGCTGTCCTCCAGCACGCAGATGCTGGCATCGACCTGACCGCATTGCCCGCCCTGGCAGCCAAGGTGGCGCAGGCGTCACGCCGACCGACAGCCGCCACCAGGCCGATCGTCGGGGCTGTGACCTCCAAAACCCTCCGGAGATCAAGGCGCATGATCCGGCCGCGTCTGGCCGATCTCCTCATAGATGCCAGCAACAAGACCTCGGTCCCACCCAGGTCGGAGTCCGGGCAGATCGAGAGCCAATGCGGCAATCATCGAGCCCATCTCGCACTGCTCGGCGCTGCGCATGGCGCCTGTTCGCCACGCCCGGGCACCGGGGTGCCCAGCCTTGCGACCAACCGATTGCCTCGCTGGCTCAGCCCACCTCGTGCATCATACTGCGGATTTTCGCGGCTGTAGATCAGAGTTTTTCGTATTTGACCCAACAGTTTTCCGACAAGGGAGAATGTAATGACCTGTTCCGCTGACGGCCGTCCCATCACCGATGTCACCGATATCGTTACGCGACTGAAAGGAGTGTCGGCCGCGGAGGAGTTCTTCTCTGTCCTTGGCGTCTCCTATGATCCGAAGGTGCTCAACGTTTCACGGCTCCATATCATGAAGCGTGTGGGACAATACCTTGCTGAGGAAGATTTCTCCGGTCTGCCCGATCAGGTGATCGCCGCGCGCGTGCGCGCCCTGCTGGAGCGGGCTTACGGGGACTTCGCGGTTTCCTCGCCGCTCACGCACCGGGTCTTCAAGGTGCTCAAAGATCACGATCCGGATAGAGCTTGCACGACACGCCGCGCCTTCGTTCCTTTCGATTCCGTCCTGAAGCCGTTCGGCAGGGAATGATCGCGACATAGACGCGACGCGACAATGTCAAGAAGTCGACAAATTCGGGATCGCAACGGCGCCATTCGCAATGAGCAGCCCGAACTTAGGGGAACAGGGCCGCAAAGCACTTGGCACGAATGATGCAGCCAAGAACTCGCACCGCCAGCCCGCATCCGGATAACAGCGTAGAGAAACGCCAATGCACATCGTCGTCAGCATTAAGCAGGTGCCGGACTCGGCACAGATACGGGTCCATCCGGTGACGAACACCATCATGCGCCAGGGTGTGCCGACCATCATTAACCCCTATGACCTATTCGCCCTCGAAGAAGCTCTCAGGCTACGCGACGCTTATGGCGGCGAGGTCACCGTGCTCACCATGGGTCCACCCATGGCAGAGGACTCCCTGCGCAAAGCGCTTGGCTACGGCGCCGATCGCGCGGTGCTTTTGACCGACCGCTATTTTGCCGGTTCCGACACACTGGCGACATCACTTGCTCTCTCCCAGGCAATCGCGAAGATCGGCGAAACCTTCGGCACGCCGGACGTGGTCTTCACGGGCAAGCAGACGATCGACGGCGACACCGCGCAAGTCGGGCCCGGCATCGCCAAGCGTCTCGATCTCAGCCAACTCACCTATGTCGCGAGAATCGCTACCATCGATCTTGCTGCGCGCGAGATCACGGTGGAGCGTCGTTGCGAGGGCGGGACGCAGACGCTGAAGAGCAAGCTGCCTTGCCTCATCACCATGCTGGAAGGCACCAACGAGATGCGTCGGGGCTCGATCGAAGACGCATTGAGCGCTGCGCGGAGGCAGGTTGTGAAATGGAGTGCGGCCGAGGCGGGCATTGAGGACCTCACCAAGTGCGGCTTGCGTGGCTCGCCGACGGTCGTCAGACGCGTTTTCGCCCCTACCGCGCGGTCGGAAAAGGCAGCGCAAATTGACACGGCCGAGAAGACGCTGCGCGATCTCGCCGACGAACTGATTATTGCAATTTTCACCCGCCAGCCCGCACTGGAACCGGAACTCGCCTTCGACGGCGCCTGACGGCAAGGAGCAGACCATATGTCGAGCGCGAACCCAGACACTCCCCGCCCGCCCGCCGGCCGTGCCGGGATGACGAAGGAGCTGCCCGAGCGTTTCAGGGCCTATCGGCACGTTTGGGTTTTCATCGAGCTTGAACGCGGCCAGGTCCACTCCGTGTCCTTCGAATTGCTTGGTGAGGGTCGCAAGCTGGCAGACAAACTTGGCGTCCAGCTCGGGGGCGTTGTGCTCGGACCGCCTGAAGAAGCCACCCAGAACGCGGTCGCCGAAGCCTTCGCCTATGGCGCCGACCTTGTCTACTTCGTCGAGTCGCCGCTGCTCGCCGACTATCGGAATGAGCCTTTCACCAAGGCGATGACCGATCTGGTTGATACTTACAAACCCGAGATTCTGCTTCTTGGAGCGACCACGCTCGGCAGGGATCTCGCCGGGTCCGTCGCGACGACCTTGCTAACAGGGCTCACGGCCGACTGCACCGAACTCGATGTGGATGCCGACGGTTCGCTTGCCGCGACCCGTCCGACTTTCGGGGGCTCGTTGCTATGCACGATATACACGCTGAACTACAGGCCGCAGATGGCGACGGTGCGACCGAGGGTCATGCCCATGCCGCAGCGGGCGGACAGAGCGATCGGGCGCGTCATCGCGCACAAGCTGTCACTGGCCGAGGATGAAATCGTCACCAAAATCCTCGGCTTCCTGCCGGATAGCCAGTCAGGCACAGCCAATCTCGCCTATGCCGATGTGGTGGTTGCGGGAGGGCTCGGCCTCGGCGGGGCGGAGAACCTGCAGCTTGTGAAGAGTCTCGCGCGAGCGATTGGCGCCGAATTTGGCTGTTCGCGGCCGCTGGTCCAAAAGGGCTGGATGCCGGCGGATCGGCAGATCGGCCAGACTGGCAAGACAATCCGGCCGAAGCTTTACATAGCGGCTGGTATTTCTGGCGCGATCCAGCACCGCGTTGGGGTTGAGGCAGCCGATCTCATCGTGGCCATCAACACCGACCCGAACGCTCCGATTTTCGATTTCGCTCACCTCGGGATCGTCACCGATGCGGTCCGCTTCCTCCCCGCGCTCACCGAGGCCTTCACCCGGCGGCTGTCACCTCACAGCCGAGACAAGCTTGCGAGCTAAGGGAGATGGAGATGATCAACGAAAAATTCGACGCCATTGTCATCGGAGCCGGCATGTCCGGGAACGCAGCTGCTTACACCATGGCAAGCGACGGCTTGAAGGTGCTCCAGTTGGAGCGAGGTGAATATCCGGGCTCCAAGAATGTTCAGGGCGCCATCATGTACGCGAACATGCTGGAGAAGATCATCCCGGATTTCCGCGATGATGCACCTCTGGAGCGGCATCTGGTCGAACAGCGGCTATGGGTCATGGACGAGACCTCCCACACCGGGATTCACTATCGGTCGGAGGACTTCAACGAGGTGAGCCCCAATCGCTATACCATCATCCGTGCCCAGTTCGACAAGTGGTTTTCGCGCAGGGTGCGTCAGGCCGGCG
The DNA here is from genome assembly GCF_020165735.1 of Mesorhizobium sp. B283B1A. Lineage (NCBI taxonomy): Bacteria > Pseudomonadati > Pseudomonadota > Alphaproteobacteria > Hyphomicrobiales > Phyllobacteriaceae > Mesorhizobium > Mesorhizobium sp. B283B1A. The sequence goes on from NZ_JAIUIQ010000003.1 coordinate 53,378, forward strand.
CGACGCTTCTGTGCGAGACGACCGTGACGGAACTCGTGCGTGACGACAAGGGCAAGGTGATCGGGGTCCGGACAGATCGGACTGGCGGAGCGATCTACGCGGACGTCGTTGTTCTTGCAGAAGGTGTCTGCGGGCTGCTTGGTACGCGAGGCGGCCTGCGCAAGATGCTGACGCCGGAAGCCGTGGCGCTGGCCGTCAAGGAAATGCATTTCTTGCCCGAAGAGGTCATTGAGCAGCGGTTCGGCGTCAAAGGGAGTGAAGGCTGCGTGATCGAGGCAGTCGGCACGATATCCCACGACATGGCCGGGCTCGGGTTCCTCTACACCAACAAGGAATCGATCTCACTGGGCATCGGCTGCCTCGTCTCGGATTTCACCGCGAAGATGGAGAGCCCTTACGCCCTCCTGGACGCGCTAAAAAACCATCCTTCGATCCGGCCGCTGATCGCCGGCTCGGAGGTGAAGGAATACGCGGCGCATCTCATTCCTGAAGGTGGCTACAAGGCAATTCCGCAGCTCTTTGGCGACGGTTGGGTCGTTGTTGGCGATGCTGCGCAATTGAACAACGCCATTCACCGCGAGGGTTCGAACCTCGCCATGACCTCCGGTCGCATTGCGGCTGAAGCTATCATCCAAGTCAAGAGACGCAACGATCCCATGACCAAACGGAACCTCGCGCTTTACAAGACGATGCTGGACGAATCCTTCGTGGTGAAGGACCTGCGGAAATACAAAGACATGCCAGCCTTACTCCATAATAACGCCGGTAATTTCTTCACGACCTACCCGCGGCTAATGTCGCAAGCCGCGCAGAACTTCATGCGGGTCGACGGCACGCCAAAGATCGAGAAGGAAAGGGCTACTACCGCAGCCTTCATCAAGGCGCGATCGCGGTTGGGTCTGGTCAGGGACGCTATCCGCCTGGCACTGGCGTGGCGGTGAGGCACTGACCACATGACAAACCCAGTGACGAACTTGCGTGTAGAGGACAAGCTTTACCAGAACCGCTATCTAGTGGACTCCGGCCGTCCGCATATTAAGGTGCGACCGCACGAGCAACCAAGCGCGAATCTGCTCGCGCTGACCCGCGTCTGTCCAGCGAAATGCTATGAGTCGAACGACAAAGGTCAGGTTGAGATCACCGCTGATGGCTGCATGGAGTGCGGCACCTGCCGCATCTTGTGCGAGGCCAGCGGCGAGATCGAATGGAACTATCCGCGCGGTGGCTTCGGTGTCCTCTTCAAGTTTGGATGATCCGCGTTTGCATAGGGCACGTGTGTACTCCTGAAGTTACCACAAGCGCCAACCGCTTCTGGCACCATCCTCGCAAAGGGGGGCGGGTGAACAGTGTACTTCCAGAATTGAATGAATGCTACTTGGGAGGAGCATTGGACCACAACTCCTGAGGTGTTTCCAGGGCTCACATACCGCCGGACCGGTTAACGAACGCGGCAGGTCGGATACGCTTTGCGCCGACATGACATCGAGGTGAAGAAATTCCAGCGTTCTCACGATGTCGAGAACAAGACCATACCCCTGCGCCAGGTGCGCGGGAACTGTCCGTGCCAGGGCCAAGCTGCTCGGTCTCTGACGATGATCACGCTCTTGATCGCGATTATGAGGAGCCCATGCGGGCGTCTGGACGAGAGTAAAGGGGAGGCACGCACTCTCCTAGCTGGAACCATGCCGACACAGTATGCGGCGACAACTTCACCGCCGATGAGTTCACAGTCGCCGAGATCGACATCTTCGTCGGAGACCGGTCGAGAACGTTGTGCCGAGGCGCTCACGGGTGAAGGGATCGACACGGGATTTCTGTCTCTCAATGATGTCCGGCCGTAGTCGCCTTCCTCACCTTATGCGGCTGCCGCTGTCCGAGGTCCGACAAATTTATGTCGGAGCAGCCTCATGATATCCGACGCGAAAGCCAATTGCCGATCATAGTGCCGCCTTTTGAGTTGGCATTGCGCTTGCGCTTTGAACTGCGACGTCAACCCGCAACGGAGCCGTTCAATGTCCGCACCGGCAATTTCGGTTGAGAGCCTGACCGAGACGAAGCTCTCCGACCAGTTGCTGGCGAGCGCGAATTCGGGTGGCTGCGTATCTACCTCCTGCGGGTCGTCGACAAGACCGGACGATCTGGATCCGGCTGTCTGGGACAAGATCAAGGATCATCCGTGCTTTTCTGAAGAGGCGCATCACTATTTCGCGCGCATGCACGTCGCTGTCGCGCCTGCGTGCAATGTCCAATGCAACTATTGCAATCGCAAATATGACTGCTCCAACGAAAGCCGGCCTGGGGTTGTCTCGGAAAAGCTGACGCCCGACCAGGCGGTACGCAAGGTTATCGCGGTCGCAAACGAAGTGCCGCAGCTTTCCGTGCTGGGCATCGCCGGACCGGGCGATGCCTGCTACGACTGGGAGAAGACAAAGGCGACGTTCGAACGCGTCGTCAGGGAAATCCCCGACATCAAGCTTTGCATCTCTACCAATGGGCTCGCGCTGCCGGACCATGTCGCCGAGCTTGCCGACATGAATGTCGATCACGTGACGATCACCATCAACATGGTCGATCCGGAAGTCGGAGCAAAGATCTATCCCTGGATCTTTTACGACCACCGCCGCTACGTCGGCATCGAAGCCGCCAGGATCCTGCACGAGCGACAGATGCTGAGCTTGGAGATGCTGAGCGCGCGCGGCATCCTCACCAAAATCAATTCGGTGATGATCCCCGGGGTGAATGACCAGCACCTGGTTGAGGTGAACAAGCAGGTCAAGCAGCGCGGCGCGTTCCTGCACAACGTCATGCCCCTGATTTCAGACCCGGCTCACGGCACGTACTACGGACTGACCGGGCAGCGCGGCCCAAATGCACTGGAGATGACGGCTCTTCAGGATCGTCTTCAAGGCGGCGCCAAGCTGATGCGCCACTGCCGGCAGTGCCGGGCAGATGCCGTCGGCCTGCTCGGCGAGGATCGTGGCCAGGAATTCACGATCGACCAGATTCCTGGCGAGCTCACCTATGATGCCGGCAAGCGCGAAGCCTATCGGGAGCTGGTCGCGGACGAGCGCCGTGATCACCTGGCGGCCAGGAGCGAAGCGATTGGAATGGTCAAGGCAGCCGGCTCCGGCAAGTCCCTGGTCGTCGCGGTGGCGACTAGGGGCGGCGGCCGCGTCAACGAACACTTCGGCCATGCCAAGGAGTTCCAGGTGTATGAAGCCTCGCCGATAGGTATCAACTTTGTCGGGCACCGCAAGGTTGAGCAGTATTGCCTCGGCGGTTGGGGCGAGAACGACACTCTCGAGTGCGTCATCGCCGCGCTGGAAGGCGTAGACATCGTGCTTTGCGCCAAAATTGGAAACTGCCCCAAGGATAAGTTGGCGGACGCCGGTATCCGAGCAACCGACGCTTATGGCCATGACTATATCGAAACGGCAATCGGCGCGATTTACGCCGCCGAGTCCGGCGTCCCGGCCCTCGCGGCGAACGCCTGAGCCGTCTCATTCCACTCGAACAGGAGTCAAAATGGCTTTCAAGATCATCGCATCCCAATGCACGCAATGCGGCGCCTGCGAATTCGAATGCCCGTCTGGTGCGATCAAGTTCAAAGGCGAGAGCTACGTGGTCGAGCCGCAGAAGTGCACAGAATGCCAGGGAGAATTCGACACGCAACAATGTGCCTCGGTATGCCCGGTGCCGAAGACCTGCGTTCCTGCCTGACCCGGCATAGGGCTGCTTCCGAGAAAGCCTGCGCGCCTCATCAACAACTCTGGCCTCAAACAAACAAGGAACCGCCATGCGCCTCGCACGCGAACAGGAGGTCGAAATCCGCAGGCCTCCCCAATTCAGGCCGGGGGAGCGGGTCCGTGCCACTCGTCACATAAAGAATGACGGCACCTATCCTGGCAGGGAGATCGGCGAAAATCTCGTGCGCAAGGGTGAAGAGGGTTATGTGCGCGACATCGGCACCTTTCTACAGCAGTTCTTCATCTATGCCGTCGAATGGATCGACCGTGGCACGGTCGTTGGCATGCGAGCGCGCGAATTGATGAGCCTCGACAGGGCCGACCTTGCCGGTAGGGCCGAAGAAAACGCGAAGCAAGGGACGGCCTGATGAAAGTTATGATCCGCAGGACCGATTCCGGGTTGTCGGCGTACATCCCCAAAAAGGATCTCGAAGAGCCGATTATCGAGCTCGAGAAGCAAGACCTCTGGGGCGGCGTCGTAACGCTCAGGAACGGGTGGCGGCTCCTTCTACCCGATCTTCCGCCGCATACGCGCCTGCCGATCACTGTCGAGGCAAGGAAGCTTCCCGACTAGGGCTGACGCTGACCCTCAATGAAAGGCGTCAAGAGGAAAAAGAGCATGAACACGATCCCGACCTCGGGCCACCTCTTCGTCGTCCGCGACAGTTTTGCCCGAAAGCTGCTTGAGCTGGCCAGACGAGCGCTCGTCTACGATCAGATGATCCCGTATCTCGGTCCGGGTCTGCTGCGGCTAAGCTCAGCGGAGCCGCCTGTACCGTGCACCCCGGAGGCCGTCGCCGCCGCACTCAACACCCGTGCCACAGCTCCCTCGAAGATCCGCACCAACATGTGGTCGGTCGCGCAATTCATCGAGCAGCGCCGGCATCGCCGCACACTTCAAGCCTGGATGGCAGATATATTCGCGGGGCCGACGGCGCCGACGCCCCTCCACAACTGGCTCGCAAAGCTCCCGCTCTCCCTCATCGTCGACAGCTGGTACGAAGGCGCCATGAGGGCGGCGCTGGCTGAGGCCGGCCGAACCGACGTCGCCGAGATCCAAGGCGTCACCCGGGCGAACGAAACTCGCGACATTTGGACCAGAACCTACGACTTGTTCGGGACGGAGCTCGAGCCCGGAGCAGCGACAAAGACGACGGTTCTCTATGCGCCTCATGGCAGTATCAGGCCGGCCGCAAATTTCCTCATAGCCGATTCCGACTATGTCGAAGCCCTGACCGAGATCGACATCCAGACCCCTATCCCTGACGTGGTCAAGGAACGGCGCACCGACCGGGGGTTTTTTTTCGTCGGCTGCCGCTTCAATGATCAGATGCTGCGTACTTACGCCAGGCAGATCATGAAGCGCTCAGAAGGCCCACGTTACGCGATCATGGACGGACAAACGCTGACCAGAAACGAAGCGCGTTTCCTTGGGGCAAGCGGGATCACGGTGATTGACATGCCAGACAGCGATGCCGTGGCGCAACTCGCCGGGTCAACGACTTGAGCCAATGCCCTGGATCAACTTGAGGACCTCGTTGGTGTGAGTCGACGGCTTGCTTTTGAAGGCGCTAAGTTCAGTTAGGGACACACTGTGAGCAGTGATGCTGTTGGCACGACCTCTCTCAAATCGTCCGCGCATGTGAAAGCGGCCGGGTGGGGCCGGGGCTTGAGCACGCTGCTGCGCATCACGCGCATGAATCTGAGGCATCCGCGCCAAGCCGCGCTTGCGATCGGGTCGACAATCGCAGCCGTAATCCTGCAGGTGCTCATTCCTCAGCTTCTCGGCGACGCTATCGACCAGACCAAGGTAGTCCTCGGGGGCGGTGCCACGGGGGCGGCTGCAGAACAAGCGCTCTGGATTCCGGCTCTCCTGCTGCTCGCCGCGAGTACGCTACGCGGCCTTTTCACGATGGCGCAAAACTATTTTGCCGAGGCCGTCGGACATCACGTCGCGTACGAACTGCGGCTGGCTTGTTACGACAAGGTCCAGCGCCTCAGCTTTTCCTTTCACGACCGGGTGCATTCAGGCGACCTGATCACCCTCGGCATCCTCGATCTCGATGGTGTGCGGATGTATTTTTCCACCGCCCTGGTTCGCTTGCTTCTGCTCACCATGCTGATCGGGATCGGCGGCTACAGGATGATCTCAACCGACACGCTGCTCGGTCTCATGGCGCTGAGCTTCGTGCCTTTCGTAGCCTGGCGATCGTCGATCACGCAGGTCAAGCTACGCGCCATCTGGCTCCACCTGCAGGAGCGGCTTTCCGTCCTCGGCCGTGTGATGGAGGAAAATCTCGCGGGTATCCGCGTTGTCCGGGCCTTTTCGGCACAGGCCTACGAGATGGCAAAGTTCGACCGCGCGTCGAAAAACGCGCTCGAAGTCGCTCACCAGCAGGTTGACGTGTACGTGCCAAATACGTCGGCAATGACCCTGGCCTTCTTTCTCGCCATGGGGTTGGTCCTCTGGCTCGGTTGCAACAAGGTCATTGTCGGGCAGATCAGCGTTGGGACGCTCACCATGTTCCTGGCCTTCATGACGATCCTGCAAATGCCCGTCCGGCAGATTGGCCTGATGGTCAACGGCTTCGCCCGCGCTTATACTTGCGGTTCGCGCCTCTTCGGTCTGCTCGATCATGACAATACGATCAGGGATGTTCCCACCGCCCGACCACTTGAGATCGGTGAAGGCACTCTGCGCTTCGACAATGTCTCGTTTGCATATCCCGGCACCGGAAACCGGGCCGTTCTGGAGAATGTCACTTTTTGTGCCCGTCGGGGCGAGACGATCGCGATCGTGGGTCCGCCGGGTTCGGGCAAATCGACAATCGCTCACCTGATCCCCCGCTTTTACGACGTCACTGGCGGCGCCATCATGCTTGACGGGCAGGACATCCGTGGGATCACCCTCGCCACGCTTCGCAAGGCGGTCGCTGTCGTACAGCAGGATGCATTCCTGTTCACTACCACGATCGAGAACAACATCGCTTATGGCGACCCTTGGGCAAAGGAACAGCGGATCGAGCGCGCTAGCGAATCCGCCCAGTTGCACAACTACATCCTGGACCTCCCCGCAGGTTACAAGACGGTCGTCGGCGAACGCGGCACTTCTCTGTCTGGGGGCCAGCGGCAGCGCCTCACCATAGCTCGCACCATGATGTTACGTCCATCAGTCGTCATTTTCGACGACTCAACGGCCGCGATCGACGCCGCCACCGAACAGCGCATTCGCGTGGCGATACGGCGTTTCGCCAAGGATAGGGTGACGATCATCATCGCCCACCGGCTAAGTTCGCTCAAGCACGCCGACCGGATCCTGTTTGTCGACAACGGCAAGATCGTGGAACGTGGTACCCATCAAGAGCTTTTGGCCAAGCAAGGACGCTACAAGGCCCTTCATGATCTGCAGTTGCGCCCGGGAGATGACATTGTGACGAAGTATAGAGGCGCGCCCTGATGGCCCAGGAGCACGCCAGCGAAATCGAAATCGAACCCAATGACGGCGGCAGACGTCCCCCGCGCGCGGTCGTTGGTTCCCATCGCGCCGAGGAGGAGATATTCGGCCGGGCCTTTGACCAAAAGATCATTCGGCGCATCTGGGCCTTCGTTCGTCCCTACCGGGCCACGGCAGCCATCTCCGTCGCCGCATTGCTGATTTTCACTGGCACGCAGCTTCTCATCCCGCTGATCATCCGCTACGCGATCAACGAGGCCATAACCCCGGCAGGCGTTGATCGCTCCGCCCTGCTTGAGGCCGCCGGCGCGTTTGCGCTCGCCATTCTGGTTAATTTCGGCGCCGCTTACGCACAGGAAGCCGTGATCGGGAAAATGGCCGGAAACGTCCTCTTCGACATCCGCCGCGCCATGTTTGCGCATCTGCAGATGGTATCGCTCTCCTTCATGGACAAGACCGAGATCGGACGCCTGATGTCCCGCCTCCAAGGCGACGTCAACTCTATCCAGGAATTCCTCGAAAGCTCAATCTACTCTGTAGGCGACATAACGCTTCTCTTCGGCATCATTGTCGTTATGCTGTGCGTCAACTTCAGGCTCGGCCTTCTGACGCTCTCTGTCTTGCCGGTCCTGTTGATTATCCGCATCGTCTGGCTGCCGCGTGCTCGCGACGCCTTCACTGCTGCACAAGACACCAATTCAGTTGTTAACGGCGCGTTGGCCGAAGCCATTCACGGCGTGCGCACCGTTCAGTCCATGGACCGCCAGCAGGTAAACTTCGCATTGTATGACGACAAGGCACATGCTGACCTCACAACCCACCTGATCGCTGCCAGGTATACACAGATAATGGTGCCGATCGTGGATGGCCTCACGGGCCTCGCCATGGCTGTCGTAATTGTGGTCGGCGGCTCCATGAATGGTCGCATCGAAGTAGGAACGTTGGTTGCCTACATATTCTATATCCAACGCTTCTTTGACCCAATTCGCTCACTTACCCTGCAATATTCGGTCATGCAGAGGGCGATGGCCTCCGGCAAGCGCCTGACCGATGTGCTCGACGTCAAGGTCGAAATCCAGGACAAACGGGATGCGAGTGTCCTTTTGCCGGAAATGGCCTGCTCAGTCGAGTTCAGGGACGTCACGTTCGGCTACGACCCCAAAGATCCGGTGCTGAAGAATGTCTCCTTCGAGGTCAATCCCGGCGAGACGGTCGCCTTGGTCGGGCCGACTGGCTCTGGTAAATCCAGCGCGATGGCCCTCGTCCACCGCTTCTATGATGTTCAGCAAGGTCAAGTGCTGGTCGGCGGACATGATGTGCGCGATCTCACACAGGAATCGCTCGGCAACCAGATCGCTATGGTGCTGCAGGAGCCGTTTCTGTTCACCGGAACGGTTTTCGAGAACATCCGCTACGGCAACACGGAAGTCTCGCGCGAGAAGGTGATTGAGGCCGCCAAGGTGGTCGGAGCCCACGACTTCATCATGAACCTTCCCGACACGTACCAGACTCAACTCGGCGAACGCGGCGGCAATCTTTCTCTCGGCCAGCGTCAGCTTGTCAGTTTCGCCCGCGCTCTCGTCGCCGACGCCAAGATCCTTGTTCTTGACGAGGCCACCGCCAGCATCGACAGCTACACGGAAATGCTGATCCAGAAGGCACTCGGAAAGCTCCTTGAAGGCCGTACCGCGCTTGTCATCGCTCACCGTCTCGCAACAATCCGGGGTGCCGATCGCATCATCGTGCTTCAGAACGGCCAGGTTATTGAGACCGGCAACCATGACAAGCTGATGGCTATGGGCGGGCTCTATTCCAAACTCTACAATCTGAACTACTCGTCATTCGACGACATTCCCGATGAGGAGGCCGATCCGACTGGACAAGCCGCCTCGCGTACCTGATGCATGCATCGCCGGCAGTATCCGCTTTAGGCGCGTCGGCGAACGCCGCGGATGAAGCGGGCAGCGAAAACCGCTCGCACTCAAGGAAGCCAACTGCGTGACGGCCGTATGATGAGCGGGATAACCCTGTCCGTTTCCAATCAGACGAACGCTGCCTGGCCTCCAGCAAGCCCTGGACAAGAGGCCGTGCGAACGAGACCGATCAGAAAACGGCGGCAACCATTGGCTCCAAGCGTTGAAGAAACGCTGATAGACCTGACGCAGGGGCCATAAGCCCCGACGGGTGGGCAATTGTCCAGCGGATGATGTTTGATCTGCGGTCACTTCAGGTTTTTCCCCGGTAGCATACTGTCCCGCAACAGGCGTGTAGCTCTGGTCTAGGCAAAAACCGGCTGCCGCGCGCCGAGCGTGTGGCGCGTGGCATCGACGGTCCACGCTTCCAAGATCCCACCTCTTCCTGTTCCACACCAAGGCTCGCAAAATCGTATCAACTCACCCATCGACCCGACATTCGTTTCCAACAGTTAGCCTAAGCCCCAGAAAAGAAAGTGCCTAAACCAAGAGGTTTGTCGCGGCCCCGACAATCCCCACACTCCGTGTCGGACGGCGATCATAAACGCTATCGTACTCGGATACCGGAAAAGTGGGGCAGCGAGTGGGACGCGATTGAGCACGAGACCGCTGGAGGCCATTCGGATAGTCGGTTCGGATGCCATTGATCCCGCGGATCCGGCGCCCAGCCGTCTGGTGCAATGCACCTCCCGCTGCTTGTGGGACGCATCAATCGACGAACCCGCGACCAGTCTATGTTCGCGCCAGCCGCGTTCCAGTAGCCGCGTCGCTCAACCATCATTGCCGAAGCTGGCCGTCTTCGACGTGTTCATCGCCAGTTTCTAAGTTCTGCCTGCTGGACACTCGACACAGCCGTCAGGCCAATATCGAGGCCAGCCCGCCTTTTCCAAGTTCGGCGACGGCCGCTACGACTCACCCGGACGAGGCCGGCAAGTCTGCAGGCGTCAGTGTGAGAACTCATTCTTCGGGCATAGTTCGAGCACTCCTTCGCAAGAGATCGCGACAACAGCAGACGGCACGTGTTGTGCAGCATTGGCGAATGCGGTCCGACTACCGGCCTTTCGTTAAGGGCGGGGCGTTCCCGACCATGGCAGGAGCACCAATTGCGCAATCCCCTCGCCTTTTTCCTCTCGAGTGCCACAGATGCGATCGCTCCGTCTCGCCGGCGTCTCCATCTAAATGCTGGGCGCGAGTTGACGATCTCGCGCAAGCAGGCGCTCGCTTTTCCGGCCGATCCCCACGCCTACCTCAACGAAAAGCCGCTATGTGCTCGATGATACCTCAGCGCTACGAATACGAGACCTTCGGGGCACAGCATCATCCCTCGCGGAACGTGGCCACGGCGCTCTGGCCTACGCCAGCAAGGGCCAACTCAGATAGCAACCCAGAGACGAAAACCACGTGAACCTGCACACGCTACAGCCGGCGACGACTGCGCAATCGACAAATGACCTGCACGCCCGGCATTTTGCTGTTGTCGGCGCTCTCCTTGGCACGAGGATTGCTCTGACCGTCACCGAACTAGCCAGGAATTCGAAACCGTTAACAGGAGTAAAGATGGATACCGCACAATTGGACCGGGAGATCCACAAGATCGCCAACCAATGCGTGAGCGAGGCCAGGGCAGTCGTCACGAAACGAGGGCTCCAGCCCCAGGAACTAACCGCGAAAACCGTCGCTGCCGGCGTCGACACTGTCGAGATCGTGTGCTCGGCCGACGCGGCCATGAGCAAGGTTGACGAGGGGACGTGGCTGTGACGACGATCGCCTACAAACACGGCGTAATGGCCGCCGACAGCCGTGCCTACGGCGCCGGCCTGGGATCAATCGGCTCCAAGCTCAAAATCCGCCGTCTTCCGGATGGACGCCTGATTGGCGCAACGACTCCCCAGGTTGGCGCCGGTGAGGCCATTCTGGACTGGTACGCCGCTGGCGCTGACGTTCACAACACGCCAGAGGGTGTAAAAGGCTCCAACGTCGGTCTGCTGGTCGTTCATCCCGACGGGCGCGCTCAAGTGGCGTCTGGCGCCTGGACACTGACCGGCATGCTCGAAAGCCCCTATTTTGTTATCGGCAGCGGCTCCCATTACGCGGAGGCCATTCTCGAATCCGGCGGGACCTCACAGCAGGCTGTAGAGATCGCCTGCAAGTTCGATTGGTGCTCCGGGCTCCCGGTCGTGTCCCTGATGCACGGAGCGCCCTGCCCTTCCCCGCGCCACCCCAGGCGGGCCAAGTGGCTGTCGTGGGTCGGCAGGAGGTTCAAGATTTCGGGCTAGCTATCGTCGCAGCTGCCGGCCGTGACAATAGGATGAAGGGAGTTTGATGGGGTACAAACCGACGCGGCACAAGCCGCGCGAGGCAGCCCTGATCCGCTGGATCATCAACGGGTTCGGCGGCCCAGCGCCGGCCCCGCTGGTAGCGATCGCGCTGCTGGCGACGTCGGCCATCCAGTTCGCCGGGGTACCGGTCTCAATCGTGGCGCTATTGTTCTTGCGCCGCCAGCTGGAGGAATCTTTCAGTTAAGGGCCCAAACCGTCAGTGGGCCGCTGCAACGATCCATTGCTCTGCGAGCACCGATCCACCGCACAAGTCCTCGTCAATAAGGAGTGCGGCCTGCCAAGGATTCTCTTCGATCCTGGTCGGCACGCCCTTCCAGATTTTCCTTTCAAAAGACATCGTGGGCTCCTGCGAAAAGGCGGCCCGCAATTTACAGGAGTTTTTAGCATGGACGTGTTGTACACCAAAAACGATAACGAGCGCACAGAGCTCATGTCGGGTGGTAGCACCGGTTCCTCGTTCTATTTTGCTTTACATAAAGGCCGCCTGTCGTTGGGGCCAACTAGGTCGAAACAGCTTAAAATTGGCCTCCTGCCTGCCAATCTCATTGCTAGGTAGCAAAGCGTCATCTCGGGTGAGGCCCCATGTTCTTGCCTGGGTCGAACGAATCGAAATGGCGACGCGGGGACCCCACATCGCTCGTCTCAAGGCGCCAAAGCAGCAAGGCTTCATCGGGTTCGGTTGACTCTTCACAGACGCTTGATCTCAATGCCGTACTTCCTCAGCGTGTAGCCAATCTGGCGCGGCGTCAGTCCAAGCAGGCGTGCCGCCTTTGCCTGGACCCAGCCACATCTTTCCATGGCCGCGATGACAGCTTCAGCACCGGTCGTTCTCGTACCGTTCAAGTGAGCTATCCTGCTCAGTGGCGGCTCCCCTGTGGTCTCAGGCGGGACTGCGACGGAGGGAGACGTACCGGCAGCAGCCGGCGTTATGGCCGCACCCCCTGGCGCCGGCAACATCGGCCGCGATTGCAGCGCCAGGCTGTCGGATCTGACCTTATGCAGCGCCGCTGCGAAGCATTGGCCTTGGCAGCATGCAAAGTCGCCTCTCCCTATCGATGCACCCATCGCCAGAACCGCTGTCCGATACACGCAGTTTTGGAGCTCGCGAATGTTGCCGGGAAAATCACAGTTCATCAGCACTTCAACCGCACCGGGATCGAGGGTCATCGTAACGCCGTTCTCATCATTGAAATTTTTGAGAAACTCGGCTGCGAGGAGCGGAATATCACTGCGCCTTTCGCGCAGCGCCGGCACCCGCACCGTAAACACATTGATGCGGTAATAGAGGTCCTCCCGGAACTCATTTCTGGCAACTGCCTCTTCCAAGTTCTTGTTCGTGGCAGCGATGATCCGAACATCGACTTTGACGGTCTGGTTGCCGCCGACGCGCTCGAACTCCTGCTCCTGCAGCACACGCAAGAGCTTTGCCTGGAACGATGGCGAGATCTCGCCGATCTCGTCCAGGAACAGCGTCCCTTTGTCGGCGAGCTCAAAGCGCCCCTTGCGCGAGTTGAACGCGCTTGTGAACGCGCCCTTCTCGTGACCGAACAATTCGGATTCCAGGACTGTCTCGGATAGCGCAGCGCAATTGAGCTTGATGAAGGGGCGTTTGGCGCGCGGCGACAAATCATGGAGGGCCTTGGCGACCTTCTCCTTCCCGGTACCCGACTCGCCTCGCAACAGAACCGCAATCTTGAGCTTGGCTACGACCTGGATATTCTCAATCAGACCGCGAAACGGCAAACTGTCGCCAATCATCCCCTCGATGTGAATCTTGTTACGCGGCCGCGCCGGTTGGTTCTGCTTTGGCTGCAAGTCGTGCTGGGCCAGGGGTTGCTGGCGACTGCCCCCTAGGGAGCGACGAAACTTGACTGTCTGACCTACCAAGTTAGCGATTTGGTTGAGCAGATAGAGGTTGTGATCGAGCCAAGCTCTTGGGTCTTCGCCCAGTACGTGGTCGATGGTCAGTGTGCCCACGACATCCGCATCGACGCGAATGGGAACGCCGATGAAGGACACTGCTGCGTTGTTGGAGACCCCGAGCACGTCCGTGTCGGCGGCGGTGAAAGCCGAATGAAAGGCGATGTTCTCGGTGACCAGGGGCGTGCCCGCCCTCATAATCTGGTCGATCGCCTTCTGCGGCACACGGCGGCTCTCGCTCGAGCCGGCGCCGAAGATTTCCAGTTCGCCATGACTGTTAAAGAGAGAGATGATGCCGTGCCGCATCGGCAGAAACGATCGCAGAATATCTACGACCTTTGTCAACGTGACATCGAGCGCGGAGGGGGCGGCAAGTGCTGTAGTAAATATTTCCACTACGCCGGCAAGCTCGCTCTCACGTGACGGCAGAGTAGCGGATTCAACGTCGTCCCTTTTGGCGTCGTGAAGCGATGGGCAGCATGACGGCGTCTGCTCAGCACTTTCTTCAGATTGGCGATTGTTGTCCTGATTTAGCATGTCATCCTCCATTCCGGGCCGCGACAGCAACGCCGCGCCATGTGGGCCTGCGACCTCGCCGGGCGTAGAGGCCCTCGTCAAATGGCATCGGCGCCCCAGCCACCGTTGGCCGGGACCGGCATGAGTTTCTTCGCCCCGTAGGCCGCCGCAGATTGGCGCACTTGCTCGCGCGTCGGAGCCACGAGTGTTTGGGACGTCGATAGAAACAATCGTGACGCGGGGTTGGCGGCAGCACGCCGGAGTTCCGCAGGAGGCATAAGACGAAAAGTAGGTCTCGGTTTTTGGCTTGGGTCAGGGCCCGATGAAAGGCAGGCGCAAAAAATGCGGGAGGCGATGCTCGATGCATGGCTGGACTATCCTTACTGAATCGGGGCGCTCTACAGGCTCTTTCCGGTGGCCACCACTGCTGCTCGGAACGAGATGGGCAGTCAACAGCTGCTCGGAACGAGGTGGCCAATCAACCGAACTTCCTTGCATTTCTGAAAGGATGAGAGAGGCTTTGATAGAATCCATCATTCAGATTCTTGCCAGGAGATCGATTCGGAACGGCAAAGATGTTTGCCCCGGCGTCTCGAGGGTGCCTGGCGCGCTGAGCGAGCCGACGCATTGCGCGCTTCTATCGCCGGCAATCGCTGCCGACGTCCTCCTGGCTCGAGTTGATCGCGACAATCGTTCATTCCTCGCTATTTGATGCCTTCCCTCGAGAGCAGGCGGCGCGTGCCGTGGCGCGAAGTTGTCGTCGTGCGGGGCTGCAGTGTTCGTGCTGCAAAGTATCTCCTCAATCACACGGTTGCACCAGGACCCGCGGGATCAATAGGTCTGTCGACGGCCCCTTCGAGACGCTCTGCTTCGGCGGGAGCACGGCAGAGCACGCTCGTGTAGGTGATCCTCCACTCCGGTGCGCGGTCGGTCGCAAATACGACAAGGAAGCGGGGACATCGGGGCGCCAGAGACACAACCGGCGGCCGCTCTGCCAGGCAAAGCAATTACTGCACGGCGCCCTGTCAATCCTCTTTCTTCACCGGACCGTATTGCTTCGACCCGGCACAATTCCGAGCCTAAGTGCGGGATTTCGCCCAGGATGAAGGCAGCCAGTGCGGAAACCCGCACAAACGTCAGGGACACCGGTTGACCGAGCGTCTGAACCTGCACGATTGGGCGCGGGATTTCCACTTGGCACGACGCTTGCAGCCGAGACGACAGCAGCGCTCGACCGGAGCGCCGCGATGGGAGAAGCGCGGGAAGGGAGGAGGCCCACCCCGATCCGGTCAGGGAGAGAAAAGCTGTTGGCTCCACCGATTCGAAGCGCCGGTCCCCCAGCCCGCAAGGCCTTCTACGCCCAACTGTACGTGCAGGTGCTTACCGCCATCGCCCTCGGTGTCGCAGTCGGCTATTTGTATCCGGGCACCGGAGAGGCTCTGAAGCCGCTGGGCGATGCTTTCATCAAGCTCGTGAAGATGATTATCGCACCTGTGATCTTTCTAACCGTAACGACCGGCATTGCGGGCATGAACGATCTCAAGAAGGTCGGCCGGGTCGCCGGCAAGGCGATGATCTATTTCCTGACCTTCTCGAGCCTCGCATTGATCGTCGGTCTCATTGTCGCCAATGTCGTTCAACCCGGCTCTGGCCTCGATATCGATCCGGCCTCGCTCGATGGCCAGGCCGTGCAGGGCTATGTGGCCAAGGTCCACGATCAGTCGGTGACCGGCTTCCTCATGAACATCATCCCGTCAACTATCGTTGGTGCCTTCGCCGAAGGCAACATCCTGCAGGTCCTGTTCTTCTCGATTCTGTTCGGCAGCGCTCTGGCGATGGCCGGAGACACCGGCAAGCCTGTGCTTTCCTTGCTTCAAGCGCTCCTCGCGCCGGTGTTCAAGCTGGTCGGCATCCTGATGCAGGCCGCGCCCGTCGGCGCTTTCGGCGCCATGGCCTTCACAATCGGCAAATATGGCATCGGTTCAGTGGTCAACCTCGCCATGCTGGTCGCGACGTTCTATTTCACCGCATTCGTCTTCGTGTTCGGGATTCTCGGCGCGGTGTGCCGATACAACGGTTTCTCAATCTTTTCTCTCGTGCGATACATCAAGGAAGAGCTGCTGCTGGTCCTGGCAACGTCCTCCTCGGAGGCTGCGCTGCCCTCGCTCATGGAGAAAATGGAGAAGGCAGGCGCCAAGCGTTCCGTCGTGGGTCTCGTCATCCCGACGGGATATTCCTTCAATCTGGACGGTACCAATATCTATATGACGCTTGCCGCCCTGTTCATCGCCCAGGCAACGAACACGCATTTGTCGGTTGCCGATCAGATTCTCCTGTTGGTCGTCGCGATGCTTTCCTCGAAGGGTGCCGCAGGTATTACGGGGGCTGGCTTCGTCACGTTGGCCGCCACGCTTTCCGTAATACCAACTGTTCCCGTTGCTGGGATGGCTCTGATCCTTGGTGTGGACCGCTTCATGTCCGAATGCCGAGCGCTGACGAATGTAGTGGGTAACGCGGTGGCTGCGCTCGTCGTCGCCCGCTGGGAAGGCGAATTGGACGAAGCGCGCATGAAAGCCGCCTTCTGCGGGAGCTTGCCGAGAGATTAAACCGGCCACCCCGCCCCAGCAAGATTGCTGCAGCGCGACCAATCAAGTCGCCGCGCTGTCATCAGCAGGAAAGAATCGGCTCGCGGCTCTAAACAGCGCGTCGCGAGACACAAGATCAGAAGCGCCAATGCGGTGAATCAAGAAACATGGATGCCTTACGCAAACGAAACCGAGAGCGACGAATGCTCGGTTGCTCCTTGAGCGCTGTTCATTGGATAGGTTGCCGATCGTGGAGCATGTCGAAATCTTCATGTTGCCGCCCGGAACCGTCGCCGGGACAGGGCCGATGACACAGGGACAGCCGATCAGAATTGGCGCGACGGCCAAGCGCCCCACAATTGCCGATCTCGCCCGCGAAGCCGGAGTGAGCGTAGCAACGGTCGATCGCGTCCTGAACGATCGTCTTCCGGTGCGGGAGCGGACCGCGCGGCTGGTCCATGAAGCCGCCCACGCGATCGGCTATCATGCGGCGGGCCTCATCAAACAGCGCTTGCAACGGGACCTGCCGCAGTACCGGCTAGGCTTCATCCTGAGAAAGCCGGCCCAGCATTTCTACCAAGATTTCGCGCGCGAGGTCAAAGCAGCGGTTACTTCGGCCGAGACCTTCTATGGCATTCCGGTTATCGAATTCGCGCCTTCGCATTCGCCCGGGGAGCTGGCGGCTAGCCTCAAGAATCTTGGTAGGCGCTGTCACGCGATCGGCATGGTGGCGCCAGACCACCCTAAGATCACGGCGGCAGTCGAGGAGCTCAAGGCAAAAGGCATCCCGGTTTTCTCGCTGCTTTCTGACTTCGCCGCTGGCGTGCGCGAGGGCTACGTAGGTCTCAACAACCACCGGGTCGGGCGCACGGCAGCTTGGATGTTCTCCAAAGCCGCTAAACGGCCTGGCAAAGTGGCGGTGTTTGTGGGCAGCCACCGTTTCCAGAGTCATGAGCTGCGGGAAAGCGGCTTCCGTTCCTATTTCCGTGAGAACGAGCCAGCATTCGAGGTGCTCGATACGCTCTTGAACTTTGAGAAACGACAGATCACTTACGAGGCGCTACTGCATCTTATGCAGCGGGAACCTGAGCTCGTCGGGTTCTACGTGGCCGGCGGTGGCATGGAGGGTGCCATCTCCGCGCTCCGGGACGAGTGCAACGGTCAGGATCTCGTCGTGATCGTGAATGAAATCACGCCGGAGTCACGGGCGGCTCTCGCGGATGACATCGTCACGATGGCGCTCGCCACACCACTGCGCCGACTTTGCCAGGAGCTGATGCTGCTGATGGGCCGCGCCCTCAAGAACGGCACGGCGGAGACATCGGGCCAGACATTTCTGCCGTTCGATATCTATGTGCCGGAGAATATCTGAATGATGTGATTCCATCAGTGCGTGCCAATTTCCTATCATAAATGCAAGAATCGCTCGATTGACTAGCCTGCTCTAATCAGCTTTGTGCATCCGCCTGCGGTGGGGCGCGCGGAGAAGCCAGACAAGACTGGCGCCGCACTTGTTGAAGGAAAAGCCAAGCCCATGCGCCAGGTATCTCCCCGCTTTGCGCTGCAAGACATGGCGGCGCCTTCTGTCGACGTCAGTGCCATTTTCGCAATTGCGCGTGATCAGGGCCTGACCGATGTTCAAATCCGTGACCATCGTTTCAGCAATCCTGTTGCACGCGCCATTCCGGCTGCTGAGGTCCGCTCGGCCGCTACCGAAGCCGGCGTCACGATAATTTCGATGAACGCTTTGCAGCGCTTCGACGACTGGACTGCCACCCGCCGGGCGGAGGCGAGCAAGCTGGCCGACTACGCTGCGGCCTGCGGGGCCAAGACGGTCGTGCTGGTGCCAGTCAACCACGGCTCGCGCGCCAGCGCTGGCGAGCGCCATGACGGTCTCCGCCTCGCTCTAAACGCGCTCAAGCCGATCCTCCAATCGCGCGGCCTTATCGGCCTGATTGAGCCGCTGGGCTTTCGAACCTGCTCGCTCCGATCAAAGCGGGAAGCGGTCGAGGCCATTGCCGCGGTTGACGGCCAGACCGTGTTTCGCCTGATGCACGATACGTTCCACCACACGCTCGCCGGCGAGACCTCCTTGTTTGGCGAGCTTACCGGACTGGCGCACATTTCAGGCGTGAACGACCCGATGTTCTGGATTTACCCGGATCGCCTTCCTGGAGGTTCTGACAATGCCAGTCAGATCCAGGCGCTGCTTGACCATGGCTATGCGGGACCCTTCTCGTTCGAACTGGTAGAGGAAGTGTGCACGATGGACGAGCTCGCTGGCGCGCTTGCCGCCAGTATTGCTTTCATCCAGCGCGTGCTGTCGACGCGAAAGCAGTTGGTCGAAGAGGTAGAAAGCGAAATGGACGTGTAAAGCCTTGCGTGTTGTCACAGCGGAACAGCCATGCGAGCTGCCTCCTGCATCATTACCTCGCGCATCCAGACGCTTGCCGGATCGGTATTATGGAGTGCTGGCCATTGGACCGCTTCGGTGAAAGCAGGAAGCGGCAGCGGAAGTTCCACAATCTGAAGGGGGAAGGTTTTTTCGAAGTACTTAACCAGCCGGAAGGGCATGGTCGCAATACGAGCCGTGCCGGACACCATGGGTGGGATCATGCTGAAGCCCTGCACGGCCACCTCGACACGTCTTTTAAGACCATGCTCGAGTAAGAACCATTCCTCGACGGACGGCATCAGCGAACGTCCGAACCTGACCGAGACGTGCCTCATCGACAGGTATCTCTCGAATGTAAGCTGCCGTCTCAGCTGCCTGTTCGTGGGACAGCCGACGCATACGAGCCTCTCGTCGAACAAGGCCACGCTCGAATGCGCGCTCGACGTGAACAAATCTGGAAGAACTACAAAATCGACGTCGCCGCGCCCGAGGAGCTCATCGGGGCTATCGTTGACAGGCAGCAATTCGAAACTGACGGCGGGGGCTTCCCGGGCAACACGCTCCACGACTTTCTCAAAAAAAACGAGCGTGGCGAAATCGGAAATAGTGACCCTGAAGCGACGATCGGATCGAGCCGGGTCAAACGGATCGGAAGAAATAATCGTACGTTGGATGTGCAGCAGAGCGTCGCGGACTGCGGGGCCAAGTGCTGCCGCACGTGACGTCAGAATACGTTCGCGGCCGTTCATGCTGAACAGTTCATCGCCGAAAAAATCGCGCAGTCGGGCGACGGCCGCACTCATCGCCGGCTGACTGAGATTGATCCGGCGTGCCGCCGCCGAGAGATTGCGCTCGGCCAGCAATGCGTCCAGCACGACGAGAAGATTGAGATCAAGCCCCCTGAAACGCATTTCTGCGGCTATCCATCGAGTGGATACCTTCCATCGAAACAAACGATTTTATCATTGTGCTGAAATCTCGCATGGACAAACACCTGACGCACCGATCACCCGCTGCCTCTATGCCGTGATGAGCGTCTTAAGGACAACCCGAAAGGAGAAATTCTTCCATGCGCTCTGCCGTGCAGTGGAGGTTATGCTGGGAAAATAACTTGCAAGTGGCCGACCATGTCGAGCTCTCCGATTTCTTCCGAAAGACCTATGGACGAAACGGGGCCTTCGGCGCAAAGCCATTCGAAGGTAGCCGCAGTTGGGCCGGCGCAAGACCCGAACTCCGCCTTATTGCCAGCGACCCTGAGGGCGTAGCGGCACACATCGGCATACTGCGCCGCTTCATCAAGGTTGGCGACGTCGATGTTCTTGTGGCTGAGTTGGGCCTGTATGGCGTTCGTCAGGATCTTGAGAAGCTTGGAATCAGCTTTTCTATGCGCGCCGTATATCCCGTCCTGCAGCAGATGGGGGTTCCCTTCGGTTTCGGCACGGTTCGGCACGCCATGCGGAATCATGTTGAGAGGTACTGCAGAGAGGGCATAGCCACCATTGTGCCAGGTGTCCGGGTCCGTTCGAGCCGCGCAAATGTGCATCACGACCTACCGTCCACGCGCCTGGATGACGTGCTCGTGTTGGTATCGCCAATTGGACGCTCGATGGACGAATGGCCTTCTGGCACGCTGATCGACCGCAACGGTCCGGAGCTGTGAACTTCGGGGCTGCATATCCGTCCCGAGTGGCTACGGCCTCCCAGCAACATTCTTCGCCATCGCAGCCTGCGCCGCAGGCCAGCCGGACTTATCCGGCTCTATGGGCGTTAAGCTTCTTCAGTTGCAGAAGTTTAATGGCTGGTTCCCCGACGCGCGGCTTAAGGAGTTATGTCGCGCCACGTAAAAAACAAGCTGAAATGGAAAGAAACAAAATGTCTGATCAACTTATAACGGAAGTCATTGAGATAATCAGGAAGCGCATCGAATCGGAGAACGCCGAGGGAACGACTGCAGCATCCGTCGGCGAAATAACCACTGCGACGGAAGTGACTTCGCTCGGGATCGATTCACTGGGGTTGGCGGACGTGCTCTGGGACCTCGAGCAGGCGTACGGCATCAAGATCGAGATGAACTCGGCCGATGCGTGGTCTGATCTCCAAACTGTCGGGGACATGGTGGAAGCCATCCGCGGCTTGCTCAACAAGGCGGCTTGAATGGATCGCCGGGTCGTCATCACTGGACTAGGCGGGCTGTGCGGGCTGGGCACCGATGTCGGCTCCATCTGGCAAGGCATGCGCGAGGGCCGATCGGCCATCGGTCCGATTATCAATGCACAGCTTCACGGGCTAGAGGGCGCGATCGGCGCCGAGATCAAGACGCTGCCTGAGCACGACATTGAGCCCCGGCAGCTGCTCTCCATGGGACGTTTCAGCCTGCTTGCCGTGCTTGCAGCACGCGAAGCCATGCGACAGTCCGGACTCTCCTGCGATGAAGGCAATGCCCATCGCTTTGGCGCAATAGTGGGTGCCGGCTTCGGCGGCTACGATGCGACCGAGAAAGGCTACCGCGACGTCCTTTTGGGGGGAGCGTCCCGCGTTGAACTGTTCTCGGGAGTAAAGGCGATGCCGAGCGCGGCTGCGTGCCAGGTCAGCATGAGCCTCGGCCTTCGCGGGCCGGTCTTCGCCGTCACCACCGCCTGTGCATCGGGCAATCATGCGATTGCCTCGGCCGTAGACCAGATCAAGTATGGCCGAGCCGACGTGATGCTTGCGGGAGGCAGCGACGCGGCGTTCGTGTATATGATGATGAAGGCATGGGAAGCCATGCGCGTGCTCGCTCCGGACACTTGCCGGCCCTTCTCCGCGGACCGGAAGGGAGTGGTGCTGGGCGAAGGTGCGGGCATGGCCGTACTGGAAAGCTATGAGCATGCTACCGCCCGGGGTGCAACGATTCTTGCCGAGGTCGCGGGCATCGGTCTGTCTGCCGATGCCTCCCACATCGCCGCGCCGGCAGTTCACGGGCCGGAAGGCGCGATGCGCGCCTGCCTTGCCGATGCGAAACTGAATCCAGAGGACGTCGAGTACCTGAACGCGCACGGCACCGGCACCAAGGCCAACGATCAAATCGAAACGGCGGCGATCAAGCGAGTCTTCGGTGAGCATGCTCATTCGATGTCCGTCTCTTCCACCAAATCCACCCACGGTCACTGCCTAGGTGCAGCCAGCGCGATTGAAATGATCGCCTGTGTGATGGCGATTCAGGAGGGCGTGGTACCTCCGACCGCCAACTATCGCGAGCCAGACCCCGATTGCGATCTCGATGTCACGCCCAACGTGCCGCGCGAGCGTAAGGTGCGTGTGGCCATGAGCAACGCGTTTGCCATGGGGGGCACGAACGCAGTTCTAGCGTTCAAGCACGTATAGTGAGCGTCCATGTCGCCGCAAAGTCCTTCCGCGCGCCTTGCTGGACAGTCTGAACGCTCTCCCAGTGTCCACCAGTCAGCTCCAGGTGGTCAGATCGGTCGAGCCGCGTCTGGTCGTGCGGCCGATGCCGCCGCAACCCAATTGGTGCGTGAACTCACCAAGGCCGTTTGGCCAGGAAGCCAACCATCGAGCCGTTCCGGAAAAGGCGAAACCGAATTCGCCGGCCTGAAGAGAAGAGGACAAGATATGTTCGAACTGACCGGCCGCAAGGCGCTCGTCACCGGGGCATCGGGAGGCATCGGCGAGGCGATCGCCAGGATACTGCATGCGCAGGGCGCCATTGTTGGCCTGCATGGTACGCGCATCGAGAAGCTGGAGACGCTGGCCGCCGAGCTTGGGGACAGGGTCAAGCTGTTTCCGGCCAACCTTTCGAACCGCGACGAGGTCAAGGCGCTTGGCCAGAAGGCGGAGGCCGATCTCGAAGGGGTTGACATCCTGGTCAACAATGCCGGCATCACCAAGGACGGCCTGTTCGTGCGCATGTCGGACACAGACTGGGATACGGTGATGGAAGTGAACCTGACCGCAGTGTTCAGGCTGACCCGGGAACTGACCCACCCGATGATGCGCCGCCGCCATGGCCGCATCATCAACATCACTTCAGTTTCGGGTATCACCGGTAATTCGGGCCAGACCAACTACTCAGCTTCCAAGGCCGGCATGATCGGTTTCTCCAAATCGCTGGCGCAGGAGATCGCCACCCGCAACATCACGGTCAACTGCGTCGCCCCCGGTTACATCAAATCAGCGATGACCGACAAGCTCAACGACAAGCAGAAAGAGGCGATTATGGCAGCGATCCCGACCCGGCGCATGGGCACCAGCGCTGAAGTCGCGTCCGCGGTCGCCTACCTCGCCTCCAACGAAGCCGCCTACGTCACCGGCCAGACCGTCCACGTCAATGGCGGCATGGCCATGATCTGAGCACGGGGTAACCGGAGCCTACCTTGTCGTAGGCATCGCGCGACAGGCCTCACCGCCGGGGTTTGCAGGGCAAGTGCTGCTGCATGCGGATCAAAACTCTGCGGCGCTTGTCGTAGACGGTTTATCCCGCAGCCGGGCCACGGCTGCACTCATGGCCGGGCGAATGAGTTTGATACGCGTGCCGCGGCAGCGCAACAGGGACTCAAAGCCAGGCCACAGGCCTTTCCGGTCGGCATGGCGACCAAGATCCTTGCGCTCACCGATCCGCTCGGCACTTGTGTGCTTCGTCCCCCCTGTCAGGAGGCCGCTTCGATACGGGGTTTCGCCCGTCCATCGAGGGCGTCGCCTTCGGCGATCCGACGCCGACAAGGGTTCAACATCAACACCATCATTGCCGATCTGAACGACCGCGTCGCCAGGATCGTAATCCAGCACGATCCGAGGCGCGCCTTGCCGCCTCCTCTCGATCTGGAAGCGTCTGATCGAGAACTTCTTCTGCACCCAAGCGTATGCCAGGACAACTCCAACCAGAGCTTCGAAGCGAGCATCGACCGCAACCGCGGCATAACCCACCATGGGGCTCAGCAAACCTAGACCAAGGCCAGCCAAGCTGCGAATCCGGATGAGGTACCGACCCAAAACATGCACTTCGAGCTCCGCTCCTCGCTTCGGGCGTCTCACAGTCTGCAAGCGCAACACCTGCCGATCAGCTGACGATCCGTCGCCTCAGGCAACATGAGTGTGGGCGGTAACGGCCGACACAAGTCCAGGAGCGCTGGGGGCCTCTCGTGGATTCGCAGGAGTAGCAAGCCGGGATGCTTCCTGCACCATTATCTCCCGCATCCAGATGCTGGCCGGATCGCTGTTGTGGTTGGCCAGCCATTGGACGGCTTCGGTGAAAACGGGAAGCGGCAGTGGAAGTTCGACGACCTTAAGGGGGAACGTTCTTTCGAAGTGCTTAACCAGCCGGAGGGGCACGGACGAAATACGAGCTGTGCCGGACACCATTGGCGGCACCATGCTGAAGCCCTGCACCTCGACTTCGACACGTCTTTTTAGGCCGTGCTCGAGCAAGAACAGTTCCTCGATAGAGGGCTTGCGCCAACGTCCGAACCTGACGCAGACGTGCCTCATCGACAGGTATCTCTCAAATGTAAGCTGCCGTGGCAGTTGCTTGTTGGCGGCACAACCCACGCATACCAGCTTCTCATCGAAAAGCGCCACGCTTGGATGCGCGCCCGACATGAACATATCCGGAAGAATTACAAAGTCGATGTCGCCGCGCCGGAGGAGCTCGTCCGGGTTGTCATCGAGTGGCAGCAATTCGAACGTGACGGCGGGGGCTTCACGAGCGACACGCTCCACGACTTTTTCAAAAAAAACGAGCGTGGCGAAATCGGAAATAATGATCCTGAAGCGTCGATCGGATCGAGACGGGTCAAACGGATCCGAAGAAATAATCGAGGACTGGATACGCAGGAGAGCGTCGCGGACTGCGGGGGCAAGTGCAATCGCTCGTGAGGTCAGGATGCGCTCTCGACCGTTCATACTGAACAGTTCATCACCGAAAAAGTCGCGCAGCCGGGCGACAGCCGCACTCATGGCCGGCTGGCTTAGGTTTATGCGGCGTGCCGCCGCCGAGAGATTGCGCTCGGCCAGCAATGCGTCCAGCACAACGAGAAGGTTGAGATCAAGCCCCTTGAAACGCATGCCTGCGGCCATCCATAGAGTGGATACCTTTCATCGAAACAAACGATTTTACCAGTTTTGCGGAACGTCGCATAGGGACCTCACAAGAGATGTAAGCAAGCCCTAAAGGAACTTGATGCTTGCGTGGGTGCCGGACAGCATTTCTGGCGTACGCCTTCCGGTGTCGACCGGATCGCATGTCCAGTGCGGCTAAAGTTCACCGTGACCTGCGAAAGCCATATCGCGCCGGCTCGACGCGACAAGCTCCCCGTCATTACGCGCTTACCTCAGGAAAACAGGAACGGACAGAGGTCTTTCCATGCGCTCTGAAGTGCAGTGGAGGTTGTGTTGGGAAAACGAGTTGCAACGGCATGAGCATGTCGAGCTCTCAGACTTCTTGCACAAAACCTATGGAGGGACTGGCACCTTCTCCGCAATGCGATTCGAAGGCGGGCGCAGTTGGTTCGGCGCGAGGCCAGAGCTCCGAGCAATTGGTAGGGACACGCACGGTGTAGCGGCACATCTCGGTCTACTGCGCCGTTTCATCAAAGTTGGCGCAATCGACGTGCTGGTGGCCGAACTCGGATTGTACGGGGTGCGTCGGGATCTTGAGGGCCTCGGCATCAGCTCGTCCCTGCGCAGTCTGTATCCGGCGCTGCAGCAGATGGGCGTTCCATTCGCTTTCGGCACGGTTCGGCACGAAATGCGAAATCACATCCAGAGGCTCTGCAAGGTGGGGCTTGGGAAGATTGTGCCGGACGTTCGCATCCGCTCAACCTTGGCAGACATGCATCCCGACCTGCCGCCCACGCGCTTGGAGGACGATCTCGTCTTTGTCTCGCCGATTGGGCGGTCGATTGACGAGTGGCCGTCCGGCACCTTCATCGAGCGGAACGGTCCGGAGCTATGAAACATCTGGACTGCATATGTGAAATGTCCAGTCACTGCGCAGACGGCACCCAAGAGCGCAGCGTCTATCTCACGTTTGACGACGGTCCCGATCCCGTTTGGACACCGGAGGTCCTCGACGTGCTGGCGCAACACCGGACACCGGCGACATTCTTCCTGATCGGTGACGCGGCTGTAGACCGGCCGGAGCTTGTCCGGCGAATTATTGCGGATGGGCATGAAGTGGCCAATCACACGATGACTCATCGGGATCTGTCCAGATGCGAACCCGGCGAAGTTGAACGTGAAATAATTGAGGCCAACAGCGCCATCAGGATGGCGTGCCCGCAAGCTGCGGTGCGGTACTTTCGTGCGCCCTATGGGAGCTGGACCAAAGAAGCTCTCAAAGCCTCGGCGAGCACTGGATTGGCACCCCTGCATTGGTCAGTCGATCCGCGAGACTGGGCTCGCCCCGGAGCGGACTTGATTGTCGATGCAGTTCTCGCCGGGGTCCGCCCGGGCGCGATTGTGCTCCTTCACGACGGGTGTGAGTGCTCTCGAAGCGATCCGCGCGACCAGACCGTTGTGGCGCTGTCCCGCCTGATCCCAGCGCTCCACGACCGCGGATTCACAGTCCGACCCCTTCCTCAACATCATTGAACAAACGAGATCCTATGGACCCGCTTACCACAGCCAGTACCGTCGCCGTTTCGTGTTACGCGCTGCTCTCGACCGTTTATAAAGGCATGCAAGCGGTTTATGCGCAGCCGGGACACGTTGCCTCGAGCTCGGACGACTTGCTCGCCTTCGACCTTTGGCCGAGCGTGGATGTCATTATCCCCTGCTACAACGAGGAGCCGCGCACACTTTCGGCCTGTCTGGCTTCGGTTGCAAACCAGGAATACGCCGGAAAGCTGCATGTCTATGTGGTTGATGACGGTTCTGGAAATCGCAACGCCCTCATGCCGGTGCATCACGCCTACGTGGACGACCCCAGATTCACCTTTATTCAGCTCCCCCACAACGTCGGCAAACGCAAAGCACAGATCGCCGCGATCCGTGGTTCGTCTGGAGATTTCGTGCTCAGCGTCGACTCTGACACGACTCTAGAGCCCGACGTGATCGCGAAACTTACGGCACGGATGCGGGATCCAGCGATCGGCGCCGCCATGGGCCAGCTGACGGCATCCAACCGGAGCGACACTTGGTTGACCCGGTTGATTGACATGGAGTACTGGCTCGCTTGCAACGAGGAACGGGCTGCGCAGGCCCGCTTTGGTGCGGTCATGTGCTGTTGCGGCCCCTGTGCAATGTACCGCCGCTCTTGTCTGATGTCGCTGCTGGATCAATACGAAACCCAGCTGTTTAGGGGCAAACCTAGTGACTTCGGCGAGGACCGCCATCTTACCATCCTGATGCTGAAAGCAGGCTTTCGGACCGAGTACGTTCCGGACGCCGTCGCAGCGACAGTCGTTCCGGACAAGATGGGGCCCTATCTGCGCCAACAACTACGCTGGGCACGAAGCACTTTCCGCGACACGCTGCTGGCACTGCGCCTGTTGCCGGGCCTCGATCGCTACCTCACGTTGGACGTGATTGGACAGAATGTCGGTCCATTGTTGCTCGCGGTCGCTGTACTAGCCGGGCTCGCAGAGCTCGCATTGACAGATACGGCGCCTTGGCCAACGGCAATTATCATTGCCGGCATGACGATCATTCGATGCACCGTGATAGCTTTCCGTGCACGCCAAGTCCGATTCTTCGGCTTTTCTCTGCACACGTTCATCAACATCTTTCTCCTACTTCCCTTGAAAGCTTATGCGTTGTGCACCTTGAGCAACAGTGATTGGCTGTCGCGCAAAAATGCCATCCAGCCCCATGTGAGCAAGAAGCCGATCATCGTCGCAAACCCGATCACCAGGGCAAATGGTACAGGCAGTCCGGGAATTGCCGGCTCGAATCGTACGGATCGTTCTCGCGATTCTGCACAGCTGGTTGAGCCTGGCGTTCTTCACAGCTCCGAGTGACCGAGTACTTGGGTAGAGAATACGTCGTGAGCTTAGGCATACATCCACGATCAGACCGAGAACCAGCCGAAAGCGACCGTAGCCTTCGACCCTATTTTGCGCGGCTGCGACACTCGTTTTCTCTCATTCCTCAAGGACCAGCACAGGTACCAGCTGCTCTGGACCAGAACCTCGAAAGTAAGCTGCCGGCCGGCCGATTGGCCTGTTTTCAGCCTGAGATAGACGTATGTCCAATGTAGCAATCGACCTTGACCAGGTAACCAAGTCATTTGGCAGCAAACTCGTTGTGAACGGGTTGTCCTTCACTGTGGGTACGGGAGAGTGCTTCGGCCTGCTGGGGCCGAACGGTGCAGGCAAGAGCACCATTGCGCGCATGCTCCTCGGCATGACCCGGCCCGACTCCGGTAAGATCACGGTGCTCGGAGTGCCGGTGCCGGGTCGAAGTCGCTTGGCCCGCAAGGGCATAGGTGTCGTTCCGCAGTTCGACAACCTGGACCTGGAATTCACGGTCCGCGAGAACCTGATGGTGTTCGGGCGGTACTTCGGCATGAGCACACGGAAGATTCAAGAGGTCGTTCCATCTCTCCTTGAGTTTGCCCGCCTTGAGAGCAAGGCGGACGCACGTGTGGGCCAGCTATCAGGCGGCATGAAGCGGCGTCTAACGTTGGCGCGCGCGCTGATCAACGACCCCCAACTTCTTATAATGGACGAGCCGACTACCGGCCTCGACCCGCACGCCCGCCACCTGATCTGGGAGCGGCTCCGTTTTCTGCTGGCGAGCGGAAAGACAATCATTTTGACCACCCACTTCATGGAAGAGGCTGAGCGGCTATGCGATCGGCTGTGTGTACTGGAGCGGGGACGCAAGATTGCCGAGGGCAGCCCTCATGCTTTGATAGACGAACATATTGGATGCAATGTGATCGAGATCTTTGGCGGCAATCCGCAGGAGCTGACTTCGCTAATCAAGCCGTACGTTCAGCGCATTGAGGTAAGCGGTGAGACCCTCTTTTGCTATGCGCCCGATCCAGAGCAGGTGCGTGTCCAGCTTCGCGGGCGCGCAGGTCTGCGGATTCTGGAGCGTCCACCAAGTCTGGAGGACGTCTTCTTGCGGCTAACCGGACGCGAGATGGAGAAGTGAAAAATGCGTGAAGGTCTTGCGGCGGCACTGCCCGCCAACGCGTGGAACTGGATTGCGGTGTGGCGCCGTAACTATCTGGCGTGGAAGAAGGTCGCATTTGTGTCGCTTCTCGGCACTCTTGCCGATCCTATGATTTACCTTTTCGGGCTCGGTACGGGGCTTGGACTGATGATAGGTCGGGTTGAAGGCGCCTCGTACATTGCCTTCTTGGCAGCCGGGATGGTCGCGACAGGCGCGATGACCGCATCGACGTTCGAAACAATATACGCGGTTTTCAGTCGCATGCGCGACCTGGGCACCTGGGAAGCAATCCTTCATACACAACTCACCCTGGGCGACATCGTTCTTGGTGAATTGGCATGGGCAGCCACCAAGGCCTTTCTGGCAGGTACCGCAATCACCATTGTTGCTGTTATGCTGGGCTATGCCGATTGGACGTCCCTGCCCTATGTGCTGCCGGTAGTCGCTCTCACCGGCTTCGCCTTTGCCAGCCTGGCAATGGTCGTCATCGCGCTCACCCCCAGCTATCACTATTTTATATTCTATCAGACGCTCGTCATCACACCTATGCTGTTCCTGTCTGGCGCGGTCTTTCCAGTCGGCCAGTTGCCAGGCGCCTTTCAGCGCGTGGCGGCCTTCTCCCCCCTGGCGAACTCTATCGACCTGATCCGCCCGGTAATGCTTGGCCATGTGGCAGACAACGTCGGGCTGCATATCGGCGCACTTTGTATGTACACGGTTTTGCCGTTCTTCCTCTCTGCTGCGCTCTTTCGCCGACGCCTGATGCGTTGACGCTGCTTACGACGGCACGAGAACGAGGGCCGCAATGCATCTTGAATTGGCCACCATCAAAGCTGTAGCCGAATTGAGTCCGCGTTCAAGACATAGCAGCCGAATTTCTGGTGCCCTGGTCTGCCCTAACCTTCGCGACCGCTACTAGCTGGAACCATATAGCAATGACACACCGCACGCCGATGCCTCAGCCTTTTGTTATCCTTGCGATGCCAAGGACTGGCACACATTATTTGGAGGAACTGCTAAACGAGCATCCGACCGTGCTGAGCAACGGTGAGTTGCTCAATGAGTACGACACCAATTGGCCCGGAAAGG
The DNA here is from genome assembly GCF_020165735.1 of Mesorhizobium sp. B283B1A. NCBI lineage: Bacteria > Pseudomonadati > Pseudomonadota > Alphaproteobacteria > Hyphomicrobiales > Phyllobacteriaceae > Mesorhizobium > Mesorhizobium sp. B283B1A. Next base: position 83,508 of record NZ_JAIUIQ010000003.1, read on the forward strand.
ATCGCCTGCTACGCACGGATCGTGAGCTCCTCGAACAAGCTTATTGGCGTTATCCCACGCCAGACTACAAGAACGTGACGCATATTGGCTGCAAGATCAACGAGCCCCAATTTCACGAACGTCCAGGTTTTTTTGCTGAACTGACTCGTTGGCCAGCACTCAAGGTCATACTCGTAACTCGAAACATATTGGAATCGCTTCGGTCCTTTGCACAGGCAAGGCAAAGCGGCCAATGGCTGAAATTCAGTTCGGACGCCGCTCGGCCGCCGCGCGTAAGATTGTCAATCGCTGATTGCGAGGCTTACTTCAAAGCCGCGGACAATTTCCACGCTCGCATCGAGCACTCCTTCACGACGAGCCAGCTGCTTGTAGTCGAATACGAGAGCCTCCTTCACGAACCCGCTGCTTGCTTGGGAAAGGTTTGGCATTTTTTGGGCGCACCGGCCGTTGGGCTATCTGATCGCGCCGTCCTTCAGCGCCAGGAAACGCGAGCGCTGGACCAGACAGTGCAGAATTTTGATGAGTTGCAGCTCCACTTCGCGCATGGACCATACGCCCGGTTCTTTGACGTGGGTGGTCTGTGATTGGCCCGCTCCGCCGACGGCAGTTCGCTTGCTGCGGGGCCACTCGATCCCTTCCATTGAAGGTTGAAATTACGAACCACCCGATGGCGCCTGCCGCAGTTCTCAACAGGAATGGCGGCCTTAGCGGGTGCCTCCCTTCCTTGGGCATACCGCGTCGGCACCACGCGGCTTTTTCTCGTCAGTGGGCCACGCTGGCAATTTCGAAACGTTGGGCCGGATTTTGGCACAGACGACACCCCTGCCAGAGTTTGACGATGTCTGATTGCGGTTGCAGGCGAGAAAGATAATGGAGCCCGTTCTAAGTCGAACGGCCTTGAGCCGGGCCAGCTGGTCCTTTTTGTCATAATAACATGGAGATCGAGATGTTGTGTCTAGGAGTGAGTGGCGGATTGGACAAAGTCCATGAAAACCGATTCCAGTTTGCGAATACATTTTTGCACGATGGTGCTGCGGTGCTCGTCCGAGACGGAGACGTAATAGCGGCCGTTGAAGAGGAGCGCCTCAACCGGATCAAGCACTCCAACAAGCTCGCGAGTGGTGCGATTCAATACTGCCTTTCAGCCGCGGGAGTTCAGCTCAAAGACATCGATCGTGTAGCGTTTTACGCTACCGAAGCCTATTGTAACGCCGCCCTGGAGAAGATGCTTATTTCCCAGCCGGACGCCTCCATCCCTGTGGACGCTAAATTGATGGTACAGAAGCTGTTCGCGCAGGAGTTCGGCACCGAACTGGAGGCTTCGCGTATCTCATTCGTAAGTCATCATCAGGCGCACGCGGTAAGTGCTTTTGCAATGTCGGGCTTCGAACAAAGCCTGATTTTCGCGATTGATGGCTCTGGTGATTTCTTGTCGGGCCTCTTGGCGGTCGGGTCTGGCACAGAAATCCGGCAGATCGAAAGTTTCCCAGAGAATAACTCTCTAGGCCTGTTCTATATAGAAACTATTCGGCATCTGGGCTACGGCATGTTCGACGAATATAAGGTAATGGGGCTTTCCCCATACGGCGATGCAGTTCCCTATCGCGAGCTCTTCGAGCAGTTCTATGAACTCTTGCCCAACGGTGGCTACCGCGTCCATCTGGACCGCATCGGCCCGACGCTGCTCCGCAACATCAGTGTCAGGCGAAAGGGAATGCCATTCACACAGCAACATCGTGATGTGAGTGCCTCATTGCAGGAAGCGCTGGAGCGGATCGTGTTCCACATTCTCCGCCATCATCGTGAGGCGACCGGGATGAAGCGGCTGTGCCTGGCTGGAGGCGTAGCCCACAACTGCTCGATGAATGGCAAACTGCTGTATTCAGGGCTTTTCGAAGATATTTTTGTTCAACCCGCAGCGCATGATGCTGGGTGCGCATTGGGCGCCGCACTCATGGCATCTGCTGAGCTGGGGCACCCTGCGCCTCGCAAGCGGTTGCGGGAGGTCTATTGGGGGCCTGATCTCGGAAGCGACCAGGCCGTCGAGCAGGAACTTATTGCATGGGCCGGGCACATCGAGGTCGAACGCACCGATGATGTGGCCAGCAGTGCAGCCGACTTGATGGCCAATGGCGCGGTGATCGGCTGGGTGCAGGGCCGTTCGGAGTTCGGTCCACGTGCGCTTGGCAACCGAAGCATTCTTGCAGATCCACGCCCTGCCGCAAACAAGGAGCGGATCAACGCAATGGTTAAGAAACGCGAAGGGTATCGGCCCTTCGCGCCATCGGTACTGGAGGAGGATGCGGCCGAATTTTTCGACCTGCCGGACACTGAATGCGAATTCCCTTTCATGAATTTCGTCGTTCGTGTGCGCGACTCTATGCGTGGCTTGCTCGGCGCCATCACGCACGTCGACGGTACCGCGCGGCTGCAAACCGTATCGCGCAAAGCCAATCCGGCCTACTGGGACCTCATTAATGCTTTCAAGGAGCGGACGGGCATCCCAATTTTGCTGAACACATCATTCAACAACAACGCCGAGCCGATCGTGGATTCAGTTGCAGACTCGATTGCGACCTTTTTAACGACAGAATTGGACGGACTTGTGGTCGGCCCGTTCCTCGTCAAGAAACGGGCTACCGCGCTGGAGGATTGGACTGCGCTCGCGGTTTCATTGCCTCCTCAGTTTAGTCTGCATCAAGTACGTGCTTATACAACGCAAGATCGCCAAGAGACGGTCTGCGAGATTCGCGCAGTCCACTCCCCTCGCGACCGTGTGCGCATTTCAAGTGAAGTGTACGCTCTGCTCATTCAGATCGAGGGCGAAGCCGTGCTGGGGGATCTCCTCAATCCAATCACGCTAGATGAAGCTAAGCGTCAAGCTCTCACAAAGGAGCTTCGTCAGTTGTGGGAGCAGCGCTGCATTCGGCTGCACCCCTCACAAGCTGCTCGCGTCCGTCAAGGCCCCGATCGTTTGCTGGAGCAGGCATAACAGGCCCACCAAAATGGCTCTTTTGGCTCCATGCCTTGGTCTGAACAGGAGCGGTGCGTTGTCCAGAATCGGACTGCTCACCAATGGGTGAGGCGACACCAAAGCCGGTTGGGGGTCAGTTTTTAGTGCCGTTTAACAGCAATGCTTGCTGATGCCTTGTGAAGGCGTCCGTGGTCGCCGGGTTGCCGGAGAGGCAACCAGGCGCGCGTCCTTCAGCATTCCCAAGCCCGACCGTCGACATCAACGCCAATCGGCCTTGAGAACGCGCCATCGATCGAACGCGAAAAGCGGGCTGGCCGGCCTTCAGGAGAAGGCCAGGGTAGCAAACTCGCACAAGAGGTGAAGCGGACGGCTAAAGGCTCAGGGAATTCATGTGCGTACCATGCCACTAAGTGAATCCGCAAAATTTCCTCGGTCAATACCGGGACGACGTTCCGACCAGATGACCGCCGCGGTACTCATTGGAAGAAGGATTGGCCCCAGCGGTGGCCGCGGCGAGGAGTAGCTCCGGTCAACGCTCTGCCGCTGCCGGACGAAGCTCGATGCGAGTTCGACTCGGCTCGTGCCCTCCACTCTCCATGCGCGCCATTCTGCGCAGCTGTCCGCGTTTCGCCGCCAACTCAAGTCGGTTCACGTTTTGATAAGCCGGGCTAGCGTCGCTAGCACCGGCCTTTCGGATGTAAGCCGTCCTGCACTGCCAGCGCAGATTGGATCGGCGCCCTTGAGCAGCTCCTTTCAGTCCGGATGCCAGCCGTCGCTGCGTCGAAAACAAGGAAGATGGCTTTTGCATGCTGCGAGGAAGCACCACCTCCTCGGTCTCGAGATGAAATAGCCTGCTTGCTTTTAGGTGCTCGTAGGCTGTTTTAGGATGTGCGTCGCCAGCAGGGCTTGCTCAAGCGATCGGATGCATATAGCTCGGCTACAGAAGAGCCGGCCAGACCTTCATTCCGTCGTCTGCCGCGACTTCCTGTACAATTCGTCTTCAACAAGGAACGACCTATGAGGCGGCAGCCCCGAGCATTCACGGTGGAGATCAGACAGAAGCGCAGTTCTCAAAAACGGAGTCTTTCAATCTGGAGCGATGTCGATCTCACCGCAGCAATGGCCGAGACAAGAAGGGAACTCGAGAAGATGGAGTTGCCAAATGGTCGCCCTGTTGACTCGAGTGTAGTATCGCTCAATGCTGAACACATGCACAAACCGCGAGCGGAGCATCTCATGACGAATTCCCTGGACGCAGGATCAGGAACAACTGCAACGCAACCGGCAGCCAAAGTGGAGACGCCTCTGAAGAAGAAAGCACAACGGTCGCCGAGAGCTAAGGCTGAGCCCAGGCCGCCTGCTCGGAAGAACGCGCCCAATGCGGCGTCGCAGGCGCAGCAAATACCAGCGGCGGCCGTGCGGACCGGACGCAAGATCTACTCTCAAAAGGAGCGCGCTCAGATGCTTGCCCTTATACAGAAGTCTATCAGTGGCGGCGCCACCCATAAGAGCGCGGTCAAGCAGGCCGGCATCTCGGAACAGACCTACTATCAATGGAAGAGAGCTGCGCTGCCTGCATCGGTTGGTGATGATCTGAAGGACCTCGTCGCGCTTGAGGAAGAAAACAAGCGACTGAAGAGCCTGCTCGCAGAACGGCTGCGCAAGGAGAACGCGGAACTGAAGAGGAAGCTGGAGCTTGAATAACGCTGCGGTTGGGGTGGGCCACTCGCCCTTGGTCCGCCATCAGTTGCTCTTCGTCCGAAAACCGATAGCTCGCCGCCCTCCGCATCAGATCCGATCTTCGCCTTGCCGCCCATCGAACTGCCGCGGCCGCCCAAGGCGGTCCAATGGCCAGTTTTGACAATGGTGATGCGGCAAGCGCCTGCATCAGCGAAATACAGCGATCTCAAATGACTTCTCGGCTCAATCGCCTGCGCGAATTAGACTGGCACTCGCCTGAGAAGCCCGCGTCGGATGAGATCGATGCTGGAGGCAAATGCGCCTGCAAAGTCATTTAACGCATGGACCTCCTCCACAAGCTCAAAGGAGAAGGGGCCCGAATAGCCGCCATCGAGTAGCGTCCGGATTTGGCTGCAATTGTCCGAGCCGCCCAGGATGCGATCCGGGCGAATCCAGAAGGTTGGATCGTTTATGCTCGAAATGTGCACGAGACCGGTCAAGTCGCAGAAGAAGGACGTCTCGCGGGCAAGCGTGTGGTGGAATGTATCGTGGACAAGCCGGAAGGCGGACTGGCCATCAACCGAGGCAATGGCGATAGCCGCTTCTTTCTTCGACCGAAGTGAGGAGGTCTGGAACCCAAGCGGCTCGATAAGCCCAACAAGACCTCGCGACTGAAGTATTGGCTTTAGCGCCTTTAAGGCGACGCGGAGATTGCCTTGGCGCTCGGCATTGGCGGACCGCGAACCGTCGTTCACCGGCACCAGCATGAGCGCCTGGGCGCCGCAGGCGGCCGCATAATCGGCGAGCTTGCTGGCCTCGGCTTTGCGGGCGGGAGTCCACTCGTCGAATCGCTGCAAGGCGTTGACTGAGATAATCGTGACTCCCGCTTCGGCAGCGGCAGCCCGGATATCCGCCGACGGCTTGCCGCGCACAACAGCCTTACTGCAAGGATTAGTCCGGACTTGCACGTCGGTCAGACCGAGATCGCGGGCGAGTGCGAGGAACGTCATGACGTCAAGCCCAGGTGTCGCCATATGGTCGAGTGCAAACCGAAGCGGCGCCAGGCGCACGGAGTGGCGTTCTTTCATCAAGGCGGCCGCCATTCGCGGCTCACTGGCCGTTTGTCGATTTTCAAGACCGAAATGTTCGGCATAGGGAGGCGAGCCGGTCGAAGTCACCCGCTCTTTATTCATAGGATTGTCTATCATTGTGAGCCGACTTTCACGCAACGGGCACCACCGCGCCTCTTGAGAATTCATCTGCTAAGCGAAATGACCGAAGATGGATCCAGCCTACCCAGCCGCTTCTGCAGAGTGAGTACCAGGCCGCAAGGATGCTGAACCGCTCCGGAGCCAAACTGATGTGGCCGGCTGCTCCGCCGTAGCGAGGTGGACGGCCAGTGCAATCATAGCGCCTCCCCGACCAGAGTCGCCGAGCACCTGGCGTTATGGCCAGCCCAAAAGCCGCCGCAAGGCGTAGGGCGAGTTGCGTCAAATTTGTCATGGTGGTCGATACCAACGAAGTTTATGTTGCTAAGGGATGAAGGAGGCGACCTCACGGTCAGATGCCCGCTCGCTCGCTGCGAGGCCCGCAGCCACTCCGGCACGGTCGGCCGCGTTCCGATTCTGGCTCATCTTGCGCTTGCCCTCGATCCTCGTGATCGACATGCGCATACCCACAATTCCGCGGAGTTGGGCCTGCACGAAATCCGACGGCGCATCCGACACCGCCCAGGGCGAGACGCGCTCACCCTCGTGGTGGTCGGTCAGGCGATTCACGGCCTCCAGCAGCCTCCCGGTGTCCTCGAAGAACTCGACCGGGCCATAGGCGTGGACGGTGACGTAATTCCAGGTAGGCACAACCTTCCCGGTTTCCTGTTTGGTCGCATACCACGCCGGGGTCACGTAAGCCTCCGGCCCCATGAAGATGGCCAGACCGTCGCCAAGCGGGGGAACACGGCACTGTGGATTGGCCTTGGCGAGGTGGCCGTAGATCACGCCGTGCTCGCCCTCGCTTTCATCAAGCAAGAGGGGCAGCGGCGAGGCGAAGAGTCCTTCGGCCGTCGCGGTGACGAAGTTCGCCAGAGGAGATGCGCGGACGCTCGCCCGCAGGAAATCCATATCATCATCGCGGAAGGCGGGAGGGGTGTACATCGGGAACTCCGTGTGTGCGCTGCGGGTCGGGATACCGGCAATCTGACCCTCAGGAAACAGCCAGTTAATTACAATTGAAGTCGTCCAGTTGGTGAAGTGACTTGGCGAGCCCAGATCATCGGGCCAACTATCTTATTGGCCCAACAGTCGTAGGGGCCGTGTGTCCAGCTTGCGTAGCCCAGCAGGACCTGTGTGACGCCGAGCGCGCCATCCTCCCGGGTTGGCGAAATTATGACACAGCTGTGCCGCCGAGCCGCTGGCGGGGTCGGCGGCAAGCTCGCGACCCGCAGATATGGCTGCGTACAGATCTGCTCGGGAAGTTAGCCTTCGAACGAGGCGGAGAGCTCCCCCGACGGGTGGGCATGCGCCTCTCGATCGACATCTCTGATAGGCTTCCGTGCTGCCGGCCTGCCTATCAGGCCGCGCATGCAGGCCAGCTCAGCCTCGGCAGCTGAAGGTCACTTCAACGATCGAGCGCGCCACATGGTCGGTCGGGTACAGCAACTGCTGTGGTCGTCACACAGATAAGGAAGGCGGAAAAGACATCAACATCCGCATCCGCCCTTGGCGGAGAGTCACGCGTGTCTCGCGACCGGTTCGATCGTTTCCATCCGGCTTTCGCCACGCGATGACGGCACGTTCCTCAACCGACCCGCCTGGCGGAACTGGCGACCGAGGCTTTAGCGGTGCTGATTTCCTGTTCGTAGACCTTACACCCTGGTGCAAGCTCTTTCAGACCGCTCACGAGCATCTTAGCTGCCTCCTCGAGCGCTCCTTCCGGCATCGCTGCTAAGCTTTCCAAAATAAACCACATGCGGCCGCCCACCGTCTCCAACCGGGTGCGCGTGCCCTGCCGCCAGTTCCAGCGGCGACATGTAGCTGCCAGATCGTCGCGCCAGATGACCTCGCCCTTGGAAGGCTTTTCGACGACCGCTTCCCCATTCAAAACAGTGTGGAAGCACTCCGTTCCTTCCGCAATTGTGAGCCGTGGTTTGCCGACATATGCATCGAAATTTTCGCCGCCGACGGGTATTGCGAAACGCAGGCTCACTGCATTGTAGAGGTCAACGACAGGATTTATCGATGGGATGCGGCCGTCCCTCTCCACCCGTTTTTTCAATGCGTGCGCCGAGCACGGCGTCCGGTTTGGTTTCGCTCCGAATCGGACGTATGCCTCCGCCCAATTGGCCAAGTGCGCTTCTCCCCAGGAGGGTCCTCCCGCTCGGACGAAATCGCAAGCCTCTCCCAACACGTCTCGAGCCATGACGCCTCGTGCACTGTCCTGTGCATCAACAAGAATGCTGATAGCGCGAAAGTCAGGTGCGATCTCTGCTATTTCCTCGTCGATCAGCGGAAAATCCATCAACGCTTTCTCCTTTAAGCCGGCCGCACGGCGCCTTGCTTCCACTGGATGTAAGAGTCTCGTCGAGAACTCTCTTCGCCAGGTCGCAGGGTCAGAGTACTGCCCGGGACCCGGACTGGCCGACAGGGCCAGTCATGGCAAGTCTTGCTGATCCAGTCTGCGATCGCTGCCGGCGTGACTCTGGGGTCACGAGCCAGGCCTGTGCACCGTCAGGCCGGTTATTGAGGATGATGCCGAGTGCTCGCAAGGCTTTTTACCCGTTGGACAGCGCCAGTAAGGAGCCGAACGCCATTCTCGATCTGCCGAATGGTCAGGGCGGAATAGCCCATCACCAGTCCAATCCGGTCAGCACGGCCTTCATCTCGAATGTACAGTGATGAAATCGGATGGATGCCCACCCCGACCCGCCGCGCCTCTTCAACCAGGATGTTCTCCAGCGACCGAGAAAGATCCTTGAACCAGACGACGACATGCAGCCCTGCATCAGCACCCTCGATGACAATAGTGTCTGCGAACGCGCGTTGAAGGACGGCAAGCAGCGCCTCTCGGCGCTCGCCGTTGAGACGGCGGACGCGTCGCACATGGCTTTCATAACCACCGCTCTCGATAAGTGAGGCCAGGGCCTCCTGTTCGGCAACCGGAGAATGCCTGTCGAGAAGCTGCTTGGCCGTCGCAAAGACATCTTGCAACTCGGCCGGAACCACCAGGTAGCCGATGCGCAGCATCGGCGACAGTGTCTTGGAGATCGTCCCAACATAGATCACGGAACTGCGGTCTTCCAGCTTGTGCAACGGGGGCACCGGACGAATGTCGTACCGGTACTCGCCATCGTAATCGTCCTCGATGATATAGGCGTCGTTGCGCCGAGCCCATTCGAGGAGTTGATAGCGCCGCGAAATCGACAAGACGCCGCCGAGCGGGAACTGGTGCGACGGGGTGACATAGGCCAGCCGCGCCGGAATTTCCTGCAGCAGCTCCGTCTTCATGCCCTCGCTATCGACGGCGACGGCCACTGGAGTGGCTCCTGTGCTGGCAAAGACTAGGCGCGCCATTCTATAGCAGGGATCCTCGATCACGAAGCTGTCAGCAGGATCCAGCAGCAGACGCGCGCAAAGGTCCAGGCACTGTTGTGATCCACTCACGACGAGGATCTGCTCGACCCGGCAGGTAAGCGTTCGGGCGCGCCACAAATATCCCTGCAACGCCTGGCGCAAGCGATGCGAGCCGCGTGGATCGTGATAGGCCAGCCTTCCGGGACTTTGTGACATCGCCGCGTTCATCGCGCGCTTCCACGTCAATGCAGGGAAATCAGATGGTGCGAGGTCGCCGTAGCGGAAATCGACCTTGAGACGGTTCGGGAGGTAGTCGGGCCGTGGCGGACTGGCGCGCAGTCGCTCGCCGTAACTGGAAAGGTGAATCGGGCCAGTCCGTTTCGGCACCGCGCTGGTCGCTTTACTCCCGACTAGCGAAGCTGCAACGCGAGGTCTTGCGCCTTGGATGACCTCAATGAAACCCTCGGCGACCAGCTGGTCATATGCCACCGTCACCGTGGTTCGCGACACACCGAGTTCATTTGCGAGGCCCCGGGACGACGGCAGCTGGCTGCCCGTTTCATAGATGCCGCCCAGGATCTGCTCGCGAAGAGCTTCGCAGATCTGGCGCGCGCCCAGACCTTGAGGGCGAGCTGTCGAAGGGGCAGGAGAAGGCTGGACCATTTCTTCATCGCCAACTGAACGTTCCATCTGAGTTAGTGTGACGGCATTGTCCCCGAAATCAAGAGGGCTAAAGCCGATGGCCAGCGCCGGAGATCCGCTTGAAAACGAGGCAATATCAATGCCGTTCCGGAACGAGGTCGACCTCGCATTTGCCACCCGGGCCATCCATCACGGCTACGATCCGGCCGGCTTTTCCAATTCCGTTCAGACGCCTGTGTTTCTTACATCGACCTCCGGATTTGAAAGCGTGGCAGCAAACGAAGCCGCCGCAGCCCTTGGCGGAAGACTCTACGCACGCGAATACAACCCGACGACTGAGGTCCTCGAAACGGGGCTTGCCAATCTCGAAGGAGCCGAAGCTGGGCTGGTACTCGCCTCGGGGATGGCGGCCTTCGGCACGCTGATCCTTTCGCTGCTTTCGCAAGGTGACGAACTCATCGTCCACAACGCCGTTTATGCCAATACACTCGCCATGGTCGAACAGGGCCTGCCGCATTTTGACTAAGGTCGTTGCCCTCGACCTCTCAAAGCCCAGTAATCTCGATGGGGCCATCACCGAAAAGGACTCGGCTCGTTTTCTTCGAGACGCTGATCAACCCGTTGAGCCGTATCCTCGACATCGCTGCCATTGCCGAACACGCCCACTGTCGCGGCGTGAAGGTCGCGGTCGACAGCACCTTCGCCTCGCCCGCCCTCCAGCGTCCACTGGAACTCGGAGCTGACATCGTGATCCATTCGCTGACCAAGTACCTCAACGGACATGGCGATGCGCTGGGCGGTGTCACACTCGGCGATGCGAAGACATTGCACCTGTTGCGCGAAACTGGCCTGCGCTATTGACCCGGGCAGCGCTCTCGCCCATGTCCGCGTTCCTGATCTTGCGCGGGCTGAAGACACTCACGCTGCGTATGGAGCGTCACAGTGCCTCTGGGCTCGCGGTCGCCCAGGCGCTCGAGGCGCACCGGGCTGTGGCTTGGGTTAGCTATCCGTTTCTCCGCTCTCATCCCGGCCATGAGATCGCGCGCAGACAGATGTCGAACGGCTCAGGCATGTTGGCTCTCGGCCTTCAACGGGGTTCGAGGGCGCGCGCCCAGCGCGCTCACCGTGTGTGCCGAGGGAGCGCAGCACCTCCCGTCCCTCGGGATATGTGACCACATCCTTGCTCAGCGGCTTGCGAGGCCAGCTCTCACTGCGGCACAGTACCGGCAAAATGTCATCGTCCGAGCATGCTACTCCTCCTAATGTGTCAAGTTTAAATCAAATTGTCCTATGTATATTGACCGTTGCGCGACACTGACCTCGTAGAGGGCTGACGCGGCGGCTACTGAGAGGTTAAATGAAGAGCGATTTTTCCGCGGCCCGGGTGCATTTAGATCGGGCGTACCACTATCTTGGTGGTGATGACCCGATGAGCCAGACGGGGCGTGAAGCCTTGGACGCTATAATTGAGGCGGTCGCCTTCGAAGAATTCAAACAGCCCCGCCGACAGGCGGAGGTGATACCATTTCCGGATGTGCGTCGCTTCTGAGACGATCGCCCTAGCTATTAACCCGGGAGCAAATCCTCCCTGCTCCCCAGGCATAACCCGATGGGTAATAGCCATGAAGGCCTGGGGCGCGCATCCACGATGCCGGGCAGGCAGCGAACTCCATGGCCCGGGACCACGCGGTCGATTGGGCCAAGGTCCTGTCCGAAGCGCAGTGTTACGGCCCCGCGTTAGCCACGCGGTCGGCGATTTTTCTGTCTTGAACTTTACTATGCTTCCGGCGAGCGCCGAGATCGAGCGTTCAACCCGTAGGCCAAACTTCATCTTGGTGTTCGCTCCAAAAAGAAGACGGAGCGCCCCATGGATGCGCCGCCTGTATTGCGTTCGGAAAACGCCATGTGAACTGCTGGGCTAGGGACTGCACGGGTCTCGTAGATCGTCGATGTTAGGACTTCCTCTTCGGTTGTGGAGCGCGGGGCTCACAGCTGCGTAGTCGTAGGCATTGCGATGAATACGAATATTTTTGAGCAGCGCCGTCAGATTCTCATATGCGGCCTGCGTGTTGGACCAGATCGTGTCGCCCTCCGCCGCCGGAATGACGGCGCCACGTAGGACCGAGAATTTCGAATAGGCATCGACGAAAGCGCCCGAAGGCCGTGTGATCCATGTGATGGCCCCGCCTCATCGACTCCACAAGTCCCGTTGTCGGTAACGCGGGTGCGAGCCTTCGTCCCGTCATTGTCCAGGGGGCAGCCCGTGATCTTTCCGGCCGGCGCGTCGGATGAATTCGAAGTGCGCATTTGGCTCGATGCGCCGCCTAACCAATTGGCACAGTAGCTCAGATGTACTGAACGTTCCACCACAATGGTTGGGTCCGCAGCCCCGCCCCTCCAGATGACCGGCGGGGCGTCTCGTTGGTCCGTTTGGCGGCGACCTCGCCTCCGGTCTTCATGCGTATGCCGCGTAAGGCATAGCCAGATCGACGATTTCCTGCCTGGCTACGTCAACGAGCCCGAACTCAAGGCTTGGCCCTGAGAACCGCGTTACGGTGGATCGCCACGCGCGACAAGGTGATCGAGGCCGCCATGGCGGTTGGCGCACCACTTCGTCATGAATCTAACCGGCGGGTATGAAGCCCGGACCGAACAGAAGCTCCAGATTATTGAGGAGAGTTTCCTTTCGGGCGAGACCGTGACGTCTGTCGCCGACGAGGGGTGGTGCGCCGGCGAGCCTCGGCGTGGCGCGCCGAAGCGGTGCCGTACGTCGTTCGGCGGCCTTGTTCGTTGAGAATGCCGGCGATGACGGCGTCGGGGGTATGCGGTGCCAGCCCCCGCAGCAGCACCAGCGTATGCTCGTCCGTACGACGAGGAGCGGGCCAGCGGGCCGACGCACATATCTACTTTGAACGCTCCGGCTGGCCCCCGGTCTGGACAGATTCCCGAAAATTGGCGCGATCGAAGCTTTTGAGCGGTGTTCGCTATAACCTTCACATCAATCACCGCGCCAATCCGTCAGGCGCGAGATGTTGCATTTAGTTAATCCTCCGGGGAAACCGCAAAAGCGCCGGCAGCAACAGCAGCAAAAGTGAGCCAGAGCCACATCTCAGTGGAAACCGCCGGTCAGCTCTCGTCGAAATTCGACTGCAATGTCTTCAACCAGCTCTCTTTCGTATCCCCGGCACGAAGATTACCCTCCAGCACAAGCACGGGGACGGTTTCAATTATCGCACTGAATTGCCGACCAATATTTTCGATCGCCCCATTTTTGTCTCCTTTGTCAAGAAGCTCTACAAGCTGTCTCACATCACTTATAATACATGATAGACGCTCCGGCCGTTGCAAATCCAAAAGACGTACATATCTCGTTCGGATGTTGAACTCATGAACGAGATCCAGCATTTTTCCATTGTTTCCACCCTCTGCGATCTTCTCATAAAATACCTCGAGGAACTCCCCAAACAAAATACAGTCGTTTGAGCTGGGGATCGTAGGAAGCTTCGACCACAGCTTGGAATGCTCATCTGGACCTTCCCTGAAAACACCCTGAAGTATTGCGTTGACAACACCATACTCATCTGATAATTGCTTTGTATCCAGCTTTCTTGTGTAGTAACCATTGCGAGGAGATCCGACGATGTACTTTTCGGCTTCGATCTGAATCAATGCCTCGCGTAACGGGGTAACGCTCGTTTTCAGGGTAAGGCTGATTAGACGTGGGTCGAGTCGCGTATCGGGGGGCACCTTAAAATCAACGATAAGCTTCTTCAATGCTTTATAGAGTCGATTGGCCTTGGACCGATCCCATCCTGGTGTATCTTCGTGCTGCCTATACATGCCTTCTCCTGGGAGAATGGTGTCTGCTATTCAAAGAAGCTTGGGCTGCAGCCCCACTCCTGGTGTCCCTCGCCCGCCCGATCTGCCCTTACAACCCGGGGGAGCCGGTTAGATGGGGCTGATCCTCGTGCGTGCAAGTGACATTTTTGCCCCACGGGGGACATTTGAACCTCGCCGCCACATCAAACGGTGAGCCAAAGCGGCCGCTTCAAAGCTGGCCTCAGCGAGCTTCGCCATGCCATCGGTATCGTTCTTGTTTCGTTAAGTTTCGCTGAAGGCGCACAAGAACCTGGTCGTCGCCGGCCAGACCGGGATCGAAAGTCATGGCTGGCCTGTGCCTTCGACCGTCAGGCGGCACGGCTCGATCATTCCGTGATCTACCTGCGCGTTTTACGGCCCTCCGAGGGCCTGGCGTTCGCCCGCATTGATGGCCGCTGCCGCCGCCTCATCTACAAGCTCACGCGCGTGCGGCTCCTCATCCTCGACGACTTCGGAACGCACTCCCTCATTGAGGAGCAGCACTTCCATCTGTTCGAAATCGTCGAGAAACGCTATCGGCAAACCACCCTGATCACCGCCTGTGGCCAGATGGCATCATCGCCGAGCTAAATATCAGGGGCCGCCGCCATTCTCGACAGGCTCGCTCACAACGCCCACCGCAGCGCTCCAGTGCGAAAGCAAAGCCGCTGCGTCTCCTCATGAGTCAGTGCGTGTCGCAGCCTCACTTTGCCAGAACGCCGCCTCTATTCACTTCCTATGGTATCTTAGTGAACAAATGTCCGCCTACTTAGCATCTCGTCGTTCCCTGCCTGCGGTGCCTGCCCGTCACCTTCCGCCCTCCATTGTGGAGAATCTGATCCAAGTGGCCAGCCGAGGTGTTCATGGGGCGCGCGATTGCAGGGACGAACGATGCCATGCCGGCGAGGCATCCGCGCAGCATGCGCCACGACCTTCGCCGCAGCGGGAACTGGCTTCATGTACATGCGCAAATTAGCCCTAAAGAAGATTGAGCGCGCGATCAAAATCATCGTTGCCACCAGACGCGGGCACCAATCGCTAGATTCCTTCCACCGACATGATTGCTGACAACGGCCTTTGGCGTAGAAATTGGCCCGCCACTCGATCGGCGATCGAGACACTTGGACTGCGGATATCAGGTGCAACGCCTGCAGCAGGTCCAGGAACAGATACTCAGCCCGATCCCGGAATGAACCGGCGCCCGCTCAGCAGGTCGGATTCAGGACTACGTCGATGCCGTCATGGATGCGATGTTCGAAGGCCAATGTCAAAACGCCAGGCCTCCCTACGCTCTTGCTTATGCCCGTGACGCAGCAGAAATCGCGAAGATGTTCATGCGCTCGCGTCAATATCTGTCGCACGACGGGACTACACAGGCGATCAGGTCGCGCATGGCTTCGTGATCGTTATGGGCACCCAGACGGAGGGTCAACTCTCCGGCCCGATTGCGGCGGGCGAGCATGGTGGCATCGCGACGGTTTATCTTCACCCGATCGCCAGGCCGCCTCGGAATCAGCGATGACGCCACCACGTCGCAGCGATGACCCAGGCTTGTGAGTTGGCGATAACGGCCATAACCGCACGCGCCGGTCTCATAGCCAAACGCCAGCGGCTTGCCGGGATGCCTAGACGGTTGCAGAGCTTTTTGATGGCATCAGCGTCATTGGGAATCTCGCCGAATATTCCAGCGACCCGCCGCGTCAGCTCGCTGCCACCGCGATCGAAATCCGCTCCTTGTGAATATCCACATAGGGCCCGCCTCTTGTGCATGAGGCACTGCGCCGGCCAGCTGGCTTAACCCTCGGCCGTTGCTTATCGGATGACGCCCCCCCCTCAGGCCCAGCAGTCATAAGGAGTACGTGGAGTCGCCGCGGCTCCCGACACCGTCACATCAATCCAGAAATTGAACAATAAGTCAGACTATATTATTAAATATATGTTCGTATACCTCTTCACCTGTGGGCGACATGCCCGATTGCATCATGTTCCCGCAAAATACTCGGATATATTCGGAAATATACTTATATTCTCTTGCCTTCTAACTGGCACAAACCTATCTGGTGCAAATGCCGGTTCTACTGATCCAGGCATTCCACTCGACCAACATTCAAAGGAATATGTTTATGGCCGAACCTGAACCCGCTGCGTGGCAGAAACTTCGTCACCATTTCTCCCGCACTCCGAAGTCGAAGAACTGGGGCAAGCGCATCGCAATCGGCGGCATTGCGGTCGTCACGCTTGCCAGCGTCGGCGTCTCTGGCGCGCTCAGCCAGGGTTACGGACGCGTGCAGCGCTTCGACGTCGGCGGCGGCCACGGCGGACCCGACATGCACATGCAGACCAGCCTCCGCCATGGGACGGGCTACTGCGCGCATGACTTAGAGTCCAAGCTCGCTGAGCTTGACATCACGCCCGAGCAGGAAGAAGAGTTGGCGGCGATCACCGACGAGGTCCATAACCATATTCGCCTGATCAAACAGGGCTTAATCCAGGCGCACAATGATCTCGCCGAGCTGCTCAGCGCGCCAACCCTCGACCCCGACGCAGTGGAGGAGGTGCGCGCCGAGATTGTCGAGTGGGCCGACGAGGCTTTGCGCGCGCTGACGACCGATCTGCTGGATGCCGCCGAGGTCTTGACGGCCGAGCAGCTTGAGCAGTTGCTCGACGATTTCGAGGATCTCGAAGATCGCGAATAAGCTCTGTACGAGCGCAGGTTCGAATCGGAGCGGACAAACGAGCATGGCGGACCAGGTCCTCATCGTCGTTGAGGACAGGCGCCTGTCCGCCATGCTCGCGGAATATCTGACGGGTTACGGCTTTCGTGTGCTAACGGCGGACACGGCGGGGTGGGCATTGCCGACATCGCGCGGCAGTACCCCCCAAGCCGTAATTCTCGATGTCAGGCTGCCTGACATGGACGGCTTAGAGGCGCTCAAGCGCAGCCGCGCGAACAACGACGTGCCGGTTCTGATGCTGACGGCGCGGGCCGACGAAACCGACCGCATCGGGGCTGGAAACAGGCCCGGGCGACATTGGAGGCGCAGGCCAAGTAGACCTGTGGAAGGTTGTAACTCTCATCTGCATCCTGAAACGCCCACCTCAGAGGGAAAGCTGATCCGAGCCCTCATGCGGCGCGGCGATCAGGATGAGATTCGACCTGTCTCCCAGATAGTCTCGCCATGGAGCGCTCAAGCTCAACCTGCAACGCGAATAGTTTTCGACAGAATCGGAAAATAAGGCAAATATCTGATGCAACGGCTGTTTCTGACATCTGTGGCGCTTTGTGGCATGACAGCGGGCGCTACCGCCGCAGTGCCGGTGAACGCCGAGTCCGCGTCTATAGCCTGGGCAGCGGCCCCTCCAGTTTTTTCCTTCGAAGGTGGCCAGCGCTATTTCTACAGTACCGGCAAAACATCGAAGGACCTTTACAATCATGAAGGCTCGTCACTGCTCTCGCGGCTTACCTATGACGATTTAGACGCGTATTCAATTGACGTCTTCTTCAACGCGATCCACAATCCGACTGGCATTTTCGTCAAGGGCCTCGTCCGGGCGGGCTGGATTACCGAGGGTTCTCTCGTCGACGAGGACTTCAGCAACGGCTCCTTATAATGCGGATAGAGTTGCGTGTACCGCGCCAATGCAAAAAAGGCGGTTCAAAACATCCGAAAGTCGGCTTCTGTTACTACATTGTCAGCTATTAGACATCGCCGAAGGCGCCGGCCGACAATCCCAGCGAAGAGAGGGGCCGAGTCGTTCTCGGCATCAACCTGGCCCGTGAACAGGTACCAGCCCACACATCGTAAGCAAGGTGACGGCGGCTACACGGAACGTTGGCAGCCTGACGTATCGCGCGGACTAGCACGCCGGCACGAACAAGGGTCTGGCCCGGATACGCCGCCCCATAAACGTTGATCTCATCAATGCGCTATGGAGCTCAGCATTCCTCGGAGAGCCGGTCGACGGCGGGGAGTTCCCGCGAAAGACGACCGACATAATCGCGCAATTCCTCCTTCGCCAGTTCGAGCTCAGGTTTTCATGCATGGCCACAAGACCGCACATGCTCGACGGCGCATTGCTGAATGTCGTTGGAGCGATCGGATACCGAGCAGGGGCGTGCCGGCTTGTGCCATTTCTCCGAGCCGGTGCCCCCGGCGTGAACAGCCTCGGTAGATGAACAACAGATCAGCTCCCGACAGTCTGGTCCGACCAACTATTCGATTCTCCATTTTTTACTCAGTAAGAGTTTCTCGAAAATCGACGCAAATCAGCAGCACTTCCGTATCGCTGGTCGGTAATGTCAGGCTTGCCCTTGGCAAGTTGTGGCGGGCGGAGGAGCTATCATGAAGACTAGTGAAACTCATAGCAAAGCAGCGTACTCGAAATCCCGGAACCAGTCGGTGTTTTCAGATGAAGACGCCTTGCTCTCTAGAAAAGGTAGAAGCCAGATTGAAGCCGAAAATGCTTCTGCAAGCGCGTGCGGCAGATAACGATCCACGCGCGACCTTTTGCGACCGGTGGATCAATGATCGGGGCCTGCTTCTTGACGATGGTGCCATCGATCTCGCCAAGGCAGCCTACCTAGCACTTTTTCAGCAAGAACAACTCGTATCCGTCGATTATGAGGTTCGAGCACGAGCTGGTGACCATGGCACTCGAGTTGTCACGCGAGGCCAGAAGCCGTTGGAAGCCTTATTGCATCGGGTTGGAGGGCATCGAGCATGGCGGCGGCTTGCCTTCATGTGCCTGTCCGGCCGTCGGGACAAGGTCGATCGGCCGGCCTTCGGCATCGACGAGCGCGGGGATTCTTGGTCGCGAGGCCGCCGCGGGAACGTCCCATGCAGCCATCGTCAGCGCCCCTTTTTTTGCCGTGGCAGCGTGCTGGTGAACGCGGACACAGGAGCTGTCGATCATGATGATCTCGCCGTCAAACTTGGAAACCGCCGCCAGAAGCCGATCCCAGACCGCGGCTTTGCGCCATCGTACGAACCGGTTGCAGCAGGTGGTGTAGGGGCCATAGCGTTCCGGCACATCGGCCTAGGGTGAGCCGGTGCGGAAGCGCCACAGGATGCCGTTGAGCACCTTGCGGTCGTCAACGCGTGCCATGCGCGGACCTTGGTGGGGAGATGAGGCGCGATGATGCCCCATTCAAAATCGCTCAATTCATACCGACGGATCAAAGCCTCCAAAAGAAGCCTTGAATCAGAACTTACATCAGCACGATACCCAGTTTATGAGTTTGCGGCCTAGCGCTGTCGAACAGCCGATCGGCGCGTTGAGGCGCCAAGGGCTGCTGACCGGCAGTTGCCAACAACCAAATGCTGAAGGTGGCGTGCGGGTCGCCGTCACGAGAGGACGCAGACGGCAAGCTTGGCTCGGGTGGCTTGCTCAACAGAGCGCTGGGGCTCCGTGTCCACCATCTTCTAGATCACGCGGCAGACCTGATCATTCATCGCGCGGATGCCTCATATCCAAACAATCTAATTTACCGGTCCCGCATCATAGCGCATAGCGCGACATCAAAACCCACGACTATGTTTCCCAGCCGTTTTCAGCGGTTGCTCTACGGTCACCTCGACAAGGATCTACTATGCGCATTTGCGGTATTAAGCTGACGCACGACGGCGGAATTGCTGTCGTGGAAGACGGCAGATTAATCTTTTGCGTCGAGCAGGAGAAGCTTGATAATAACCCACGGTACCAACATATCGAGCGGCTTGAGACGGTCGTAGATGTTCTGGCTGAAAACGGGCTGGCTCCGGGCGATATCGACCGCTTCGTCATTGACGGATGGGACGGTGAGATCCAGTCGGAATTCCATGTTTTGAGCAAGGGCTCCCCGATCACTCTCAATGGCGCGCCATATGTGGAGTGGGACGCCGAAAACCCACTGAAGGCCTATGAAGGTTCCGGTCTCGTGCTCGACAACGGGGTATTTTCCTACGAAAGCTACCCGCATGTTCTTGGGCACGTGGCTTCTGCATACTGCACCAGTTCATTCGCGAAAGCAGAAGAACCGGCGCTTTGCCTGGTATGGGACGGCTGCATTTTTCCGCGGCTTTACTACGTCGAGCCAAGTGGAGTGAGATTTGTTGGCAGCCTGTTTCCAATGATAGGTCATGCCTATGCCGCCGCGGGTCAACATTTCGGTCCTTACAGGCAAGAACTGCGGGCTGGCTGGAATCTGGGCATCGCCGGCAAGTTGATGGCTTATATCGCGCTTGGAGTAGTCCGTGAACACATCGTGAATGTGTTTCAGGAGCTTTACGACGACCGTTTCGCCGGGGATACAGACCACGCGTCGGACTACAGGAACAACACTCACAGCGAAGAGGCGCTGCTCACTGCTGTACACGACTTCTTCGATGCTAGCGCCTCGGCGTTGATTTCCGAAACTCCCGAGGATATACTTGCTTCTTTCCATGCCTTTGTAGAGCGTCTTCTCGTCCGGGAACTGAAAAGCGCACTGCGTCGGTACTTGGTTCCGGAAACCCGTAACCTGTGCATCGCCGGCGGATGCGGGCTGAATATCAAATGGAATAGCGCCCTTCGGGCGAGCGGTTTGTTCGACGCAGTCTGGGTACCTCCGTTTCCAAACGACAGCGGATCGGCGATTGGTGCCGCTTGCTGCGCGCTGGCCGCCGATAAAGGTTTCGTGCATCTTGACTGGTCAGTCTACAGCGGGCCGAATGTGGGCCATGGCAAGATTCCCCCCGGTTGGCAATCTGCTGCTTTCAGCCTGAAAGACCTTGCCGGTTTGCTCGCCGACAACAAGCCTGTGGTGTTCCTTGCAGGCCGCGCAGAGCTTGGTCCACGTGCCTTGGGAGGCAGAAGCATTCTGGCGGCTGCGACTTCGCCGGAAATGAAGGACCATCTCAACAAGATCAAAGTGCGAGAGCCCTTCCGGCCGGTAGCGCCAATATGCTTGGAGGATCGTGCACCTGACATGTTTGACCCCGGCACGCCGGATCCTTATATGCTGTTCGACCACCGAACCCGTTCGGAGTGGAAAGAAATAATCCCGGCGGTCGTCCATCTGGACGGAACTGCGCGACTTCAGACGGTTTCGAGAGCTTCCGAACACCCAATTGCAGAACTTCTCACAGAATACGAGAAACTCACGGGCATTTCGCTGCTCTGCAACACGAGTGCAAATCTCAATGGACGTGGTTTTTTTCCGGATGCTGCTGCCGCCTGTGAGTGGGGCTGCGTAGACCACGTTTGGTGCGATGGGTTGCTTTTGACCAAGACAAGTCAATTCGAGGGTTGACCGAGCCGCAGCCAGGTTCCTGCGTCGCCGGCGTGGAGCGCGGCTGCGACAATCATCGGATCGCACATCCATGCGGAGCCTTGTTGGAGAAAGCGTGAGCCGCCACCTCCAGTTCGGCACTAACGTCGGCAGCTGTTGCTCCTTGGCTGGCGTCGATCACGACAAAGGTCAGGTGGGCACTAAGCTAAAGCGCGCCGTCTCCTTTTGAGCCGTGGGGTGACTTGCGACCGATCATTCCAACGTCGTAGTCAGCGTCATCGCAAGACAACCCAGCGGCCTGGATCTAGATCACAGCCTCCTCGAGGAACGGTTCGTTGCGCGAAATTCGCTGGTAGGAAAATGGCGACAGGTCGAGTGTCTGAAACCCGCCGTGGATGATCAGCTCCGACACTGCCCGGCCCACGCGGGGGGCTGCTGCAGCCGTGGCCTGAGAAGCCATTGGCGAACATGAAATTCGTCACCTCAAGGTGGAAGCCGACGATGCCCGTTGTGGTCGAGCATGTTGTACTCGCTAAGGGCCGGTCCAACTGGTTTGCACTTTTAGAGCAGCGAGGGCCGGAATGCGGTGCCACAGCGCCGGCCAGATATACTCGTCGAACTCATCGAAATGCATTTCGAAGTCGTCATAGCCGGCCGGGCCATCGCCCTGTGGCGTGTTGCCGGCGAGGAAAAGCTCGCCTTCCGGACGCAGGAATGTGCCGGAAAGATCGATGGCAATGGGCATTCGGCCTGGGATCGCATTGGGCTGGCGAAGACAAAGCTGTAGCGCTTATGAGGCGCTACGGGGATAGAGAGGCCGGCCATAGCGGCGACCTGCTGGGCCCGCGGGCGGCAGCGTTGACCAACGTTCCGCAGGTCACCGTTTCGCCCGTCGCCAGCCGGACCGACATGACTCGCCCGCCAATGACATCCAGCGCGGTCACGGCATTGTCGATAATTCGACGCCGCTGGCACAGCTTGCGCGGCGGAGCCATTCAGCATCCCCATGGAATCGAACCAGCCCTCATCGCGAGCGCCCCACGAGCCGCCGCCAAGACCACGCACGTTCAGCCACGGAAACTGTTGCTTTAAAGCGCCGGGCTCGAGGAACACGGTGTGGGCACCGAGGCTGCGCTGCAAGTTGACCCGTTCGCGCGCCGCTTGCACGCCTCCTGGCGAGCAGCAGTAAAGATATCCGTGTTCCTTGAAGCCGAGATCGGGCACCGGCACAGGCGTAGAATGGCGCCATTCGCTCCTGGAACCTCCGGATAATCTCGATGCCGAACTGGCTGATCTTCACGTTGATCGGATTGGAATATTGCTGGTGGATCGCACTGGTGGAAAGCGCCGTCGAAGAGAATTCATAGCTGCTGTCCCGTTCGACGACGAGGATCGAGGCGTCCTTGCCCAGTGCCTGGTTCAGCCAATACGCCGTCGACGAGCCGACTACCGCGTCACCAACGATCACGATATCATAGGCATTGCGCGAAGGAGCTGTGTAAGGAGGGATTGCCATGACTGCTCTCCGTTTTCGAGGTTGAAGACGGCGATCAGACCGTCCGGGTCCGCGCCAGCAGGCCGACATCAGGATCCATCCGAAGAAGGCGCACGAAGGCGCGTGACGGTCCGTCGGTGGCCATGCGTGTCCAGCGTTCGACTTCCTCGCAGCAGTCTGGCCGTCTACTTATCTGGGGTGGCGGTGGATCACCCTGCCCTGGATCAGTTCGCGACCCGCCTTGCCCGCCTACCGTTCGACGCTTAAGCAGGGACGGTACTTTCTTCCACAGATAGCCAGTGACATGACAGTGGCTCAGGAAGAGAAATTCAAGGCCGCTCAGCTCCCGTCATTCGCTTCGAGTATGGAGAGCAGGTCGTGCGTCACGCCAATGGCACGATTTACCGGGTTGCCGCCCAAGAACCGTATCCGTCCTGTGGCGGAAGCTTTGGAACAAGGGAGTTGGGATCAACACCGAGCGAATGTCTTCAAAGCAACTCCGTTGGTGGTACGAAGCAGGCGGTGTCGGGCGCGAGGGTGTCCGCCATGCGTCGAGGTGATCTTCAAATGAACCCTCTGCACCGGTCGAGGCGCCCTTCGGGAGTTCCAGGCGGCATTTCTGTTCAATAGCTGAGCCAAGTCTGCGGGCGTTGGAAGCTGTTAAACCTAGATCACCGGAGGCATGCTCCGCGCCATCCTGCTTGATCGCGCCATGATCACGCAGAGGGACTTCCCATTCTATGCTTCGATCGGGAGGAGGATTGAACCTGAATGGATATCCGGCCGACCTTCGCGCTAGTCTAATCGCCGCGTAGAATCTTCGCCTCGAGCGCGGCCGCAACGAATGCCCGCCTTGCAGTTGGCGGATGAGCCTCACCACGCAACACGTGCAGACAGGCATCCATCGCTGCATTCCGCTTCTTGGTCTGAGAACGAAGATCCCGCATCAAAATAGTTGCCGCGTCATTCACCTCAAGCACGATGCGTTCAGAGCTGTTACGGTTGACCTGAACGACGACTGGTCTCTCAAACCTGCTTAAGCCCATCGCCACGCTCCCCTCCACCCGGCGACGACAGGCCGCACTGTTTTCCTCAACCGAAATCCGCCTGAATCACCGCAGCTAATTTTCGGTCCCAGGCGACCCCTGCCTGGCCGTAAAGTCTCGAGAATGGTCGGTTCACGCTGAATAAAGTAGAGTGGGATAAGCAAGCCGAATGCAGCGACACTAGAAACAGGTATATGGTCATATAGCCCCCCGGCCATTTTCATAAACCATACAGCCACGCAAGTTCGCTAAAAGCAAGCGACCCCGGCGCGCGCACCTGCGTATACACGGCAATGTCATGTCGCCTCGTTCACAGCCGGGCGCGGCATGCTAGCCAGTGCCTACAGCACTCGTGATCTCGGACCGCGCCCATGCGTCGCGGACGCCCGATAACCACGGATGTGCGGTGCGGCACATTGAGGCCGAGCCTGCACAACATTCTCGCGGCAGCGCGAATGTAGATTGGCCGGGTGAATTCGCCAAAGTACCTCATGCTCCGTCATCAGCGGAAACTGAGCTCGAACAAAGGCAAGTCCGAACGGCCGCCCATCCTGCAGGATGTGGTGACGGCCAGTCGCCACAACATGATCATCGATGAGTTGGGATTCGGCGCTATCCGCGCGACATTGGACCAGACGGCCCCGGGCTGACATCACTCGATCCGGAAGTGTCCCCGCACAGAATAAATCCGCCAGCCGCCACTAGGGCATTTCTATCGGACACGCTGAGTGTTGCTGACGTCCCGCCGACGCAACTTTCCGAGCAATCGTAGATCCGAGCGATCGGCGAACGACAACATAAATCCTCCGCCCCCCAACGCGGCCGACCGGACGCGCTGCGGCCTTGGGGAGCGGTTACATCTAGCGGCATCCCCGAGCGCGAGGTGTCGTTCTCAGTGAACAGTTACGATTTGAAAGCGCGCCGGCTCTAAATGCCGGAGTTCGTGCGATTATCACGAAGCTCAAGGGAATCGGCGCGCTAGGACGACAGGTAACGGGAAAGAGCTGGGACTTCAGAATGTCGGTTTCGTACAAAGCTGAGTTTGGTACGTTTCCCACTCTGACATACTTCTCGCGTCTTTTGTAATCACGCGGCGGGGGCTCGCCGTGCATCGATTCGCATTCCGCTGTCATTGTCGTACCAAGGCGCGTAGTGTCACAAGATCGTCTGCACGTTTTTACGGGCGCGGACGGCAAGGAGATTGGAATGCTCTTGCCCCAAGTGGGATTGAGCCATGACCAATCCAGTGAATGCTTCCTACAAAAACGAATTGCTGCGACGGCTTAACGCGGACGACCTCGCGCGTTTGGAGCCGCATTTTGAGCGATGTGCCCTTGATCTGAGAATGCCGTTGGAGACTGCCGGTTCAAGGATAGAGGCGATTTACTTCCTCGAGGAAGGCATCGGCTCTGTTGTCGCGATGACTTCGGACGGCAAGGATGCCGAAGTTGGCCTCATTGGCTTAGAGGGAATGACTGGTTCCGCGCTGGTGATGGGTGCCGACTATGCCGCGCACGATTGTTACGTGCAATTCGCAGGCAATGCAGTGCGAATCGGAGTTGAGCCATTCAAGACGATTCTGGTGGACAGCCCGACGTTGCGTCTCTTCCTCTTGCGCTATGTCCACTATCTTCACATTCAGGCGAGCTATACGGCCCTTATGAACGCACGGGCGAGTCTTGAAGAGCGCCTGGCGCGGTGGCTGCTGATGTGTGACGACCGAATTCACGACAAACGCATTACGATCACACACGAGTTCTTGTCTGTTATGCTCGGCGTAAGGCGGCCGGGGGTCACCGTTGGGCTCCAAGTGCTCGAGGGCCGTGGCCTCATCCGTTCGCGACGAGGTGAAATCGTCATTCGAGACCGCCATGGCCTCGTTGCCCAAGCAGCTGGCACATATGGGCAACCGGAAGGCGAATATGTTCGGCTGATTGGGGAAATCGCCCGACGGTGACCATGGGGTCTGTCGGGGTCCGCAAGCTCGGTCCTCGCTAGCAGCTAAGCAGAATCTTGCTTCGAGTGCGGTCAGATGGTGTAAGGGATTCCTGGCTTGGACGAGCGTGCGACGGTTTTGCATTCCCAAGAATGGCTTGCCATACAGGAGAGCAGCCCTCCATCGTACACGGATTCCCAGTTCCGTTTTTTGCCAGCGCAGGTTGCGATTGGCAGCACGAATCGGGACGCCGACCACTAGGAGAAGGAGAAACCATGCCTTCGTATCTACTCGACGGGCCAACTCATTGGACGCAGAGACGGTCGCCCGTTTCATTCACGCGCTACTCGATGAACTCTCTGGCGGGAAAGCGCCCACGCCTGACTTCGTCGGCGACAGTGCTTGCCAACGCTGGCGCGGTCGCTGTAATCGCAAGTGAAGGTGGCGAGCCGGCCGGCATAATCGTACTGAATGAGTGCACAGCGATCTATGCAGGAGGCAAGTTCGGCCAGATCTCGGAGCTGTATGTTCGACCCGAGATGCGCTCCAAAGGGATTGCCCCTTGTCTGCTCGAGGTCGCCTTGCAGGAAGGCCGCGCTCGTGGTTGGAAGCGACTTGAGGTTGGAGCACCCGCGCAACCAAAATGTAAACGCACGCTCGATTTCTACTTACGGGAGGGGTTCGAGGAAGTCGGCCCTCGGCTCCGCCGGACTATTTAGAAAATCTGTCCCCAACCTACGCCAACTACACAGGTGTAATGAGGGTCACTTCGCCAGAAACGGTCGCGTGGGCGAAGTTCGAAGCCGGCATGTGGCAGATCAAGTTCGGCTGCGCATCTTCACCCTTGGACGAGGCGCGCTGCCTCGCGTACCGATGTCACTCGCGAGCCACTCCCAGACCTGTTCCTGGCGCCCCTGATTGGTTGGAGTTGAGAAAGGTCAGCCACCGTCTGGTCTGGCCGACGGAGCCGATCCTACCGGGGCGGCTCTAGTGTGAATCGACCGCGCCATGTCCATTCTGAGGGCGTCGGGTGCCGCGGCAGATTGAGCGCACCTGATGAGCTTGGCAGCGACAAAACCGCTTGCCGACTACCAGCACTGCGAGTGGGTTTGTTCTCGCATGGACTTCCTCGCGAAGCGCACCTGTGCGCAGGTGCGGTGATGCGGCGACAGCCGTGGTGGGCTGGCCGACCTAAGTTAAGCGGCAGCAACCCCTGCGTCCTGGTTTTGAGCAAACCACAAGCGAGATACGCCTTCAATCCGAATGCCTCCTGGCCCAAGCAGTTCGCAAGTCTCGCTGCCTGATCAGCCCCCCGCGCAGCATGCAGGCGTTGCAACGGATTCTTCAAAGAAATTCACAGGCTCTTAGCACTCCAAAGCCGCTGGGAATGGTAGGCGAACATAAATTGTCGAAACTTGTCGCACTGCTGAGAATGCCAAATGACGAAGTCAGCAGGAGTGTTCAACTGTTTCAATCGGCGGATGGGCAGATCACAATGGGCACGAACAATCCGCCGCTTTCGCCCGAGGACGTCGAACGCTTCGGGCCTAATCCCCTTACCCGCTTCCGCACCAATCTGGCGTCGGTTGAAGAGCGCATCACGCTTGCTTGCGCACGGGCCGGGCGCGACCGAGCCTCCGTGCGTTTGCTGCCAGTCACCAAGACGGTGCCGGCCCAGATCCTGCGATATGCCTTCCAGGTCGGCATCAGCACCTTCGGCGAAAACAAAATCCAGGAGGCAATGTCAAAGTGCGAGGCGCTTCACGATCTCGCCATCGACTGGAGCATCGTATGTACCGAGGCGGTTGTCGCGGCTGTCGAGATCGGCGTCTGCCAGTTGGCCGTCCCCTGCTTCTGCAACGGCTCGGCTGATGTTGCGGCGCCTATTCAGGCGCGCTTGTTTCCTTTGAGGAATCTCCGGCCGGCTGATGCCAGCTTCGCTCACGTGCCGTGGTCCCTTGCCTGAGAGCTTGATGAACTTTTGCTCGTTCGCCTGCCCTATTTCGTCTTGACTATCTCCGGCTTACCCCTTAATCCCCTCGTTGTTAGCACTCACTCGTGATGAGTGCTAACAACGGGTCCGGCAAAGCCGGGCTTTGCAGTTTGTCCGGCGTGGGCCGGACGGTGTTTCTCACCGCTCTCACCGAGGAAGAAAAAATGGCAAAGTCGAAGTTCCGCCCGCTTCATGACCGCGTGGTCGTTCGCCGGGTCGAATCCGAATCCAAAACCGCGGGCGGGATCATCATCCCGGACACGGCAAAGGAAAAGCCGCAGGAAGGCGAGATCATTGCCGTCGGTTCCGGCGCCCGCGACGAAGCCGGCAAGCTGGTCCCGCTGGACGTCAAGGCTGGCGACCGCATCCTGTTCGGCAAGTGGTCGGGCACCGAAGTCAAGCTCAATGGCGAAGACCTTCTGATCATGAAGGAATCCGACGTGATGGGCATCATCGGCTGACACGCCGTCGCCTTTCATCACATCCAATCTGAATTTAGGCCGAATTGCCCAGGAGCAAAAAAATGGCTGTGAAGCTCGTCAAATTCTCCCGTGATGCCCGCGAACGCATGCTGCGCGGCGTCAACATCCTCGCCGACGCGGTGAAGGTCACGCTCGGCCCCAAGGGCCGCAACGTCGTCATCGACAAGTCGTTCGGCGCCCCGCGCATCACCAAGGACGGCGTCACCGTCGCCAAGGAAATCGAGCTTGAAGACAAGTTCGAGAACATGGGCGCGCAGATGGTCCGCGAAGTTGCTTCGAAGACCAACGACATCGCCGGCGACGGCACGACGACCGCGACCGTTCTGGCGCAGTCGATCGTCCAGGAAGGCCACAAGGCCGTTGCCGCCGGCATGAACCCGATGGACCTGAAGCGCGGCATCGATCTGGCTGTGACCGAAGTCGTCGCGACGCTGATCAAGAACGCCAAGAAGATCAAGACCTCCGAGGAAGTTGCCCAGGTCGGCACGATCGCCGGTAATGGCGACGAGTCGGTCGGCAAGATGATCGCGGAAGCGATGCAGAAGGTCGGCAACGAAGGCGTCATCACGGTTGAGGAAGCCAAGACCGCCGAGACCGAACTCGAAGTTGTCGAAGGCATGCAGTTCGACCGCGGCTACCTCTCGCCCTACTTCGTCACCAACGCCGACAAGATGGTTGCCGAGCTCGAGGACGTCTACATCCTCCTGCACGAGAAGAAGCTGTCCAACCTCCAGGCCATGCTGCCGGTTCTCGAAGCCGTCGTGCAGACCTCGAAGCCGCTGCTCATCATCTCGGAAGACGTCGAAGGCGAGGCTCTGGCCACGCTGGTCGTCAACAAGCTGCGTGGCGGCCTGAAGATCGCTGCCGTCAAGGCGCCGGGCTTCGGTGATCGCCGCAAGGCCATGCTGGAAGACATCGCCATCCTCACCGGTGGCCAGGTCATCTCGGAAGACCTCGGCATCAAGCTCGAGAACGTCGGCCTCAACATGCTCGGCCGCGCCAAGAAGGTGTCGATCTCCAAGGAGAACACCACCATCGTCGACGGCGCCGGCAAGAAGGCCGAGATCCAGGGCCGCGTTGCCCAGATCAAGCAGCAGATCGAAGAGACCACTTCGGACTACGACAAGGAGAAGCTGCAGGAACGTCTGGCGAAGCTCGCCGGCGGCGTTGCGGTGATCCGCGTCGGCGGTGCGACGGAAGTCGAAGTCAAGGAAAAGAAGGACCGCGTCGATGACGCCCTCAACGCGACCCGCGCGGCCGTGGAAGAAGGCATCGTTGCTGGTGGTGGCGTCGCACTGCTGCGCGCTTCGCTGAGCATCAACGTTGTCGGCGTCAACTCCGACCAGGCCGCTGGCATCAACATCGTTCGTCGTGCGCTGCAGGCTCCGGCCCGCCAGATCGCGGCCAACGCCGGTGCGGAAGCATCGATCGTTGCTGGCAAGATCCTTGAGAACAAGGGCGCGACGTTCGGCTACAACGCCCAGACCGGCGAATATGGCGACATGATCGCCATGGGTATCGTCGATCCGGTCAAGGTCGTGCGCACGGCTCTTCAGGACGCGGCCTCGGTCGCCGGCCTGCTGGTCACCACCGAAGCCATGATCGCGGAGGCTCCGAAGAAGGAGTCGGCTGGCGGCGGCGGCATGCCTGGCGGCATGGGCGGCGGCATGGGCGGCATGGGCGGCATGGGCGGCATGGATTTCTAATCCACGCTACCTGCGCAATACGGAAAGGGCGGCAGCGATGCCGCCCTTTTTTTGCACAACTTCGCGGAACCACAGCTACATCGTCGTACTGGCCGCTTGATACCGCCTATTACCTCATGTCCATTTCCAGCACCCATCTCGTCCTTTGACGCTCTTCTTGATGCAGTCAGCAACAGCTGGTACCGGTCACAACTCTTTCGCGTGCTCCTTTACTGCAAATTCAAGTGATTGGGGCAGAGGGACCCCCGCTGAGAATAGGAAGCCCTGAGCGGTTCTGCAGCCAAGCTTGTGCAGAATTTGTCGGCTGCCTCTGTCTCCACGCCCTCGGCCATGACCTCGATCCCAAGCACAAGCAGCCGGTCGTCTCGAGACCTTGCCAGACCGCGAACGAAGCCTGCTCGCCGCATCACTGCTGTGAAGGGCGGGCCATTGGACGGTCAGCGAATCCTCCTGTGTCATCTAGGACCGGATCGACTCGGCCAGAGGCTTCTGACGACTTTATGCATGCGATTCCCACTTTTGTTAGCATTCGGCGCGAACCCGCCCCCTGCACCAAACCTGCGAAAGGACCTGATTCTCGCCTAAAGCTTGTTGTCATCGACTTGAGCGTTCTCTGCTTCTCATGGAAGATGCTAAATCCGCTCGTGCGTTATCGCCGGCCAGCAAAGGCTGCGGGTCGGCGGTGAGGGTGTCGGGAGACGGCAGTTCACCTTGACTCATTGGTGCCGCCGGCGCCTGGATGGTTTCCACGACGCCGCCCCCGCAATCATAGCGGTTGGGACGATCATCGTGCATGCGCTGCGCTGTTGGGGGCATGCTGATGGCGGTGCCGGAAGCACCGGAGACATGTGACATCTCGGCAGCGGGCGTCAGGGCGGCTTCTCTCTCCCTGCTGCACAGAAAATCGTGGAGCGCCTCCACGCAAATGCCGGCATTCTTCTTGTCTTTTCTAAAGGTCGGGACCACCTTGATATCGGCCTGTTGGTAGTCTGGCCCGCGCTTTTCTAACATGTTTTCGAGCTGCTGCTTTATGTCGGGGCCTTGCAGCAGCGGCCGGCCGGTGTCGCCCGTGGAGCGCTGCTGCAGGTGGAGGCGCCTGCCGATCTCATCCAGGTCGGTGTTGAGCCAGATTGACACCGCCTTCTCGCGGATCAGGTCTCGATTGGGCTGCTTGACAAAGCCGCCGCCGCCGGTTGCGATGACCATGGGGCCTTTCTTCAGCTGCTCGGCGAGCTCTCTAGTCTCCAACTCCCTGAAGTAGGGCTCGCCACTGCGCTCGAATATATCCTTAATATCGCCGTGCCCTTTGATGATAAGCTTATCGATGTCGACAAACTCCACCCCCAGCTCCCTGGCAAGGCGGGGGCCGATGCTCGACTTGCCGCTCGCCGGCATGCCGACGAGCACGACCGGCCTCGTACCGAGGGCCGCGAGGATCTTGCCGGCATGCGGCGAGAGAATGACCGCACTCTGTTGTCTTGCGACGGTGGGCGACCTGGAGGTCCCTGCCGCCCTCGACCTGCTTTCTCCTGACGAGCCCCAGTGTAATATGTCCCAGGCACCACGGGGAATGGGGACCAGCTCGCATTCGCTCTGCGCGCGCTGCGCGAGCTCGGCCCGGTAACTGGCCGGCGTATGGAACTCGACCTCGAAGCGATAGTTCTGTGCGGTTGTGAACGCCGTGTGAACGCCGCGTAACCCCTGCGTGTCCATCCTGATGAACCAGTTGGTGGTCTCGACCTCGCTGCAGTCACGCTCATCGAAGGCCAGTGCCGCCTTCCTGAAGGCGCGCGTAAAAGCCTCGTCCGGGATCTCAAAGACATGGCGCACTGCACTGGTGACCAGTTGGGCCTCCGGCGCCGCGCTCACGCCCTGGCCGGTCAACTCGTTGGCTGTCCAGATCTGCCCACGCGACCGTTGATCAAGATGCGGCACCTTCACCTCGATGCCGTCCTGCCGCAAAAGCTCGGCAACCGCATGCACAGTTTCGGTAATCGCGCTTTCTTGCGCTTCGGCGAGGGCGGCTTCGAGCCTGGCGCGCTCCACGGCCTGTTCGCTGTTCAGCGCTATCCTGCTGGCGGGGTCGTCGTAGGCCGGAATTGCTAAGGCGCTGGGCAGTATTCGGTTTTCGACGGCGAGTCTGATCGAGGCCTCCATGACCGAGGCCGCCAGCGTGGGGTTGTCCTTCAGATCCGCCAGGCTGCCATCGACGTCGAACCGGCCCTGGTGGAGCTTTGCCGCCTGCGACTTGACATAGGGCGCCGACTTGAAGCCCGGCCTCTGCTCTATGAGCCGCTGCAATTCGGTGGTTTTTTGCATGAACACTCGCGCACCGGTTTCGGACTTGTAGGCGTCCGTGCCGACCTTGATGCCGACGCTCAACAGATTGATCGCGCTTTCATGCAGATCGACCGGGTTGTAGCCGTCGGGCCGCGGATCAATGCGCGCCTGATAGCGGTTGAGCAGGAAGTCGATGCGTTTCCTGGCATCAGCGGTTGCCGGATAGGATTCGCTGAGTTTCGGGAAGAGCGCGGCGGCCTCGGCGCTGACTGCAGGCTTCGCGCCGGTTGAGGCCACGGATCGCGCAAACTTCTGCTTGACGTCCGACTGCTCATGAGCCGGCTCGCTATTGAGCTGCAGGTTCCAGTCCTGGAGCTCGGCCACTAGCAACGCGGCCAGTTCGCAGGCCACCGGATGCCGGGCGGCCTTGCTGTCTTCCCCCGCCCTGGCGATCAGCTCATGGAGGGTCTGGCCATTCGGCCGATCTTCCTGCAACAATGCACGGATGTCGGCCTTGAGCTCTTGATGAATGCCCTCGTAGGTGCCGAAGATGGCACGCTCAGCAAACCAGCGTTGCGCCTCCAGCGGCTGCGCCAGCACGTTGCGCTGCAGGCAGCTGTAGGTCTCCAGCACCAGCCCGGTGGCCGACAGGATCTGCTTGGACCGGCTGAACTGGTAGCCGCCTTTCTCAATGGCCGGCGTGTGCGACTTCGGCGGCTTCATCGAGGCGATGCCGCGCGCCTGCAGCTGCGCGTCGAACTGGCGCACATGCTCGTAAAGGCGAGGCTGGTCGCCGATGATGATGACGGCGTCGCCATCAAAATCGCCGTCGAGCATTTTTTGTTGGGCGGTCGGAACCGCAACCAAAGAGCCGGGCGCGAACACCTCCGTCGCCTGCAGGATGCCGACGCACTCGAGCGCGGTGTCGGTCTTGACCCGGTCCTTTTCCTCCAGCCAGCGCGAATGGCACTTTACGTCCTCGGCAGACATCACAATCCCGCGGTCGGCGAAGTCCGCCGGCCACATTTCGTCGGGCACAACGATCAAGACGCCTTTGGCAAAGAAGGTCGGATCGTCGGCGGCGAGCCTAGCCCCCGACCTGTGCGCGACGTTGAAGCTGTATTGGAAGGCCACGCACCGATCCAGGAACGCCGCGGTGCGGTCGCCATCGCGCGCCGACCTGACCCGCTCGGCGGCGAACGGGCGCAGGTTGGGCTTGTCATAGGGGGAGCGTCCGACAAGTACGCCAGCGTCACGGGTCAAGGTCTTGCTCTTGCCCGTCGGCACATACAGGCATTCGTCACTGGACGGCACGGCGATAGCGTTCGAACCCTCGATATGCCCGCCCGTGACCGTCCGAAACAGCTCCTCGGTGGTGAGGCTTTGATGGGTTTCCAGCCATGCCAGAGCCTTCTCGCGGGTCTCCTGTGCCACCTCGACGCTGCGCGGATAATGTTGCAGCGCCGTGGGCGGTACCGCCGATTGCCTTTTATCGGCAAAGGCAGGCATCCGCTCGGGAGCGTCGTGGCGAGCCCGGGCAACGGACGGCATGCGCTCGGCCAGCGACGCCCTGATGAAGCCGCAGCCGTCATGCGGCCGCAAGGCGATCTCGCCGTCTCGCCCCTCGAACCGGAAGGGATGCACCGCGCCTGCGGGGCGGTCGGGCAGAAGGGACAGCTTGAAGCACCCTTCCAGCGCATAATCATGCGGGCCAACGTCGGGGACGCCCGGCGGCGCGGCAAATCCGCGGCGCTGGGTATAGTAATAGGCTTCCTTGAACGGCGCCCAGGCCCGCGACAGCTGCTCAAAGGCCGTACCCGGAGCCGTCTCGGCATAGGGGATCGCCAAAAGCTTGCCGCTTGGGGCCTCTGCGGCCGTGAAGGGCAGGTCAGAGGCAAGCTGGTTAAGGCTCCTTTGCGGCGGCTTCAGTTTGCTGCCGCCGAACAGGTCCATGCGGTAGGGCACGCCCTCCACGGCCACCGTGCGTGTCAACATGGCGCCAGTCGGAGTTCCCTTTAGCTGCACCGCCACCACCTTCACCGCGCCCGAGGTCAAGCGATGGAAAATGGAATAGCGCAACTCGGCTTCGCTGGGCAGCGGCTGGCCTTGCATGTCGACCACCGGCAGCCGCATTAGTCCGGCATCGCCTTGCGGCGGTCTCGGGTCTTGATCCATGGCCTGAAGCACCCGATGAACATCGAAGCTGGCGGCTGCATGCTGGGCCTGGATCATCGATGCGTTCTGCGCCATGAAGGTGTCGAGCGCTTCGAGCGGTTCCTTCGCCTCGATATGGGCGATCACGTTCCAGCTCTTGTAGGAAAGGTCGGCGTCGATGAGGGTGCGGGCGCTCTTCAGTATCTGCCTAGTCTTGCCATGCAGCTCTTCCTGCCTGGCCCGCAATGCGAGCTCGTCGCCGTCGACATAGGGCCGCCGGTAGAGCGTCTCCAGCACCGCCCGGGTCTTGAGCACCTGATGGATCGAAAGCGCCGGGCTGCGGCTTGCATTGGCGCCGCTGGTACGCTCGGCCTGGCCTGCTTTGAGATAGGCATCGATCTTGTGTTCCACCACCGGCTGGATGGCGTTGAGCAGGTTCAGCGCCGACTTGCGGTGCCAGCGCAACGCCGGCTTCGGGCTGCGAGCTAGTGGCAGCAGGGAGCTGCAAAGATTGCCCATCGTCTCGAGGTTGTTGTCGAGCTTAAACCCGGGAGCGGCACGTAACACCTCGAGCCTGTCCAGCCCCGGCTGTGCCAGCATACCGAGATCATCCAACAACTGCGCCTTGCCCAACGCCTTGAATATACTCGCGACGGCATGGACATCGGCCTGCTGGAGCCGATCCTCGGCATATTGCAGGTAGTGCGCCAGCTGATGCAGCCGGTCCTTCAGCAAGGCCGGTTCGGCGACCTCGCCGGCGGTCTCTCCCGCCTCGATACCCCGCGACAGGCCATTGGCGATCCTGACTAGTGCAGGCGTGCCGAAAGCACTGAAGCGACGGCCCTTGGAACCGAGTTCGCTGGCGATGGCAACGATCGCCTTGCGTGCTTTTTCTTCTTCCGGCCACTTGCCGAAACCGTTCACCAGATTGGCCAATTCTTGGTCCGAAAGTCCGTCGAAATTGCCGTCGCGGGCAACCACCGCGCCGGCGATGGCAAGCGTCGCTTCGCGCGTCTCCTGCTGGTCCGGCCATCTGCTGAAGCCGTTCACCAAATTGGCCAACTCTGAATCCGAAAATCCGTCGAGATTGCCGTCGCGGGCAACCACCACGCCGGCGCTGGCAAGCGTCTCTTCGCGCGTCTTCTGCTGGTCCCACATTGCGTCGGAGACGCGGTGCGGGCCTTCTTCGCTATCAGGATGCCCTGCTTGTCCGACTAACTCTCCGGTGCTGCCCATATTCCCTCTCCGATCCAGCAAAACGCATCGCCTAAGCCTGTCAACAACAGGGCGTCATTGGTTGAGTGCGGTCACGCGAACCTGCAACGGCATGCTTGAAAGCTGCGGCATTCACGCGGCGGCAACTGCCTCGACAACGCCCCAGTGAAAAGCTTCCTCACCACTCGTTCTTCCGACATAAAGCGGAAGCACAAAGGGCTGAGCCCTGTACAAAATGCCAGTAAATCACTATG
This sequence comes from Mesorhizobium sp. B283B1A, assembly GCF_020165735.1. Lineage (NCBI taxonomy): Bacteria > Pseudomonadati > Pseudomonadota > Alphaproteobacteria > Hyphomicrobiales > Phyllobacteriaceae > Mesorhizobium > Mesorhizobium sp. B283B1A. The sequence goes on from NZ_JAIUIQ010000003.1 coordinate 119,040, forward strand.
ATCCCATGGGGGGATCTACGGTTCCTTCATTTGAGCGATCTCGATCAGGCAGCGTTCGAAATCCAGTTCAAAAGAGCTGTCTTCGGTTTGGCGCCGACCGAGAAATCGGCCACTTCGCCGCCCTTGAAGATCGCAAGCGTCGGAATGGAGCGCACGCCCAATTGGGCGGCGAGTTCCGGGTTTTCATCGATGTTAAGCTTGGCGACCTTGATCTTGCCTTCCATCTCGACGGAGATTTCCTCGAGGCTCGGAGCAATCATCTTGCAGGGATCGCACCATTCGGCCCAGAAATCGACGACGACGGGTGCTGCGGATTCCAGAACTTCCGACTGGAAGTTATCGATATCGACTTTCACGGTAGCCATGGCTGCTCCTTTGACCGAAGAAGATGTTAAATCAAATGTGACGGTTTCCGGCTTAGCCGAACGCTGTTTCCACTTTGACTGAGCCCGAGTGAGATGATGTAAGTTTTGCGAGCGGCAAATGGACCTTCGTTCAACATCGAATGCGCCGATTGGAGCGTGTCCTGCAATGAAGATCCAAAGTTCTGAAGCGTCAACGTCGAAACGGGTTACATTCGTAATGTGGATAGATCGGACATGCTGGACCGGCTCGCAAGCATGGGATCTCCGAAGCGACGATCTACAATTGGAAGCCAAATTCGGCGGCATGGAAAGCGACGCACATCCCAAAGGCCGCGCAAATTGCGCATCACGCCGCGTTGCTCAGCGAGCGGCAAGGCCTGGCAGATAGTCTGCCCCTGTCGCCGGACGGCATCGCGCACCATAACCATGACGTGACAGCGCAACCCGACGGTGCGACCAGATGATCTGCGAGGGGAAACGCCACGCCGGCTTGGCTTGCCAATACTTCAATGCCAACCCACGGCATAGAGTGGTCCGCTAAGCTTGGCGCCATTGTCATTGGGGAAGCCGTCGGCGAGCACCACGATTTCGTCGAGGACCGGTCGCGATAGCCCGCTCTATCGGAGTGGAACGCAGGGCAGCGGCGTTGCGACAAAAAAAGCTCGCGGCCTGCGGCCCGCGCCCGTCTCCCGTTCTGCCAAGCGAAATGTCGTCGAGATCCTCTTCGAACACCCCAGCCGCGTATAGCTGATCGAGCAGGTCGGGACGGCAAGGACCTCGCTGCGTCCGTGACCCCCATAACCAGCTCCGAGGCTGTACAGTTCCCGCTCGCGATTAGATGACCAATGGGAATCGGAACCACCCCGTCGAGCACTCGATGCTCAAGGTTCCGTGAGCGGAGATGGAAGCAGTGGTCCCCCGCCTCGTGTTGCAGGTCTCCGCGGAAGCGAATTGGCCGGTTGGGAGGCGGGTTTTCGAGCATATTCTCGTCGACGATGCTATCGAGACCCTCCCGGAACTCGTCGGGCGTGCTGAAGACACGTTGAGACATTATTCGGTACCCGAGAGGCCAGCGTTCGTTACCCGGTACCGGCGTCACCAGTTGTAAACGTCCCTGCCGCATACTTACCAGAAGGCCAGAAACACAGGCGATAGTCGTGGGACAGCCCTCCGGCACGGCGATTGCGGCATCTTTGCCGGACGCCCTTCTCCGCGCGCGTGGGCGCCCGGTGAAAGCCTTTGCGATCGGCCCGTCCTTGCCCTGCAGGATGAATTCGACCCCATCAGGTCCTCGGGCGAAAACGCCGCGTGTATCTGATTAAGGTGGTCCGTGCTTAGCACCGAGAAACGATTGGTCACGCGACCGTGGCGTTCAAACAGTTCGAGCACGCGGTTGGCAGTTCGCCCGTGATTGATGGTAGTCGAACAGAAAACGGTCATACTCCGAGTTGTCGATCGGGTCTGTGGCCCAGCAACAGAATCCAGCGCGGCACGCGACATGGGCCGAATTGCTGCCGATCACCATCACCATCGCAACGCGAGTTGGCGATCAGGTTGATCGTCAGGGAAAGTACGGCTCGAGTGAGGCGTTAGGCACTTCGACATCCCAGGTAAGAGCCGTCCATTGCCGAATTTGGTCTACGTGTCCGCGTCCAGGTGACCAACAGCCTCACTTTAATGGCTGCGATGAGGGGCGAAGCAGTCGTTCAGAATTTTGTCCGCAGGGGACACTCTGTCCAAGTTGCAACATCGCATGGCAAATACATGTGACCTGATTGTCGATGGATAGGTGATAAGTCGCTGCGATGCTCGACTGCATCTAAGGTCCGGTGGCGTCGGACCGAAAGGCAATGTTCGGGAACCGAACCAATCCACAGAAATATTTTGTTGGTATTTATGTTGGTCAGCGCTGCTGCTGCTTCATAGCTAGGCGATTGAGAAACCAAGTGCTATTTTCTCTGCTTGGATTCCGCCTCTGGGCACCATTTTTCCAAGCAAATTCAGGCACTTATCTCACCCAGAGCAGCCACCCTGGGTTTGGTTTCGTGTCGCCCTTGAGAAGGCACAGATGCAGGATCGCAGCTGAGCCTTCCCGTTTGGTCCCCGGGGCCGGTCGCGAAGCACCTGCCGGTACATCAAAGTTAAATGCAGAGACTGCCGCGGTAGTGTATGCAAGCTTCGGGGGGCTGCTCGGGAGGAGCGCCCATGGAGATACGAGATTTCGTTTCCAAGCTGTCGGCCGCGCTGCGCAAGCGTCAGGCTGCTGCCGTGCCATCGCTGCCCGGCAAGCCGGTGCGGGTATCGCTGGCAGATATTCCGCTCAAACCACGGCAGAGGCCGGAATATCGACCTCGGCCACCCATCAGGCCAGCTTCAAATATGTAATTCGCCATCCGTGATCAGTCGTTGTCGGAACCAACGCGATCAGCTGCGATTAACGAAGCGAAGGGACCGCAACCCAAATGGGAGCGGAAGAATGGATCTGCTGGAGATGGAACTGGCCAAGGCCAGGCAGAGTGTCAGCCGGGCGAAGCTGGATCTCGAACGCGCTGAAGAATTGCTCGGAGACGATTGCGGCGTCGGTATCAGCTTGGCGTTGTGCGGTCGGATACGGTCTGCTCAACGCCGGGTGAGCGAGGCCAAGCGACAGATGGTGAAGATCGATCCGCCAGCCCGGAAGGCTTCGGCACGACTCGGCGCAGGAAGTCGAGCACGCACTGGCAAAGCTGGCTGAGGCAACCATGGCCGACCGCGTGCAGCGGTTGGCCGGCGTCACGACTGTCGACCTTCTCCCCAAGATCTAGTTACGGCTTCGCCCGTGATCTGGCGGAACGGCTTTGCTCTGATCGGCCCGTATCCGGATTCAATTTGCTTGGCGCCCCCTCAACCCTAGGGCAAACTTCCCATGGGGCCGCAGGAGGTGAAATGAGAGCACGCGCAGCTACGCTCGGCGATCTCGAGGACGTCTTTCACGGCCTCTCCAAGCGGATGTCGGACGAATACGTCGCCGCCGGCAAGGACAGCAAGATCGCCTATGACAACCTGATGATGAATTTGAAGGAGGGCCGCGCGCACGCGCTGGCCGAGGGCGAGAAGACCGTGGCAATCATTGCCTGGCATGAAAGCAGCGACGCCGCCGATACGCTGTTCGCCGCGCAGGATGATTTCTTCCGGGCGTCGACCGTCCGTTTCTGCAAGCGGCATATAAGGCATATCCAGGCTCTCGCCGGTAACCTTCCCATCCACTCGCGCAGCTGGCTCCAAGGACCCGATGTCGCCAAGTGGTTTCACATCATCGGCTATGTCGAGCGCGGCAAGGAGAACGGCGCCAATCTGTTCGAACTGCCGCCGGCCCGCGCCGGCTAAGAAACCTGTCTGGCGGCAGGTGTCCTCCTTATCGCAAACGCCGCCTGCACCTCGCCAAGCCCGCGCAAATTCGTCGTCATCGCCTTCGGCTCCAAGCCCTTTAACTAGTGGCCTTGCGAGTTGTACACTACGCCACCTTTGGACCGCCTCAGCAAGCGGCTTGCGCAGGGCGACGATTGGCGGGATGTTGCGGGAGGGCAACCGGGGCCACACCGGCAGGCCGGGATCGATATGGCTGCTGGAAAATGTCGCGAGCTTGCTTCGCCTTTCTTGTCTTTGTTGCCTTGCTGACGCCGGTAGTGGCAAGCGAGCGTATGTCTCATCTGCTTGACCGCTCCAATATGGCCATCGCCTATTTTCGCGAACCGGATCTTGTAACCGCGTACACGACTGCAATGGCGCATTTCCGTCTGCAGTTCGCAGGGCGTGCCGGCGAAACCAATCTTGCGGTCCCTCTCGAACCATCGCTTTTGCGGACGGAATTCCGTGCGCGGACATGGCGCTCGGCGGATGGCAGCTTGTTGCAAGGCTTCGCCGGCAAGGGCGGCTTCCGGCTGACGATCGGTAACTGCCTGGCGCGCATCTGCGCCGCCAGCGAATGCAGCGATGCCGGTTGGCCGGTCTACGCCTGCAGCGACGGACGCCAGCGCAGGATGTCCGTAACGGATTTTGTGACGGCAAGATTCGATGGCATCCCCTATCGTCGATTGAGCGCGCCCCCTTCACAGGAATGACGGCGCCTCTTGCCGAGGCAGGCGTTCGGCAGCGGCGATATTCCCTTGCCGCACCGCGAACGCCGCCTGCACAGCTCGGTTGACGTCACAGGCAGGATCGACATGTGGCTTTTCACCGGCGTGCATTGCGTCAGCCGGCCGAACCATGGTTGCGGCCAAAGGCAGCACGAACAGCGCAAGTGCGCCGCGCCGGGTCATCCGACCGCAGGGGCGATCGGCTGCCTTGCCCAGCCGGTTATCCTGATCTGCTTTCAACGTGCGATGCCTGTCTGCGGACCCTGGCCTAGAGCGACCAATGCCGGTTGACTGTGAAACATGACCTTCATAGCCAAGATTTAAGATGCTCAGGAGGCCACCATTCCGGCGACAGACCCGGCGCTGCGACTCGCGGCCGCAGTCGCGAAGAGCGGAAAACGAATTCGTCCCTGGCATTGCCCAACGCGGGCGCTAATTGCCAGATCGTCAAGTCATGTGCCCGAAAAGACAGTGACGAGCGCCGCTGGAACGTGTTGAAGATGGCATTCAGCACCTAGGGGGACATACGATCGGGTTGCGCTCGGCAAGTGTTGATGGTTTGTTGCCGGTCAGCGGAGAACGAGTGATGCGAGAATCCTTAGGTCAAGACGAGTATGGGTCGGCCAACCCTTTCGATCCGGACGACCTGCCAAATCTGAACGCGATCGGGCCGGGGATCGGTAACAACGATTTCGAGAAATACGCGGTCGCCGTGATCATCGTGTTCGGCGCCCTGATCATTGGCGGGCTGATGGCCGCATCGATGACCTTCGGCCACCGCAACGGCTTCCTTTTCGCGCTGGGCGGCGCCACATCGGCGTGGATCTCCGGAAACGCGCTTCTGCTCGACCGGCCGCGCATCTACGCGCTGTTCGTCGCCATCGCCGCCCTGATGTTGATCGCATCGACCATCACGCTGGTGACCTGACGGCGGTTACTTGACGGCCGGGGCCGGGCCGCAAACCAGAGCGCAAACCCGAAATGCGAACCCGGTTTCGTCCGGGACGGGACAGGCCGCGGGCCTGTCAATATCCCAGCGCCTCGCCTGACACGGCACGGCTGTCGATGGCGCCATTATAGCGCGCGCCGCCGCCCTTCTCGATTTCCGCCAGGCTCTTGCCGCCAACGAGAATGCCGGCGGCCTGGCCCCAGGTCTTGTCGCTCAGATCGAGGTGATAGCCCATGCCGGCCAGCAACCTTTCGGTGTCGGGCGAAAGGCCGAATGGTTCGATGTAAACCGTGTCGGGCAGCCACTGGTGGTGGATGCGCGGCGCGTCGATCGCCTCCTGGATGTTCATCCCGTGGTCGATGACGTTGACGATCGCTTCCAGCGTGATGGTGATGATGCGCGAGCCGCCCGGGCTGCCGATGACCATGAACGGCTTGCCGTCCCTCGCGACGATGGTCGGGCTCATCGATGACAGCGGCGTCTTCTTCGGCTGGATCGCATTGGCCTCGCCCTGGACCAGCCCATAAAGGTTGGGCACGCCGGGCTTCTGGGTGAAATCGTCCATCTCGTTGTTGAGCAGGATGCCGGTGCCGTCGGCGACGACGCCGGCGCCGAACGAGCCGTTCAGCGTGTAGGTCACTGCGACCGCATTGCCGTCATTGTCGATGATGGAATAATGCGTCGTCTCCTTCGACTCGCCAAAGCCCTTCGGCATCAGATCCTGCGAGACGCCGGCGCGGAACGGATCGATCTTGTCGCGGATGTCCTTGGCGTAAGCCTTGTCGAGAAGCTTGGTGACCGGGTTGTCGACGAAATCAGGATCGCCAAGTGCCGAATTGCGGTCGACATAGGCGTGGCGCATGGCCTCGACCATGACATGAACCGTCTCGGCCGAGCCGGCGCCGAGATAGGACAGCGGATAGCCCTCCAGCACGTTGAGGATCTCGCAGATGATGACACCGCCCGAGCTTGGCGGCGGCGAGGATGTGATCTCATAGCCGCGATAGCTGCACGTCACCGGTTTGAGTTCGCGCACCGCATATTGCTCGAAATCTGGTTTGGCCAGGATGCCGCCCTTGGCGCCGCTTGCCTTGACGATGGCGTCGGCGATGGCGCCTTTGTAGAATGCATCAGGACCTTTGTCGGAAATCGCCGAGAGCGAGGCCGCAAGATCAGGCTGGACCAGCCGCTCGCCGATGCCATAGGGCTTGCCATCGGGCTTCAGGAAAATGGCGGCCGCGGCGGGATCCTTGGCCAGCCGCTGCGCATTGCCGGCAAGGGACGCGGCATCGCCCTGGTTGAGGACGAAGCCGTCCTTGGCATAGGTGATCGCCGGCGCCATCAGGTCTTGCCGGGACAGCGTCCCATATTTTTCACGCGCCATCTCGAAGCCGGCCACCGAGCCCGGCACGCCAACGGCGAGGTAGCCATCGAGGCTCGCGCCCTTCACCGGTTTGCCGTCCTTGTCGAGATACATGGTCTTGGTCGCCGCCAGCGGCGCGCGCTCGCGGAAATCGAGGAAGGTCGATTTGCCGTCCTTGAAGCGGATGGTCATGAACCCGCCGCCGCCGATGTTGCCGGCATTCGGGTAGACAACGGCGAGCGCATAGCCGACAGCGACCGCCGCATCGACGGCATTGCCGCCCTTCTTCAACACCTCGACGCCGACTTCGGATGCCAGGTGCTGGGCCGTCACCACCATGCCGTGTTCGCCCTTCGCCGGTGCGGGTGACGCGGCGAAAGCCGCCACCGACTGAAGGGTAAGCATCAACGATAGACCGACGGCGATCAGCATTCTGCGGGTGAGCGGCATGGCGTGCCTCCGGGAGCGTGAGGGGTGCGCCTAGAAGAGCCTCTTGGGGTGGGTTAGTCCAGCCAATAATAACGGGTGGCGATCCTTCACACCCCCCTCTGTCCTGCCGGACATCTCCCGCAAGGGGGGAGATCGGTTGTTGTCCCTGCTTTCGCCAATCTCCGTGTTGCAGGAAGAGCGCCGCCGATGAAGCGGCCAATCTCCCCCCTTGCGGGGGAGATGCCCGGCAGGGCAGAGTGGGGTGCTCAAGTGCTGTCCTCGCCCCTGTCGGATCGACTGAAACGTCGAATATGGGCTATACTATCCCGCCGCTCCCGCCGGCGATCGGCGGACGCTCTCCCGCGACCTTGGCGCGGTAGCCTGCCGCTCGGTAGGCGGCGACGGGATCGATGGCGCCGCCGGTCTTCAGCCGCGCCATGGCGAGGATCGGCTCGACGTCGGTGCGGTAGGCCGCTTTCAGCGTCTGCGTCGCCATCAGCGCGTCATTGGCCTCCTGGAAGCCTTCGAGCGCCTTGCGGTCGACCAGCAGCGCCTGCGCATAGGCGCGCTGCACCTCGACCGCCGACAGCATCAAGCTTTCGATCGGATCGGTGACGTTGTGGCTCTGGTCGAGCATATGGGCGGGGTCGAAACCTTCGGCGCCGGAGATCTCGGCATCGACCAGTTCGTTGAAGACCAGGAACAGCCGGTAGGGGTCGATCGAACCGGCATCGAGATCGTCGTCGCCATATTTGGAATCGTTGAAGTGGAAGCCGCCGAGTTTCCGGAACTGGATCAGCCGCGACACGATCATCTCGATGTTGACGTTGGGCGCGTGGTGGCCAAGGTCGACCAGGCAGAAGGCCTTGTCGCCCAGCTCCCTGGCGATGATGTAGTTGGTGCCCCAGTCCTGCACGACGGTGGAATAGAAGGCCGGCTCGTACATCTTGTGTTCGCTGAACAGCTTCCAGTCCGCCGGCAGCCCGGCATAGATTTGCTTCATGGCGTCGAGATAGCGCTCGAACGCTTTGGCGAAATTCACCTGGCCCGGGAAGTTCGAGCCGTCGCCGATCCACACCGTCAGCGCCTTGGAGCCCAGCGTCCTGCCGATCTCGATGCATTCGAGATTGTGCTCGACCGCCTGCCGGCGGGTGCCGGCATCGGCATGCGACAGCGAGCCGAATTTGTAGGACAGCTTCTGGTCCCTGGCATCCGAGAAGGTGTTGGAGTTCATGGCGTCGAAGCCGAGACCGAAGCGTGAGGCCGCCTGCTTCAGCCGGTTCGGGTCGGCCTTGTCCCACGGAATGTGCAAAGAGACGGTCGGCGTCGCCTGTGTCAATTGCTGGATGACGGCGCAATCCTCGATCTTGTCGAAGATGTCGCGCGGTTCGCCGGCACCGGGAAAACGGGCAAAGCGCGTGCCGCCAGTGCCGACACCCCAGGAAGGGATGGCCACGGCGAATTTCTCGACCTTGTCGCGGATGGCGTCGATGGCGATGCCGCGACGATCAAGACGTTCGCCAAGCGAGGCGTAGTCACGCTCGAGGTTGGCTTTGCGCGCGGCGTTGTCCTTTTCGACGATTTCGGCGGAGATGATGGTTTCGGACAACTGCTATTCCTCCCAAAATGCGTTCCGTCAGCGCTGCCCCTCATCCGGCCCTTCGGGCCACCTTCTCCCCGTGAACGGGGAGAAGGAAGAAGGCCTAACGCGTAAAGCTCTGCGCGTTGCCGGCGTCGACGTTGACGATGTTGCCGGTCGACTTGGCCGACATGTCGGAAGCGAAGAAGTAGATCGCTTCGGCGATGTCTTCGGGAAACACCGAACGCTTCAGCATCGAGCGCGAGCGGTAGTGCTCTTCCAGATCGTCGGTCGACATCTTGTAGGCGGCGGCGCGCTGTTCCTTCCACTCGCCGGTCCAGATCTTCGAGCCACGCAGCACCGCATCCGGGTTGACGACGTTGACCCTGATCTGGGCTTCCGCGCCTTCCAGCGCGAGACACCTGGCGAGATGGATTTCGGCCGCCTTGGCAGTGCAATAAGCGGCGGCGTTGGGCGATGCGGCAAGGCCGTTCTTGGAGGCGACGAAGACGACGTTGCCGCCGATCTTCTGCACCCTGAACAGCCGGAACGCTTCCCGCGAGACCAGGAAATAGCCGGTCGACAGGATGTCCATGTTCTTATTCCACAGCGCCAGCGTGGTTTGCTCGATCGGCGCCGAGGAGGCCAGCCCCGCATTCGACACCAGAATGTCGATGCCGCCGAACTCGACCGCTGTCTCGGCAAAGCCCGCGACGACCTGGTCCTCCGAGGTGACGTTGATCACCACGGGCCGGACGAAATCCTTGCCGTAGGCCTTGGCCAGTTCCTCATTGGCGCTGGCGAGCGCAGCCTCGTCGATGTCGGCCAGCACCACGCAGGCGCCTTCGCGCAGCAGGCGGTTGGCCGTTGCCCGGCCAATGCCGCCGGCGCCGCCGGTGACCAGCGCGATCTGGCCGGCGAGCGACTTCGGTCTGGGCATGCGCTGCAGCTTCAGATCCTCGAGCAGCCAGTATTCGATGTCGAAGGCTTCCTGCGCTGGCAAGCCGACATAGGAGGAGACGGTCGACGCGCCGCGCATGACGTTGATGGCGTTGACGTAGAATTCGCCCGAGATGCGCGCGGTGGCCTTGTCGCCGGCGAAGGTGAACATGCCGACGCCGGGCATCAGGTAGACGACGGCGTTGGGATCGCGGATGGCGGGCGAGTCCGCATGCTTGCAGCTGTCGTAATAGGCCTGGTAGCCGACACGATAAGCGGCAATGTCGTCGGCGAGGCGGGCGATGACGGCATCGACATCGGGCTTGGCCGGATCGAACTCGATGACCAGCGGGCGGATCTTGGTGCGCAGGAAGTGGTCCGGGCACGAGGTGCCAAGTGCGGCCAGCGAGCGCAAATCCCTGGAGTTGACGAATTCGAGCACGGCGGGTTGGTCGTCGAAATGGCCGAGCTTGTGGCTCTTCTCCGAGATCAGGCCGCGGATTTTCGGCATCAGTTTCGCCGCGATGGCGCGGCGTGCGGCGGCGTCGAGCGACTTCACCGCTTCGCCGCCGAATATGGCGAGGCCCTCGGAGCGGCGCTCGAACCACTCGATCGCCTGATTGATCACCGAGATCGTCGTTTCGTAGCATTCCTTGGGTGTGTCGCCCCAGGTGAACAGGCCGTGGCTTTCCAGGATCACGCCTTTGGCCTCGGGGTGTTCAACGCAGAATTTCTCCAGCCACAGGCCGAGTTCGAAGCCCGGCCGCTTCCATGGCAACCAGCCGATGGCGTCGCCGAATATCTCTTTCGTCAGCGCCTTGGAATCCTTCGCGGCGGCAATGGCGATGATGGCATCGGGATGCATGTGGTCGACAAAAGGCTTCGGCACATAGGCGTGAAGCGGCGTGTCGATCGAGGCCGCGCGCGGATTGAGATTGAACGTGCAGTGCGGCAGGAAGCCGACCATCTCGTCTTCATGCTCGACGCCGCGATAAAGGCTTTTGAGCGCGCGCAACTTGTCCATGTAGAGCGTGGCGAAGCCATCGAGCTTGATCGAGGCGCTGTCGCCGCCGGAGCCCTTGACCCAGAGCACCTCGACGGTCTCGCCGCTGAGCGGATCCTTCTGCCAGATCTTGGAGGAGGTGTTGCCGCCGCCATAGTTGGTGACGCGCTTGTCGGAGCCGAGCGTGTTCGAGCGATAGACCAGAAGCTCGGGATCGCTCATCCCCTCGGCTTTCGCATCATCCCACAGATTGGCCAGGCGCGAGCCGGAGCGCTTGTCGAGCATAGGTATCCTCCCTGGGACGCAAAAGGGCGCAGTCCATTTTGCCGGGAATGTCTACGCAAGCAGGCCGATTGTCAATCATAAACGATCAAGATCGATCATATTGCACTGCACAATGAAATTATATGATCGGAAATGATTGACACTGCTCGTTTTGAGTGCCTAGATGGCCAGGCAGGGAGGAACCATGCACGAAAAAGAGCGCCACAGGATCATTCTGTCCGCCGTCCAGGAAAAGCCTGTGGTGACGGTGCAGGAGATGGTCGACCTGACGGAGTCCTCCGAGGCGACGATCCGGCGCGATATCGCGGCACTGCATGTCCAGAAGCGGCTGCGGCGAGTGCGCGGCGGCGCCGAGGCAATCTCGCCGCCGCAGTTCATCGGGCTCGCCGGCCGGCCCTTTTCCGTGAACGAAACGATCAACGCTTCGCAGAAGCGGGCGATTGCGCGTGAAGCGGTCGAATTGTGCGGGGATGGCGAGCCGATCATCATCAATGGTGGCACCACGACGTTCCAGATGGTGCATTTCCTGACCGGCCGCCGCATGCCGATCTTCACCAATTCATTCCCGATCGCCGAGCATCTGCTCAAGCATTCCAAGAACACGGTGATGCTGTCCGGCGGCACGATCTACCGCGAGCAGAACATCATCCTGTCGCCCTTCGACAATGACGTGACGCGCAATTTCTACGCGCGCCGCATGTTCATGGGTGCTCAAGGGTTGGGGCCGCTCGGCCTGATGGAAGGCGATCCGCTGTTGATCCAGGCGGAGCAGAAGCTGATCGACCAGGCCGACGAGCTGGTGGTGCTGGTCGACTCCTCGAAATTCCGCAAGCGCTCCAGCCTGATCCTGTGCGGCCTGTCGCGCATCGCCACGGTCATCACCGACGACGGCATCGAGGATCGCGAAGCCAAGATGTTGGAGACCGCGGGCGTGACGCTGATCGTCGCCCGCAAATCGACAAAGGAAGAATCTTCGCTGCAGGCCTGAGACCAACTCACGCCGGCAGCGGCGATGGAATGCAACGCTCAAGGGAGGAAATTCGATGAGCTTTCTGAAGAAATTGATGGTTACGGCGGCGTTTTCCGCCGCCATGTTCGTGAATGCCGCCTACGCCGAGAACGTCAAGATCGCGCTGGTGGTGAAGTCGCTCGGCAACGGCTTCTTCGATGCCGCCAACAAGGGCGCCGAAGAGGCGGCCAAGGAACTCGGCGATGTCGACATCATCTACACCGGCCCGACCAAAGCGACCGCCGAAGCGCAGATCGAAGTGGTCAATTCGCTGATCGCGCAGAAGGTCAACGCCATCGCGATTTCCGCAAACGACGCCGACGCGCTGGTGCCGGTGCTGAAGAAGGCCATGGAGCGCGGCATCACCGTCATCTCCTGGGATTCGGGCGTCGCCAAGGAAGGCCGCCAGCTTCACCTCAACCCCTCCGATACCGGCCTGATCGGTGAGACCATCATCAAGCTTGCCGCCGACTATCTGCCGGAAGGCGGCGACGTCGCCATCCTGTCGGCCTCCTCGACCGCGACCAACCAGAACGCCTGGATCGACGCGGCCAAGAAAATCCTTCCGGAGAAATTCCCGAAGATCAAACTGGTCGCCACCGTCTATGGCGATGACGATTCGGCCAAGAGCACCGACGAAGCAAAGGGGCTGTTGAAGTCCTATCCGAACCTCAAGGCGATCATCGCGCCGACCACCGTCGGCGTCGTCGCCGCCGCCCAGGTCGTCACCGACGCGAACCTGATCGGCAAGGTCAACGTCACCGGCCTCGCGCTGCCGTCCGAGTTCAAGAAGTTCATCGACAACGGCGCCAGCCAGGCGGTGGCTCTCTGGAACCCGATCGACCTCGGCTACTCCGCCGTCTACCTCGCCCATGACCTGGCGGTGAAGAAGGAGGAGGCCAAGCCCGGTGCGACGCTGTCGATCGGCCGCGTCGGCAAGGTCACGCTCGACGACTCGAACTCGGCTGCGATGGCTCCGCCCTTCCAGTTCGACAAGTCCAACATCGAGAAGTTCTCCAAGATCTATTGATCTCGGACGCTCGCACCACCCTCCCCCTTGTGGGGAGGGTCGGCGAGCTGGCTTCGCGAAGCGATGCAGGCGAGACGGGGTGGGGGTGGCGACATCTCCATGCACCAGGACCTTGATATGCTAGTAGACCCCCACCCCGCTCACATTGGGATCGACCCTCCCCACAAGGAGGAGGGTAAGGCAGCCCCACGCCTCACGCTGTCCGGCATCTCCAAGAGCTTTCCCGGCGTGCGGGCGCTGCACAATGTCAGCCTGTCGCTCTATCCTGGCCAGGTGACAGCGCTCATCGGCGAGAATGGCGCCGGAAAGTCGACGCTGGTCAAGATCATGACCGGCATCTACCAGCCCGACGCGGGCACGATCAGCATAGATGGCCAGCCGGTCACCTTGCCCAGCGCGCATGCGGCCTTCGGCCATGGCGTCACCGCCATCCATCAGGAAACGGTGCTGTTCGACGATCTGAGCGTTGCCGAAAACATCTTTCTCGGCCACGCTCCGCGCACGCGATTTGGCACCATCGACTGGCGTACGATGCGCAAGAATGCGCGCGAAGTGCTCGATGCCATGCATGCCGGCCATATCGACGCCGATGCAAGATTGAAGGATCTCGGCATCGCCAACAAGCATCTGGTCGCCGTGGCGCGGGCCATGTCGATCGACGCGCAGATCGTCATCATGGACGAGCCGACCGCCGCGCTCTCGATGAAGGAGATCGAGGAGCTGTTTTTGCTCATCGAGTTTCTCAAGGAACAAGGCAAGGCGATCCTGTTCATCAGCCACAAGTTCGACGAGATCTATCGGATCGCCGACCGCTACACGGTGTTCCGCGACGGCGAGATGGTCGGCGAAGGCCTGATCAGGGATGCCGCCCAGAGCCAGATCGTGCGCATGATGGTCGGCCGTTCGGTCGATCACATCTTTCCGCAGCGCAAGGCCCAGATCGGCGCGCCCGTGCTCACCGTCTCCGGGCTTTCGCATCCGACCGAATTCAACGACATCGGCTTCGAACTGCACAAGGGCGAAATCCTCGGCTTCTACGGCCTTGTCGGCGCCGGGCGCAGCGAGGTGATGCAGGCGATTTCAGGCATCACCCGCATTTCGAGCGGCACCATCACGCTGGACGGCAAGGCGATCGCGCCGAAATCCGCGGCGGATTCGATCGAGGCCGGCATCGTCTATGTGCCGGAGGAGCGCGGCAAGCAAGGCGTGGTGATCGGCCTGCCGATCTTCCAGAACGTCTCGCTGCCTTCACTCAAGCGCACCTCCAAATCCGGCCTGCTGCGGCTGGCGGAAGAGTTTTCGCTCGCCCGCTCCTACACTGAACGGCTCGACCTCCGTGCCTCCTCGCTCAGCCAGGATGTCGGCACGCTGTCGGGCGGCAACCAGCAGAAGATCGTCATCGCCAAATGGCTGGCGACCGCGCCCAAGGTCATCATCCTGGACGAGCCGACCAAAGGCATCGACATCGGCTCCAAGGCCGCGGTGCACGGCTTCATGGCCGAGTTGGTGGCGCAAGGCCTGTCGGTGATCATGGTATCGTCGGAGCTTCCCGAAATCCTCGGCATGTCGGACCGCGTCGTCGTCATGCGCGAAGGGCTGGTCGCGGCGGTCTACGACAACAAGGAACTGGACGCCGAGACGCTGGTCCGGACGGCAGCGGGGATCGCGGCATGAAGGCTTTGTTGAAATACCGCGAAATCTGGCTGGCTGCGGCGATCGTCGTTTTGATCGGGCTGATCTCGACGCGCTTCCCGGCCTTTGCCGATCCCGGCAATCTGCGCCAGGTGTTCAACGACACCTCGATCCTGATGATCCTGGCGCTCGGCCAGATGGTGGTCATCCTGACCCGATCGATCGACCTGTCGATGGCGTCGAACCTCTGCTTCACCGGCATGGTGGTGGCGATGCTCAACGCCGCGCATCCGGCGATCCCGATCCCGCTGCTGATCGTCATCGCGCTGGCCGTCGGGCTGGTGCTTGGCGCCATCAACGGTCTGCTGGTGTGGCGGCTGAACATCCCCTCGATCGTGGTGACCTTGGGCACGCTGACCATCTATCGCGGCGCCACGTTCGTCCTGTCCGGCGGCGCCTGGGTCAATGCCGACAAGATGAGCCCCGAATTCATCGGCTTCCAGCGTGCGGCCTTCATCGGCATACCGGTGCTGTCCTGGATCGCTATCCTGGTCATCGCGCTGTTCTTCGTTGTGATGACGCGCACCGCGCTCGGCCGCTCGATCTACGCCATCGGCGTCAACCCGACGGCGTCGGTCTATGCCGGCATCGATGTCGGCCGCACGAAATTCATCGTCTTCTGCATCTCCGGCATGGTCGGCGGGCTATCCGGTTATCTCTGGATCTCGCGCTATGTGATTGCCTCGGTCGAGGTCGCCAACGGCTATGAGCTCAACATCATCGCTGCCTGCGTCATCGGCGGCATTTCGATAGCCGGCGGCATCGGCTCGGTCGGTGGGGCGGTGCTCGGCGCGTTGTTCCTCGGCATCATCTCCAACGCATTGCCGGTCATCAACATCTCGCCCTTCTGGCAGATGGCGATCTCGGGCAGCGCCATCATCCTGGCTGTCGTGCTCAACGCGCGCGGCGAACGCCAGCCGGGCCGCATCATCCTGAGAAAGGCGGAGGCAATATGAGCGACGTCCCTGCCGCGCGCCACATTCCCGACCGGCTCGACAAGCCGTTCCGTTCGGCGATCTTTTCGTGGGAAGCGCTGCTGGTCGTGGTGGCGGTCGCCATCTTCGCCATCAACAGCTTCGCCTCGCCCTATTTCCTCGACCCCTATTCGCTCTCGGACCTGACCTTCAACTTCACCGAGAAGGGGCTGATCGCCTTTGCCATGGCGCTGCTGATCATTTCGGGCGAAATCGACCTGTCGGTGGCGGCGATCATCGCGCTGGCCTCGACCATGATGGGCATGGCGGTGCAGGCCGGTGCCGGAACGCCTGTGCTGGTGCTGATCGGCATCGTCGTCGGGCTCGGCTGCGGCGCCTTCAACGGGCTGCTGGTGACAAGGCTCGGCCTGCCCTCGATCGTCGTCACCATCGGCACGATGAGCTTGTTTCGCGGCATCGCCTTCATCATCCTCGGCGACCAGGCCTACAAGGGCTATCCCGAGAGTTTTGCCTTCTTCGGCCAGGGCTATGTCTGGTGGGTGGTGTCGTTCGAACTGGTGCTCTTCCTCATCGCCGCCGTCATCTACTGGTTCCTGCTGCATCGCACGAGCTTCGGCCGCCGCGTCTTTGCGATCGGCAACAATCCGGTCGCCGCGCAGTTTTCCGGCGTGCGCGTCGGCCGCATCAAATTCACCCTGTTCTGCCTGACCGGACTGATGGCGGGCATTGCCTCGGTGCTGATCACTTCGCGGCTCGGCTCGACAAGGCCGTCGATCGCGCAGGGCTATGAACTCGAAGTCATCACCATGGTGGTGCTTGGCGGCGTCAGCATCCTGGGCGGCGCCGGCAGCATCCTGGGCGTCGTGCTCGCCGCCTTCATCATGGGACTGGTGACCTTCGGGCTCGGCCTGCTCAACGTGCCCGGCATCGTCATGTCGATCTTCATCGGCCTGCTGCTGATTATCGTCATCGCGCTGCCGATCGTGTGGCGGCGGCTGCGCGGGGGACGCTGATGCCTGAGAAATACGCGTTCAAGATGAAGCTCAGGCCCGGCATGAAGGCCGAGTACCAGAAGCGCCACGACGAAATCTGGCCGTCGCTGGTCGCGCTGTTGAAGCAGGCCGGCGTCTCCGACTATTCGATTCACCTCGACGAGGAGACCAACATCCTGTTCGGCGTGCTGTGGCGGCGTGACGACCACGGCATGGACGATTTGCCCGGGCATCCGGTGATGCAGCGCTGGTGGGCTGATATGGCCGACCTCATGGAGACCAAGCCGGACAATGAACCGGTGGCGGTGCCGCTGGAAACCGTGTTCCATATGGCATGAGTGCGATGCGCCACATCGCCGTGATCGACATCGGCAAGACCAACGCCAAGGTGGCGCTGGTCGATCTCGCAACGCTGAGCGAGGTGGCACTGCGCCGCGCGGCGAATGCCCCGGTGTGCCAGGCGCCCTATCCGCATCACGATGTCGAAGCGCTGTGGGCGTTCATCCTCGACAGCCTGGCAAGCCTCAACCGCGAACAGCGCATCGACGCCATCTCCATCACCACCCATGGCGCGACCGGCGTGCTGGTCGATGCCGCGGGCGAACTGGTGCTGCCTGTGCTCGACTATGAGTTCGATGGCCCCGACAGGCTGGCGGCGGACTATGACGTTGTTCGCCCGCCGTTCGCCGAGACCGGCACGCCGCGCCTGCCGCTCGGCCTCAATCTCGGCGCGCAATTCTTCTGGCAGCAGAAAGGCTTCCCGGCCGAATTCGCAAAAGCCGCCGCCATGCTGATGTATCCGCAATACTGGGCCTTGCGGCTGACCGGCATCGCCGCCAACGAGGTGACCTCGCTCGGCTGCCACACCGATCTGTGGAGCCCGTGGAAATCGGATTTTTCGTCGCTGGTCGACAGAATGGGTTGGCGCGGGTTGATGGCGCCGATGCGGCCGGCCAGGGACCGTCTCGGCCCGATCCTGCCCGCGCTTGCGGCGCGAACCGGGCTCGATCCGCAAACGCCTGTTTTTTGCGGCCTGCACGATTCCAACGCATCGCTGCTGCCGCACCTTCTATCCGACGCGCCACCGTTTTCGGTTGTCTCGACCGGCACCTGGGTGGTGTCGATGGCGGTCGACGGCAAACAGGTCACGCTCGACCCGGCGCGCGACACGCTGGTCAATGTCAACGCGCTCGGCGATCCGGTTCCCTCGGCCCGCTTCATGGGCGGGCGCGAATTTTCGTTGTTGACGGAAGGCCAGCCGGAGAACTGGACCGAGGAAGATGTCGACGCCGTGCTGGCGCGAAGGACGTTGCTGCTGCCGTCGACCCAGCAGGGGTCGGGGCCGTTCCCACATCAGGCGGCGGCATGGCTTGATGCCGACGACATGAACAGTGGCCAGCGCTTCGCCGCCATCTCGTTCTATCTGGCGCTGATGACGGCGACCTGCCTCGACCTGATCGGCGCTGAAGGCCCGACCACCGTCGAGGGGCCCTTCGCCCGCAACCGGCTGTTTGTCGGCATGCTGGCGGCGGTCACGGGGCGCACCGTCATTGCCTCGGAGGCCGCCACCGGCACCAGCATCGGCGCGGCGTTGCTGGCAACGAAACAGGTGACAGCGCACGGCAAAGGCGAGCGAGTTGAACCGCCGACCAGCGCGGCCTGGGCCGGCTATGTCAATGCCTGGCGCGCGGCGGTCGAAGCGCGGGGATGATCATAGGATCCGCTTGCCGAAGGCCGACATGACGAAGTTGACCAGGTCGGCACCGATCCTGGGCTCCAGACCTGCCGTCAGGCCTGAAACGTCCATGGACAGCAACTTGCCGGACACCGCGATTGCCTCCATCGCCTGGTGCGTCTCGCGCACGGTCAATCCGCCGGAACCGGCCGCCCAGCCGGCAAACTCGGTCACCGTGGGCGAATAGCTGACATGAAAACCTTGCGTTCCCGAGGTGGCGATGCGGATCGCCTCGTGCATCAGGTCGCGCATGCCCATGGCATCGATGTCGGTCATGGTGAAGGCCGAGACGCGCGAATCCTTCAGCACCCGCGCCTCGGCCGGATCGGCATGGCGCAGGCCAATGATGACGACATTTTCCGGCGACAGCTGCGGCTGCATCGCACCCGCCTTGTGGTCGAGGCCGAGCGCACGCGCCAGCACCGAGCCCTCCGGCAGGTCGATCCCCTCTTCGTCCTCGGGCATCAAGGCAGCGACCGAGTCGATCCAGATAAGGCCAAAGGAATGCGTCGCGCGCGCCGTCGCGGTCAGCGCCTTGTGCGCAACGCGGCGGTCGGCGCCGGCGGCGAGCCGGATCAGCCCCGAGGGCGGCCGCTCGATGTCGGCGAGCTCGACGACGTCGAAACTGATCGCTTCCAGCCGCGCGCCAGTGCCTTCCCGGGCCAGGATGCCGGCGGCTTCCCGTTCCGCCGAGATCGACACCATCTTGCGGCCGGAAAAATCCTCGACGTCGTGCATCGGGGCCTTTTCGACATATTCCGAAGTCATCGCCAAAAGCATGGCGCCATAGCTCATGCGGAAGGCGACCCGGTCGCCGACGGTGGGGCGCGGATCGGCGTCCTGCACATCCAGCAGCAGATGATCGCTCGAAGCGCCGAGCACCCGTATTCCCTTGGCGATCGGCGTCAGGCCCTCGACCAGCACATCCTCGCGGCCGATATTGGCGATGGCGCGCAGCCTGTCGCCCTCATCGGGGAAAACAGGCTGGTTGCCGAAGGCGTCATAGCCGGACGATCCGATCGGCCGCGACGGCTTGAGCTTGACCTCGATGATGTCGCTGGTGAGCCGGCAGGCATCGGGCTCGAGTTCAGCCCATGGCACGTCGCGGAAGGTCTCGATGCCGCCCTGCAGGATCGCCTCGCCGACCCTGAGATTATTGATGCCAGCGGGCAGCTTGCCGTCAAGCAGCAGTTGCAGCGACGACGAGGCGCCGCCCGAGATCCAGTCGAGACTTTTGCCGGACAGGCGCTCGGTCTTGTAGGCATGGGAGACGAGCTGTCCGAGGTTTTCCGGCGTCGGCATGATGGCGCCGAAACAGCCGAGATTGGTGCCGATGCCGGCAATGCGCACGCCCTTGAATTGCAGGATCTGCTCCACCGTCGGGATAAGGTCGTTCGGCCAGATGCCTTCCCGTAGATCGCCGAGATCGATCATCAGCATGATGTCGTGGATACGGCCCATGCGCTCGGCGATGCGCGATATCTCGCGGATAGTGGCGAGTTCCGACTGCAGGCTGATGTCGACGGTGCGCACCACCTCCTCGACACGCGCCATCGGCGGGCTGCGCAAGAGCATGATCGGCGCGTTGATGCCGCTGTCGCGCAGCCGGCGGATATTTTCGAAGCGCGATTCAGCGATGCCGGCAACGCCGCCCCGCAGCATGGCGCGCGCCACTTGCGGCATGCCGCAGGTGCCCTTGGTGACGCCGAAAACCTTGATGTTGGACAGCGCGCAGCGGTCGACGATGGTGCGGGCGTTGCGCTCGATGCGGCCAAGGTCGATGGCGACTTGCGGTCCCGACATCTCTAGCCCCTGTAAACCAGCCCTTGCGGGTCGATCTCCGGCTTGCGGCCGGCGACCAGGTCGGCAAGGAATTTTCCCGAGCCGCAGGCCATGGTCCAGCCGACATGGCCGTGGCCGGTGTCAAGGTAGAGGTTTTTGTAGCGCGCCTGGCCGATGACCGGCACGGAGTTCGGCATCATTGGCCTGAGGCCTGCCCAGAGTTCGGCCTTCTTCTCGTCGAAGGCGCCGGGGAACAGATCCTTGCCGGTCCTGAACATGGTGGCGAAGTCGCTGGGTTTGTGGGTGCGGTCGAAGCCGGTGAATTCGGCGGTCGAAGCCAATCGCAACCGATTGCCAAGGCGCGAATACGCCATCAGCTGATCCTCGTCGGCGCCGCCCATGGTCGGCCCCTTGCTCTCGTCTTCCAGAGGAATGGTCGCGGTATAGCCCTTCACCGGGTAGACCGGCAGGTCGATGCCGTAACGGCGGCCGAGCAGACCACTTTCCGGTCCCATAGAGATGACCACGGCATCGCCAGCAATCGGTCCAGCCGAGGTCATCACCGCGCGCACCCGGTCGCCCTCGATGTCCAGCCCCTCGACCGCGGTGCCATAGAGAAATTTCACGCCAAGCTTCTCGGCGGCATGAGCGGCGAGTTTTTCGACGAACTGGCGGGAATCGCCGGTCTGGTCGATCGGCGAATAGACGCCGCCGGCGATCTTTTCCTTCACGCCGGCAAGACCCGGTTCAAGCTCCACCAGCCGCTCGCGGCCGACGATCTCGATCGGCAGGCCATGCTCGGCGAGATAGCGGTAATTGTTGGTGCCGGTGTCGAGACTGTGCTGCGAGCGGAAGAAATAGAGGATGCCCTTCTTGCGCTCGTCGTAGCCGATGCCCGTTTCGGCGGAGATGGCGTTGATGCAATCCCTGGAATAGAGCGCCAGGCGCAGCTTGACCTGGCTGTTGGCGCGCAGGCGCGCCACGGTGCATTGGCGCAGGAAGCGCAGGCTCCAGGCAAGGAAATAGGGATCGAAGCGCAACCGCACCTTGATGCCGAGATCGTGGTTGTAGAGCGCGCGCAGGAACGTCTTCAGCGCCGCCGGCGAGGCCCAGGCGGTGGCGTCGCCCGGCGACACCAGGCCGGCATTCGACTGGCTGGTGCCGCGCGCCGGCGCCGCGTGGCGCTCGATCACGGTGACCTCGTGGCCATCGCCGGCCAGGTAATAGGCCGCCGCCGTACCGACAACGCCGGCTCCGAGCACCGTTATCTTCATGCCATCTCCCAAGCTCGACACGGTGCAGCGCTTCCGCGCCCTCCGCGAATGCCTTCCATAGCGCTTCGCCGGGTGGCTTGCGAGCCCTTGGGGAGTGACTCAGCCGCGCGAGGAGTTCTTGCCGGTCAGGATGCGTTCCCAGGCGAGCGCGTCGGCAACGATCTGGTCGAGATCGTCGCGCTGCGGTGTCCAGCCGAGTTCAGCCCGGGCGAGATCCGAATTGGCAACCACCGCCGCGGCGTCACCGGGGCGGCGGTCGCCCATCTTCACCTCGAAGTCATGGCCGAAGGCACGGCGCACGCTGTCGATGACCTCGAGCACCGAATAGCCATGGCTGTAGCCGCAATTGGCGACGAGGCTCTTGCCCCCGGCGCGCAGCCGCTGCAAGGCCAGGCGATGCGCCGCCGCCAGATCGCTGACATGGATATAGTCACGCATGCAGGTGCCGTCCGGTGTCGGATAATCGGTGCCGAACACCTGCATGAAGGGCCGCTTGCCGAGCGCGGTCTCGCAGGCGACCTTGATCAGGTGGGTGGCGCCGGGCGTCGACTGGCCGGTGCGGCCCTTGGGATCAGCGCCGGCGACGTTGAAGTAGCGCAGCGCGGTATAGCGGATGTCGTGCGCGAGGCTGGCATCGCGCAGCATCCATTCGCTCATCAGCTTGGACAGGCCATAGGGCGATTCCGGCGCCAGGCGGGCATCCTCGCGCACCGGCTCCAGTCCGGCGCCGCCATAGACGGCGGCGGTCGAGGAAAAGATGAAATTGGGAACGCCTTCGCGCACCGCGGTTTCGATCAGCGTGCGCGTCTTCGAAGTGTTGTTCTCGTAATAGGCGAGCGGGTCGGAAACAGATTCCGGGACGACGATGGAGCCGGCGAAATGGATAATGGCGTCGACCTTGTTGTCCCTGATGATCGAACCGACCAACTCCTTGTCCGCGACATCGCCGACGACCAGCTTTGCCTCCGGCGCCACCGCCCATTCGAAGCCGGTGGACAGACGGTCGAGAACGACCACGCTGTCGCCGGCATCCAGCAATTCCCAGACCATATGGCTGCCGATATAGCCGGCGCCGCCTGTCACCAAAACCGCCATCCCAAGTCCTCGCTTACCCAAGATTTATCGGAAACTGTCTCAACAACCGCCTTACTGGAAAGCCTGGCGGATGGCCATTAGTACCCTAGGTAACCGGCGTTCACTTGATGTGGCATCGAGCTGAAACAAAAGTGATCCAAAGGGGTACCGTGGAGGGAATAGGCCACGATCCGGGATCGTTAGGAACAGGTGCGGGGCGTGGCATTTTGACCAAAGCGGCCCGGTGGACGGCCAAAAGGGCAATGACTATGATCCCGCGCAAAATTGGGAAGCCGACATGAACTACCAGCGGTTCTTCGAAGAAGCGATCGACCAGCTCCATGCCGAGCGGCGTTATCGCATCTTCGCCGATCTCGAGCGCATCGCGGGCAAGTTTCCGCGCGCCATATGGCGTTCCAACGGCCGCGCCGAGGAAATCACCGTCTGGTGCTCCAACGATTATCTCGGCATGGGCCAGCATCCCGACGTCATCGCCGCGTTCCAGGACGCGGCCGGCAAGATGGGCTCGGGCGCCGGCGGCACCCGCAACATTTCCGGCACCTCGAACCCGCTGGTCGAGCTCGAGCACGAGCTTGCCGACCTGCACGGCAAGGAAGCAGGCCTGGTCTTCACCTCCGGCTTCGTCTCCAACGAAGCCTCGATCTCGACCATCGCCCGGCTTTTGCCCAACTGCCTGATCATCTCGGACGAGCTGAACCACGCCTCGATGATCGAGGGCGTGCGGCGTTCGGGCGCCGAAAAGAAGATCTTCCGCCACAATGACGTCGCGCATCTGGAAAGCCTGCTGCAGGCGGCCGGCCGCGAACGCGCCAAGCTGATCGTCTTCGAAAGCGTCTATTCGATGGATGGCGACATCGCGCCGATCAAAGAGATCGTCGAACTGGCCGAACGCCATAACGCCATGACCTATATCGACGAGGTCCACGCGGTCGGCATGTACGGGCCGCGCGGCGGCGGCATCACCGAGCGCGAGGGCCTGGCCGACCGCATCGACATCATCGAAGGGACGCTGGCCAAGGCGTTCGGCACGCTGGGAGGCTATATCACCGGCACCAGTGCGGTGATCGACGCGGTGCGCTCCTATGCACCGGGCTTCATCTTCACCACGGCGCTGCCGCCGGCGATCGCCGCCGCGGCCACCACTTCGATCCGCCATCTCAAGCGCTCGCAGGCCGAGCGCGACGCCCAGCAGCAGCAGGCGAGCCGCACCAAGCAGATCCTGGCGGCCGCCGGCCTGCCGGTGATGGAATCGCCGACCCATATCGTGCCGCTGCTGGTCGGTGACCCCGAACTGTGCAAGATGGCCAGCGACCGCCTGCTTGGCGTGCACGGCATCTACATCCAGCCGATCAACTATCCGACCGTGCCGCGTGGCACGGAACGGCTGCGCATCACGCCGACGCCGTTCCATTCGGATGAGTTGATCGCGGGACTGCAGGATGCGCTGGTCGAGACCTGGGATGCGCTGGGCATTCCCTATGGTTCCGCCGGCCGGCCTTCTGTCACCAAGAGCGACCGGATCGTGCCGCTGCTGGTGCCCAAGTCAGGCGGCTGAAAGCCCGTTTGAAACTCAACTCCGGCGGCATCTGAGGCACCAGAGCGACTTCCAGTTCGGGCTTCGCCGCCTGCTCAGACAGTTCCCATCCACTTCGCCAGCCGATGCGCGGCCTCCTCGATCTGGTCGAGGCGGCGGTGGAAGCACAGCCTGAGGAAGGCTTCGCCGCCGGGACCGAAGGCGGTTCCCGGAGCCAGGCCGACATTGGCCTTGTCAACGATGTCGAAGGCCGCCGCGCGCGAATCGGTGATGCCGTCGACCGTGAAGAACAAATAGAAGGCGCCTTGCGGCACGGTAAACCGGGCGCGGCCGGTGGCGCCGAGAATGCCGCAGACCAGGTCGCGCGCCTTCCTCGCCCGCTCCACCTGTTCGGCGACGAAACCATCGCCCTCGTCGAGAGCTGCGACAGCGCCGCGCTGCATGAACTGGGCGACTCCGGAATTCGAATACTGGATCAGGTTCTCGAACACCTGCTGCAGGCTCGGATGCGTCTTGATCCAGCCGACGCGCCAGCCGGTCATTGCCCAGTTCTTGGAAAACGAGTTGACGAACAGGATGCGGTCTTCCGCCGTGGCTATGTCGAGGAAGGACGGCGCGCGGCCATGGCCATAGTGGAACAGCGAATAGATTTCGTCGGCGATGATCCACACGTTCCTGGCGCGGGCGAGATCGAGGATCGCCCGCAAGGTCTCGTGATCGGCGGTCCAGCCGGTCGGGTTCGACGGCGTGTTGATGAACAGCGCCTTGGTGCGCGGGGTGATCGCCGCGGCGATCTTCTCGACGTCGCAGGACCAGCCATTGCCGGAATGATCGAGCGTGACCGCCACCGGAACGGCGCCCGACAGGGCGGCGGCAGCGTCGAAATTCGGCCAGGCCGGCGACAGATAGATCACCTCATCGCCAGCGCCGGCGAGAGCGGTAAGGGACATCTGGATGGCATGCATGCCGGATCCGGTGACGATGAATTGCTCCTCCGGGAAGGTCTTGGCGAAATGCCTGGCGTAGTAGCGGGCCAGCGCCTGCCTGAGGTCGGGAATGCCCCTCTGCCAGGTGTAGAACGTCTCGCCGCCGGCCAGCGCCTTCGACGCGGCATCGGTGATGAAGGCCGGTGTCGGCAGGTCGCCCTCGCCGGCCCAGAGCGGGATCAGCCCCTCACGCAGGCGGCCGTAATTGACGACGGCGACAATGCCGCTCTCAGGTGCGGCACGGGCTTCGGCGCGAAAGCTGTCGATCAGGCTCATGGGCAAATCCGTTTTCGATTAGGGTTGCCGCTCTTTACCAGATGCTTGAACGGAAAACCCCGGCCGAGAACGGCCGGGGTTTTGGTCCAGCAACGGTTGGCTACGTTATCGCCTGGCGAGCAGATCGCGGATTTCGGTGAGCAACGCAACATCGGCGGGGGGCGGCGCGGCGGGGGCCGCAGGCTTCTCGGCCTCGAGCCGCCTGCGCAAATTGTTCACCGCCTTGACCATGAGAAAGATGATGAAGGCGAGGATGAGGAAGTTCAGCACCACCGTGATGAAGCTGCCATAGGCAAAGACCGCACCCTGTTTCTTGGCGTCGGCCAGCGAGGTGGCGTTCACGGCAGAGGACAATCCAAAGAAATAGTTGTTGAAGTCCAGGCCGCCGAAAATCGCACCGACGATCGGCATGATGATGTCGTTGACAAGGGAATCGACAATCTTGCCGAACGCAGCGCCGATGATGACGCCGACCGCCAAGTCCATCACGTTGCCCTTGGAAATGAATTCCTGGAATTCTCTCAGCATTCGACCCTCCTTGTCATGGCCGGCCGCGCTGCCGCTCCGTCCTTGCGGCGTCGACCCGACGGCAACATAACAAAAACCTGCGGTTGCAACATGGGCAAAAAGTGGAAAACAACCGCTTTCTCCTTAGGCAGCGCCCGGGCTCGCTTCGTCGCCCCGATCATGCTGCCAAAGCCGCGATGGACTCCAGAGCCAAGCTGTGATTGCGTTCGCACAAGCCGGATAAAAAGGCGGCAAAGGAGGAAATTCCAGGCGTGCAGGGCTTGTTCATCGTCATCATCGCGATCGCCTATGTGACGCTGCTGTTCGCCATCGCCAGCCTGGGCGACCGCCGCTCGGCTGTCTCCGGACCCGGCCGCGCGCGGCCCTTCATCTATGCGCTCAGCCTTGCCATCTACTGCACCTCCTGGACCTTCTTCGGCTCGGTCGGGCTCTCCTCCGAGCGCGGCCTCGAATTCCTCGGCATCTATACCGGCCCGGTGCTGGTGTTCGTGTTCGGCTTCCCGCTGCTTAACCGCATCGTGCGGCTGGCCAAGACCGAGAAGATCACCTCGATCGCCGACTTCCTTGGCGCCCGCTACGGCAAGAGCTTCACCGTCGCCGCGATCGCCACGCTGATCGCGACCATCGGTGCGGTGCCCTACATCGCGCTGCAGCTGAAGGCGATCTCCGGTTCGGTCAGCCTGATGGTCGAGCACTATACGGGATCGCCGCCGTCCTTCGATCCGTTCGTCAGCGACATCTCGCTGGTCGTCGCCATGCTCTTGGCGCTGTTCGCGGTGCTGTTCGGCACCCGCCACGCCGACGCCACCGAGCACCAGGACGGACTGGTGCTGGCGGTGGCGGTCGAGACCGTGGTCAAGCTTGCCGCCTTCCTGGCGATCGGCCTGATGGTCACCTTCCTGATCTTCGGCGGCCCTGGCGACATGTTCGCCAAGCTGGCGCAGAATGGGCAGGTGCGTCAGGCGATGGGCTATAACACTTCGCTCGCCACCTGGCTGGTGCTGACGGGCTTGAGCGGCTTTGCCATCATCCTGTTGCCGCGGCAGTTCTACGTCACCATCGTCGAGAACCGCGGCGAGGCCGAACTGCGCACCGCGACCTGGGTGTTCCCGCTCTACCTCGTGGCGATCAACCTGTTCGTGCTGCCGATCGCCTTTGCCGGCCTTTCCCTGGTCGGCACCGGCACCAGCAGCGATCTCTACGTGCTGTCACTGCCCTTGTTCAGCGGCCATGACGTGCTTGCCATGGCGGCCTTCATCGGCGGCTTGTCGGCGGCAACGGCCATGGTGATCGTTGAAAGCGTGGCGCTGTCGATCATGATCTCCAACGATCTCGTCATTCCGCTGTTCGTACGCCGGCTGCTCAAGACCTCGACCTCGGAGAACGAGGACTGGTCGACGCTGATCCTCAATGTGCGGCGCGGGGCGATCTTCATCCTGTTGTTCATCGCTTTCCTCTACTACCGCGAGAGCACCAACAGCGCACGACTGTCATCGATCGGCCTGATGTCGTTCGCGGCCATCGCGCAGTTCGCGCCGGCACTGGTCGGCGGCCTGATCTGGCGCGGCGCCAACGGCAGGGGCGCCGCGCTCGGCATGGTCGCCGGCATCCTCGTCTGGGGCTACACGCTGCTTTTGCCCTCGCTTGTCGCGCCCGATACCGACATGGTCGTGCACGGGCTGTTCGGCTTCGAAGCGCTGCGGCCGCAGGCCCTGTTCGGCACTGTGGCCGAACCACTGAACCACGGCGTGTTATGGAGCCTTTCGATCAACACGCTGTTCTTCGTGCTTGGCTCGCTGTCGCGCGCGTCGGTGCCGCTGGAGCGCATCCAGGCATCGATCTTCGTGCCAAGGGATGCCGGCCCGATGCCGAGCCTGCGCCGCTTCCGCACCGCCATCACCGTCAACGACCTCAAGGATACGATCGGGCGTTATCTCGGCGTCGAACGCACCGAGCGCTCCTTCCAATCATTCGAGAAGACCAACGGCACCACGCTGCTCGGCAAGGAGCAGGCGAGCATGGACGTGATCCGCTTCTCCGAGCAACTGCTGGCAAGTGCTGTCGGTTCCTCCTCGGCGCGGCTGATCCTGTCGCTGCTGTTCCGGCGCCACGACCGCGAATCCAGCGATGCCTTCCGCCTGCTCGACGACGCCACCGAGGCGCTGCAGCACAACCGCGACCTCTTGCAGATCGCGCTCGACCAGATGGAGCAAGGCATCACCGTCTTCGACCGCGATTTCAGGCTGATCTGCTGGAACCGCCAGTACCGGGCGCTGTTCGACCTGCCCGACGACATGGGCCAGGTCGGCGTCTCGCTCGACCAGATCCTGCGCCATCTGGCCGAACGCGGCGACATCCCCGCCGACCAGCGGGTGACGATGCTCAACCGGCTGACCAGTTTCGTCAGCCCCTGGCAGATGGAATTGAAGACCAGCGGCCGCATCCTGGAACTGCGGTCCAACCCGATGCCGGATGGCGGCATCGTCGCCACCTATGCCGACATTTCCGGGCGCGTCGAACAGGATCTGGCGCTGAAGCGCGCCAATGAATCGCTGGAGCAGCGCGTCAAGACCCGCACCATCGAACTGACCAGGGTCAATGAGGAGTTGGCGCAGGCGCAGATGCTGGCCGAGGAGGCCAATCTCGGCAAGACGCGCTTCCTCGCCGCCGCCGGCCACGACATCCTGCAGCCGCTGAACGCCGCCCGGCTCTATTGCTCCTCGCTGATCGAAAAAGCCGGCAAGGGGCCGGCCGGAAAGGCGGCCGTCAACATCGAATCCTCGCTGGAATCGGTCGAGACGATCCTGGGCGCCGTGCTCGACATCTCGCGCCTCGATGCCGGCGCGATGAAGCCGGATGACAGCGCCTTCACCCTCGACGGACTGCTGAGCCAGATCGGCAACGACTTCCGGCCGCTTGCCGCCGAAAAGAAGCTCGGGCTGACGATCATGCCATCGTCGCTGACGGTAATGACGGACCGCAATCTATTGCGTCGCCTGATCCAGAATCTCGTCTCGAACGCCATCAAATACACGCGGCACGGCCGCGTCCTGGTCGGCGTCAGGCGGCGCGGCGAATTGGCGGAGATCCAGGTGATCGACACCGGCATCGGCATTGCCGGTGACAAGCTGAACACGGTCTTTCGCGAATTCACGCGACTGGACGAGGGTGCGCGAGAGGCCGAGGGCCTCGGCCTCGGCCTCTCCATCGTCGACCGCATCGCCCGGGTGCTCAGGCTCGAAATCCGCATCTTCTCCAATCCAGGCAAAGGCACGCGCTTTTCCGTTGTTTTGCCGGTCGCTGCCATGCAGGAGCCGCGACGCGAGGTCGAAAAGACCAGAGGCCCTGCCCGGGCGGCGGCTTCGTTGGCGGGATTGCATGTGCTTTGCATCGACAATGATGCCCGCATCCTCGAAGGCATGCGGCTGCTGCTCGAAGGCTGGGGGTGCCATGTCGACACCGTATCCGGCTCACGCGATCTGGAGACCGCCGCGATCGGCCGCCCGGACATCGTGCTTGCCGACTACCATCTCGACGGCGAAACCGGTCTCGAGATGATCGTCAGGCTGCGGGCGGCCCATGGCAGCGACCTGCCGGCCGTGCTGGTCACCGCCGACCGCTCCAACGAGGTGCGGGCGGCCGCGAGCGAGCTTGAGATCCCGGTGATCAACAAGCCGCTGAAACCCGCCGTGCTGCGTTCGATGATGGCCAGGGTCAGGCCGCTGGCCTCGGCGGCGGAATAGGTCAGCTCGTCGGCTGCAGCGGGTCGCCGCCGATCTTGGATAAAAGGATCACCGCCTGGGTGCGACTGTCGACGCCGAGCTTCTGCAGGATGGCCGAGACATGCGCCTTGATGGTCGCCTCGGAGACGCCGAGTTCATAGGCGATCTGCTTGTTGAGCAGGCCTTCCGCCAGCATGCCAAGCACCCGGGTCTGCTGCGGCGTCAGCGCCTGCAGCCGCTTGATCAGGTCCGAGATTTCGGGATCGCGCTCGACGCCGAGATCGATGCCGGCGGGTGCCGCGATGTCGCCGGCAAGCACCGACTGCACGGCATTGCGGATCTCCTCCATGCTGGCCGATTTGGAGATGAAGCCGGAAGCGCCGAGATCGAGCGCGCGCCTGATCGTCGCCGGGTCATCATGCGCCGAGACCACGACCAGCGGCACCGACGGATGGACGCCGCGCAGCGAAACCAGACCGGAGAGACCGCTGGCGCCCGGCATCGACAGGTCGAGCAGCACCAGATCGACATCCTCATTGGCCACGACCAGCGCCTTGGCGCTTTCGAAATCGCCGGCCTCGTGGATGGCGGCGACATTGCCGATGCCGGCGAGCGCCTCGCGCAGCGCGCCGCGAAACAGCGGATGATCGTCGGCGATGACGAAAGAATAGCCTGACGGCAAATGTCCCTCCCCGAATCCCCGATGATTTTTTAGGCTTTTTCCGGGGCACGTTGGACGATTATGAGGGGCGGCGCGCTGTTTTCAAGCGGCAAAGCCAGCGCGCCGCGTTTTCCCTTGTCTATAGCGCTCAGGTCTTCTGCGAGTTGAGCTGGGCGCCGTCACCCTTGTCCTTGTCCATATCCTTGACGATGCCCATGAAGCCGCGCAGGAAGCGCTCCATGTAGCTCATCGTCTTGTTGAATTCCTCCTCGCTCGGCAGCTTCGATTCGAGCCGGGCGGAGAGCGAATTTTCCAGCTTGGTGACGCGCTCGTCCATCGCCTTCATCGAGGTCTGCAAGCGGTCGACCTCGTCCTGGAAAGCGGCGCGCTCGTCGGCCGCCATCTTGCAGACGAGCTGCCCGGAGCGTTCCTCGCAGATCGACATCGCGCCGGTCTGGGTGTCCATGCGGATATAGCCGGTGGCCGACTTTTCCAGCCGGTAGCGATCGGTTTCTTCCGAATATGCTGAAGCCGCGACCAGCGAAACGAGCGCGGCGGGGATCAAGATGTGCTGCAGACGCATGTTGTCCTCCATGGCCAAAGCCTAAAATATCGCATCTTTGCGCCGGAAATGGGGAAGACCCTTGGCGTGGCCTTTCCCGCACGGCTGGTTCGGATTCGTTTTGACGCAATTCCGGACGGAAAACCGTTTCACACTTGTCCTGGAATTGCTCTATAGCGCAACCATGTCTCAGTTTATCTATAAGATAACCCCGGAAGCGGCTTGGCGCGAGGCCGAAACCAATGGCCGTTTCACTGGTGCCGCGATCGATGTCGCCGACGGCTTCATCCACTTCTCCACGGCTTCGCAGGTCAGGGAAACAGCGGCAAAACATTTTTCCGGCCAGACGGATCTTCTGCTGGTCGCCATCGACGACGCCAGCCTGGGCGATGCCCTGAAATACGAAGTCTCGCGCGGCGGCGCACTGTTCCCGCATCTTTACGGCGTGCTGAACCTGAAAGCGGTCAAGTGGGTCAAGCCATTGCCGCTCGGCGCCGACGGCACCCACCAGTTCCCGCCGCTGGAGGGGCAATGAGCGTGCTCGACCGGATCGGCCAGAAGCTGCTGTTCACCTTCGATCCGGAAACCGCGCATGGCCTGTCGATCGCGGCGCTGCGCTGCGGCCTGCCGGTTGGCGCGCGTGCAACGCGCGATGCCAGGCTGAAGGTCTGTCTCTGTGGTCTCGATTTCCCGAACCCGCTCGGCATGGCGGCCGGCTATGACAAGAACGCCGAGGTGCCCGATGCGCTGCTTGGCCTCGGTTTCGGCTTTGCCGAGGTCGGCACGGTCACGCCGCTGCCACAGGCCGGCAATTCGAAGCCGCGGATCTTTCGGCTGACGGCGGATGAGGCGGTGATCAACCGTCTTGGCTTCAACAATGAAGGCCATGCGGCTGCCGAAAAACGCCTCGCCGCCCGCAAGGGTCGTGGCGGCATCGTCGGGGTCAACATCGGCGCCAACAAGGATAGTGCCGACCGCATCGGCGATTATGAGCGCGGCGTCGCCCGCTTTGCGGCCTATGCCAGCTATCTCACCGTCAACATCTCCTCGCCAAACACACCCGGCCTGCGCAACATGCAGGCACACGAACAGCTCGGCGAACTGCTGTCGCGGGTCATGGCCGCACGCGCCGCGGCGTCCGCGCAGCCGCCGGTCTTCCTGAAGATCGCGCCGGACCTGGTCGAGGCCGAACTGGAGGACATCGCCGCCGAGGTGACCGAGAAAAAGATCGACGGCGTCATCGTCTCCAACACCACCATTTCGCGACCGGCCTTGCGCAGCGGCGACGTTGCGCGCGAGACGGGCGGACTGTCGGGCAAGCCGCTGTTCGAACGCTCGACCATCGTGCTGGCGAAAATGCGCAGGCTGCTTGGCCCCGAGAGGACCATCATAGGCGTCGGCGGCGTCGATACTACGGACGCCGCACTGGAGAAAATCCGCGCGGGTGCCGATCTCGTCCAACTCTACACCAGCATGATCTACGCCGGACCGGCACTGCCAAGCCGCATTATTGCAGGGATGGTAAGCTTCATGGAAAAAGGGCGCCTCAAGTCCATCCGCGAATTGCGCGACAGCAATCTCGATCGGTGGGCGTCGAAGCCACTCAGCTGAACGCCGTGCGCATTCGCAGTTGTAGAATCGTCAGCAGGCTGAAGCCGCGCGCGAGCAGGAACACGTGCAGCGCCGCCCACAGGCCGTGATTGCCGAAGGCCGGCGCCAGGGTCAGCAGCGCGGCGGCGAAAACCAGGAACGACAAGAGCATCATGTTGCGCATGTCGCGCGACCAGGTCGCGCCGATGAAGACGCCGTCCATCTGGAACGCCAGCACGCCGCTCAGCGCGGTGAATGCCGCCCACGGCAGGTAGATGTCGGCCACGGAGCGTACCTCCTGCGATGTCGTGACGACGGCGACCAGATTGGCACCGGCCAACAGAAGCACCAGCGTCGCGGCCCCGGCCAGCCCGAAACCCCAGAACAGCGTCAGCCGCACGGCCTGACGGAAGGGCTGCTCCGCGCGTGCACCGACGGCGCGGCCGGCGAGCTGTTCGGCGGCGGTGGCGAAACCGTCGAGGAAATAGCCGGCGACAAGGAAGAAATTCATCAACACCGCATTGGCGGCCAGCGTCACGGTGCCGAACTGCGCGCCCTGGCGCGTGAACAGCGCGAAGGCGGCAAGCAGCGAGAACGAGCGGATCATGATATCGCGGTTGAGCGACATCATGCGCAGGAAGGCGGACATGTCGAGCAAGCGATGGCGGGGCAAGGGCGGCGCCGTCCGGAACCGCCTGATGACGATGGCCAGACCGAGCAGCATGGCCAGGAATTCGCCACTGACGGTCGCCCAGGCAACGCCGGCAACGCCCCAGCCAAGTTCCAGTCCGAGCAGGAAGCAGAGCGCGATGTTGATGCCGTTGAGCACCAGTTGCAGCACCAACCCAAGCCCGCCCTCGCCGCGGCCCAGCACATAGCCAAGGATGGCGTAGTTGATCAGCGAGAAGGGCGCGGCGAGCAGCCTGATCCTGACATAGACGCCCATCGCCTCGCTGACGCGCGGTCCGGCATCCATGAACCACTGGCCGCCGACGGCGATCAACGGCGAAAGTGCCGCCATTACGATGCCGGCGACGACCGCGATCAGCACGGCGCGCCAGAATACCGCCTGTTCCTCGGGCGCGTCGCCACGCCCGAAAGCCTGGGCGACGAGGCCGGTGGTGCCCGAGCGCAGGAAATTGAAGCCGGTGAAGACGACATCGAAGACCAGCGCGCCCGCCGCCAGGCCGCCGAGCAAGGCGGCATCGCCGAACTGGCCGATCACGGCCGTATCGACCAGGCCGAGCATCGGCGTCGTCAGATAGGCAAGCGTCATCGGCACCGCGATTGCGAGCACGGAACGGTTGGTGACGACGAAAGGTCTCGCGTCGGCTGTGGTCGCGCCCTTGTCCAAGGATTGCTGCCTTGCTGATTGCGGCTTGATCGAGCGTCCGATGTGCCCCATTTTCCTGCCACCGCGCAATCACCCTTGCCGCGACGGCCAACCGAAATCCCGGTCTGGCGCGAGCCCGCCGGACCGAGTCCATGCCCCTGCAGATCGTCCACCATCCCGACTACGACGCCGGCTTCGCCGTCAACCACCGCTTTCCGATGAGCAAGTATCCGCTGCTGATGGAGGCCTTGCACGCACGCGGCCTGACCAGCGCGCTCAACACAGCGGAACCCGCGCCGGCATCATGGCTGAAGCTTGCCCATGCGGCCGATTACGTCGATCAGGTCATCGGCTGTTTTGTGCCGGAAAAAATCGAGCGTGAGATCGGCTTTCCGATCGGCCCGCGCGTTTCGCGTCGCGCGCAGCTTGCCACGGGCGGCACTATACTGGCGGCGCGGCTCGCCTTGCGTCACGGCATAGCCTGCAACACGGCCGGCGGCAGCCATCATGCGCGGCACGCGCAAGGCGCCGGCTTCTGCACCTTCAACGATGTCGCCGTCGCCGCGCTGATGCTGCTCGCGGAGGGTGCCGCGCACAACGTCCTTGTCGTCGATCTCGACGTGCATCAGGGCGACGGCACGGCGGACATTCTGGGCGATGAACCGCGCGCGTTCACCTTTTCAATGCATGGCGAGCGCAACTACCCGGTGCGCAAGATCGCCTCCGACCTCGATGTCGCGCTGCCCGACGGCACCGGCGATGCACCCTATCTCGAAAGGCTCGCCGCGATCCTGCCGGAACTGTCGGCCATGCGGCATTGGGACATCGTTTTCTACAATGCCGGCGTCGACGTCCATGCGCAGGACCGGCTTGGCAGGCTGGCGCTTTCCGACAACGGCCTTCGCAGCCGCGACGAGATGGTGATCGGCCATTTTCGCGCAAACGGCATCCCCGTCTGCGGTGTCATCGGTGGCGGTTATTCCACGGACGTGCCAGCACTTGCCGCGCGCCACGCCATCCTGTTCGAGGTCGCCTCGGGCTACGCCTGACGAACTTTTTCGAGCATGGCCTACTTCCGGTAGTTGGCGATCCTGAGCAGGATGAAGGCCGGAACGACGATCGCGGCGCCGAGCAGGATATAGCCAAGGAAGCGGTCGACGGCGCGGAAGCCCAGGTTCCAGAGATCCATGAAGAACTTCTGGATGCCATAAAAGACATCCATCGGCGACCAGCCGAAGGCATTCATGACAAGGCCGACGAGGAACGAGACCACCAGCAGCTTCAGGATCACCCTGAACGGCGAGTCGCCGAGAAAACGCGTCAGTGCGGACAAGGCCGTCTCCCGATTGAGATGCCCAGACTCACAGGCACCGCCCAGAAATACGTGCTTGGCGGCCATCCATCAAGCCAGCGCGGCCCGCGTAGACAGAAGCTGCCGCATTGAACGCCGAGGGGCGTTATGTTCCGACGACCGTGGAAAGCCCGCACCGCTCAAGCACCTGACCGAGTGATGAATCCGGAGGAACGGCGCGGCGTGCTCGATAGCGTCCCACGCGTCACTGGAGACCTCCATCTCGAACAAGTGATCAAGGCTCCAGGAGAGTCACAATTCTTAAATATCGGTAAACGAATTCGCTTTAATTTATTGAAAATAAACCACAAAATCGTCATTTTCGAAGTTTGCGCAATGTGCTTGCAATTTTCAGCTGCGAGACACTTCACGTCTTTCACGTGACGGATCGCGCGGCGCCCTGCCCCCACCACAGCCGGTGAAAACGGTCTCCAGAACCGCCCAGCCATCCCTGAAAGACACCAATCGGAGCCTGACCGTCCCAACGGTCGCGCTCCCGGGAATTAACCTGCGTACCGATTGCCGGATACGCGTTCGTGTTGGAGTAATGCACGTGACCTCTCAAGCAAAGATCGTCCTGACGGCGGGTGCCCTCGCCTTTTGCCTTCTCGGGCCGGCGATGGCCGCCGACCTCACGCCCACCTACAACGATCCCCCAGCCTTCCAGTGGAGCGGCGCCTATGTCGGCGTCCATGGCGGCACGGCATTCACGGGGATGCCAAACCCGTTTGCGGGCCGCAATGGCCTCAGCGGCGGTGTTCAGGCCGGTTACAACCAGCAGATGGGCCCCGCAGTGCTCGGCGCCGAGCTCGAAGGTTCGTATCTTGGCGGAGCCGAGCACGATGTCCGGGGCGGCAAGATCAAGGGGAAATGGCGCGGTGCGGCCAAGGCCAAGGCGGGAGTGAGCCTCGACCAGACCCTGCTGTTTGGAACCGGCGGCGTTGCACTGACCAAGTTCGACAAAAGCGACAACGTCAGCAGCACCGACGGATGGAAGCTTGGCTATCTCCTGGGCGCCGGTATCGAGCAGGGCTTCGCCGGCGGACTTTCCGCCAAGGTCGAATACGATTATGTCCGCACCCCCGGTGTCGAGACGACCTCGGCCCTTGGAATATCCAAGACGACGATCGGCAGCCACGAGCTGAAGGCCGGCATCAACTACCGGTTCTAGCAACGAAACTTCCCCAAACGCGGTTGCGCGATGCGGAGTATCGCGCAACCGCGTTTTCAGGCGGCAGACCTGCCTCACGTGCTTCGTTGCAATGTCGATGCAATCTTCGCGATCTAGGTCCCGCGCATGAATTTTCACGATGGGAATCAGCTATGTTCGTGCACGGTGCGGACCATATCATTCGAACCTCGAAGGCGCTGTTCGTCGCAATCGTGCTGGTTTTGACAGGCTGCGCTTCCGACATCATGAAGAACTATGTCGGGCAGCCGGTTGAATCGGTCAGTCTGGATTACGGCCCGCCAACCACTGTCGTCGACCTCGGCCAGGGCGAACGCGCCTATCAGTGGCGTAAGGTTTCGACGTCAGCGGTTTCGGGGACGTCGAGCGGCGAGGTTCGCCACACAAAACACGGAACCGTCTATGAAGAGACCGAAACCCCCGCCTATATCGAGCGCCAGGAGTGCTTCTACACATTCTACGCCCGCACTTCCGGTGGCCGCTGGTTCATCACCAATTTCCGCCAGCCAAAGCTGGAATGCGAATGAATTGCCACGGCCGACGACCCCGTTCGGTTACGGGTAAAGGAGACCGTGCATGCGCATCCTGCTGATCGAGGACGAGCCGGAAATGGCCTCGGTGCTGAGGACCGCGCTCGAACGTCTGGATATCATTGTCGACCATGCCTCGACGCTGGCCGATGCAGAAGCGATGGCGCGCCTGGGCTATCATGACGCCGTGGTGCTGGACCGCCGGCTGCCGGATGGCGACGGTCTCGCCCTGATACCGCGGCTGCGGGCCTTGCACCTGGATGTGCCTGTCATCGCGTTGACGGCGATGAGCGGTCTCGAAGACCGCGTCGCCGGGCTCGATGCCGGCGCAGACGACTACATGGTCAAGCCCTTCGCCACGGTGGAACTGGTCGCGCGGCTTCATGCCCTGCACCGGCGCTCGTTCACCTCGCGCGCCAACCAGACGATGGTCGGCCGCCTCACCTATGATTTCCGACATCGCGAGGCATTGGTCGAGGAACAGGCGCTGGACTTGCCGCGGCGCGAGCGGCTTGTGCTCGAAACACTCATCCGTCGGCCAGGGCGAACGATCATGCGCAGTGCACTCGAGGAAGCTGTCTACGCCCTCGACGACGAGATCGGCTCCAATGCGCTCGATGCGCATATTTCGCGGCTGCGCCGCAAGCTCGACGATGTCGCCGCCGGCATCGAGATCCGGGCAATCCGCAACCTTGGCTATCTTTTAAGGGCGGCATCTTGAAGAAGGCGCGCACAGGCTCGCTGCAATGGATCCTGGTCCGGCGGCTGATCCTGCTGCAGGCGGCGACGCTGCTCATCTTCATTGTGCTTTGTGCGGCGGCGTTGTGGATCACCAATCCGCGGCTCCTGATCGACAACGAGGCGGCGGTTGCCGCCATTAAGGAAGCGGTCGGTCGCGACGGCAACGGCAAACTGGTCGTCCATGAGACCGAGGAGCTTGCCAGCTTTCGCGAGGGTTTCCCCAATGTCTGGTACATCGTTCGTGACGGCGGCCAGAGCGTGCGCTTCGGCAATGTGCCTGATGTCTACGCCAGGAATTTTGGCGACCTGCTGGGCGAGGCCGATCACGCCACCATCGGATTTTCCGAAGATGATTTGAGGCCGGAGGCTTATCTCGAAAAAGCGGCGACCAGGGCCGGCACTGTGCAGATCATCGCCGGGACGCGGTCGTCGCGAGAAACCGACGGCCTTGAGCTCAGCATTTCGGCCACGGTCGACGTCGCCAGGAACTCCGACGGCAGCAGGAACTGGGAGAAGGCACTGCCTGCGCTTGCGGTCATCATCCTCATCCTGCTCCTACCGATCATCCTAGTCATGGGAACCACCACACTGGTGACCACTCCGGCGGTAGTGCGCCGGTCCTTTGCCGGCCTTGTCGAAACCGTCCGTCAAGCCGCGCGCATCGATATCGGCACCCGGGCCATACAACTGCCGGTCAAGAATGTGCCGCAGGAGATCGCGCCGATGGTGCATGCCTTCAACGAGGCGCTAGCCCGTCTCGCGCAGGGTTACGACCGGCACAACCGCTTCCTCACCGACGCCGCGCATGAATTGCGCACACCGATCGCCATCCTGCGCACACGCGCCGAACTCTTGAAGCAGGAACCGCAGAGCGCGCGCCTGCTGCATGACATCGAGCGGCTGTCACACCTGGCGCAGCAACTGCTCGACCATCAGTTGCTCGACCGCCCGACGGACCAGCGCCAGGTCGTCGATCTCGCCGAACTCGTCAGCCGGGTCGCCGCCGACTTCGCCCCGTTGGCCATCGAGGCCGGCTATGACCTTGCCTTCGAGCCTGCGCCCAACAAGCCTCATGTCGAGGTCAACGTCCTGCAGGTGGAGCGCGCACTCGCCAATCTCGTGCGCAATGCAATCGAGCATGGTGGCGGCCGCGGCACGATCACGATAGCGATCGACGAGGCCGGAGGCATCGAGGTGCGCGACGAAGGCCCGGGTATTCCCGCGGAAGAGCGCGAAAACGTCTTCGAGCCCTTCTATCGCTTGCAGCCTCAGTCGCACGGTGCGGGGCTGGGATTGAACCTCGCCCGGCAGATCGCCCTGCTGCATGACGGAACGATCCGGATCCTGACCGGCACATGGCGCGGCGCCCGCATCCGCATGGAATTGCCGGTGCGCTCGTGACGGTGGCCGGCTGGCCGACGAACCACCCGGCTTATCTGTTTTCTAACCAATTGCCGCTATTGCCGTTCCAAGAGCGGGAGCCAGGCTTTGGCGGGAACAGGAAAAATCGGCGCGCACCGCACAGTCATGCTGTCGGTCGTGGTGCCATGCTACAACGAGCGTGACGGCGTGGCCGAGCTTCATCGACGCGTCAGTGCCGCATGCCTCGAGCAAAGCCGTTCCTACGAGATCGTGCTTGTCATCGACGGGGCGACCGACGGCACCCGCGAGGCCATTTTCGGACTGGCCGAAAAGGATGACCATGTGGTCGCCATCGACCTTGCCCGCAATTACGGCCATCAGATCGCGCTCAGCGCCGGGCTGGAATTCTGCCGCGGCGAGCGCATCCTCATTCTGGACGCCGACCTCCAGGATCCGCCCGAACTGCTCGGCGCAATGATGGCGAAGATGGATGAAGGCTTCGACGTCGTCTACGGCCAGAGGATGAAGCGCGACGGCGAGAGCTGGTTCAAGCTGGCTTCCGCCTCGATGTTCTATCGCTTGCTGGGCCGGATGGTCGATGTCGAGATCGCGCAGGACTCCGGAGACTTCCGGCTGATGAGCCGCCGCGCGGTGGACCATTTGAACGCGATGCCCGAACGCTACAGGTTCATTCGCGGCATGGTGAGCTGGATCGGGCTGAGGCAGGTCGCCTTCCCCTATGAAAGACACCGGCGCTTTGCCGGCACCACCCACTATCCGTTGAAGAAGATGGTTCTTCTGGCGGTCGACGCGATGACCAGCTTTTCGATCGTGCCTTTGCGATTCGCCTCGCTGCTGGGGATGATGTTCGGCGTGCTCGGGCTGGTCGTGCTCGGCTATACGCTGTTCGAATGGTCCAGGGGCAACGTGGTGCCCGGCTGGACGAGCCTTGCCGCGATCATGCTGATCATGGGCAGTGTGCAGCTTCTGGTGCTCGGCATATTCGGCGAGTATCTCGGCCGCATGTATATGGAGACCAAGCGGCGGCCGCTCTACTTCGTCAACGAAATCGTTTCGCGCGACCAGCCAGCCAAGGACAGCGACCTGCCCGTCCATCGCCTGCAGGAGATGGCGAAAAGAGCCGCGCGTGGTTAAGGCGAAGGTCGACCGGATGCAACGGGAACGGCATGGACAGGATGCGGTCGGCTCTTCCGTCTGATTTCTCGCGGATGCTGCGCTTTGCCGCCGTCGGGCTGCTCAACACGGCGCTTGGATACACGCTCATCCTGACCGGGCTGTGGCTGGGGCTGGGCGACATCGTTTCCAACGCGGCAGGCTATGCAGCGGGCCTCACCCTTGGCTTTTTCCTCAATCGCCGATGGACATTCACAGCCGCGGGCGGCTTTCGCCCCGGCACAGCCGTTCGATACGCGATCACCTTCATTGTCTCCTACAGCGCCAATCTGGGCATAGTGATCGCCGCAATGTCCGCCGGCATCATCGAAAACCCGTTCGCCCATCTGGCTGGAAACTGCCTCTACACCGTCATCTTCTATCTCGGCTCGTCCCGTTTCGTCTTCGTTAGCGGCGCGGATGATGCCGTGGCCGCAACGAACGCGAAATGGCCCGGAGTTGCGACATGACCGGGGCCGCAGCATCGCGACGGCAACACCGTCGCTTGGAGCCGTGATATGACACAAGCCGCAGCGATCTTGACGGCGACGCCGTCACCCGGAGTTGCGACATGAACCAGGCCGCTGCAATCGTGACGGCTACCCCGTCACTGAACGACGCGCAACGCATCAGGCTGATATTCTGCCTTCTCTGCGCCTGCGTCGTGGCCTATGTGCTCACCGCCTTCGCCGGCGCGATCCTGC
Organism: Mesorhizobium sp. B283B1A; assembly: GCF_020165735.1. Classification (NCBI taxonomy): domain Bacteria; kingdom Pseudomonadati; phylum Pseudomonadota; class Alphaproteobacteria; order Hyphomicrobiales; family Phyllobacteriaceae; genus Mesorhizobium; species Mesorhizobium sp. B283B1A. Next base: position 159,853 of record NZ_JAIUIQ010000003.1, read on the forward strand.
AGGATCCCGACAATTGGTGGCAAGTGAAGGTCGGGCTGGACTTCCTGGCAAACCGGACGTTTCCAACCGTCGACCCCTATTCCTATACGTTTGCCGGCCAGCCCTGGATCGCCAAGGAATGGCTGGGTCAGGTGCTTCTGGCCCTTGCTTACAATGCGGGCGGCTGGAATGGCGTCGTCACGCTGATCATCGCCACCGTCGGCCTGACGGTCTTCCTGATGGGATGGTTCCTCAGCGCCTGGCTGAAGCCGATCCTGGCGATAGCCCTGGCCTTCACAGCGGCTTTCCTGGTCGCTCCGATCTATACGGCGCGCCCGCACGTTTTCACCTTGCCGATCATCGTCGTCTGGACGGCAATGCTGTTTCGCGCCGCGCATGAAGAGAAAGCTCCGCCTCTGTGGCTGCTCGTGCTTGTCATCCTGTGGGCGAACCTGCACGCCACCTTCACCCTGAGCTACGTCATCGCTGGATTCGCCGGACTGGAACTGCTGTCGCGGATCGGCCTGTCGAAGCCGGCGCTTCTGGCAAAATGGGTTGCGTTCGGATTGCTCTGCCCTCTGGTCAGCCTGATGCATCCCTATGGGGTGAAGGCCATCCTGGCCACGTTCACCGTCGCCTATGGCAACGAGGCGGTGCCGCTCATCCTGGAGTGGCGCCCATTCAATGCCCAGGAGCACCTCTTCCAGGAAGCGGTGATGCTGCTGGCGCTTTTCGGGCTTTTGGTATCGAGGCTCCGGATCGGCTGGGCCAAGGCGTTGTTCATCGTCTTCGCCGTGCATGTCTATCTCACCCATATGCGATTTGTGTATCTGCCTTTCCTGTTGATCCCCCTGGTGATCGCGGTCGAGGTCGCATGGCAGTATCCTTCGCTCTCAACCACGACCTGGTTGGCGGAAAAACGTGACGGACTGGAAAGGCTCTTCGCCAGCCGATTCCATGCGCTCTGCGGCACCATGGCTGTCTTGCTGGTCGGCGCGGTGTTGATCCTCGGCAGCGCCTATCAGGTCGCACCGAGCCCGAAGACATCGGCCAGCGGCGCCCTGGCATTCGCCGGGGATCACCACCTCACAGGCAACGTGCTGAACTCCTACAATTTCGGCGGCACGCTGATTTTCCATGACATCAAGACCTATATCGACGGGAGGACGGACCAGCTGTTCCTGGGCGGATTCACGAAAGCCGATGAGGCAACGGGCAAGAGCGACGGAAAGCCGCTGCTCGAGGCCCAGCTGAAAAAATACGCTGTTGGCTGGGCGCTGCTTACAGCCGACGATACCCGCATCCCGTTCTTCGCGGAATTGGGCTGGAAGCGGGCGTATGCGGACGACTATGCCGTGATCTACCTGCCCGGCGGCTGATTTTTACGGCGATTTTTCAACGCCGATCTTTCAACGCCTGGGCCAATCGGCTTCATCAATCGAACACCGGTTTGCCTTGACACCGATGTTGCAGTGCAGCAAAGTTGCGCGACAGAGGGTAGATCTGTGCGACCAGCAAACTGGGATTTTTCGCAATATCAGGACGTCGCCGCATGAGCGATGCAGCAAGCTGCGGCAAGCCAACACCGCCGACCCCATCATCCGGACCGGTCAAATGAACTACAGGCGCGACATCGACGGTCTGCGGGCGATCGCGGTGCTGCCCGTCGTGCTCTTCCATTTCGGCGTGTCCGCCATTCCCGGCGGCTTTACCGGGGTCGACATCTTCTTCGTCATATCGGGCTATCTGATCAGCGGCAGCCTGCTCGACGATCTCGAGCGCGGCCAGTTCTCGATCGGCCGCTTCTACTGGCGCCGTGCGCGCCGCATCCTGCCGGCGCTGACCTTCGTCATCGTGCTGGCGAGCATTGCTGCCTGGTTCATCCTTTTGCCGACGGATCTACACGAATTCAGCCTCAGCGTGATCGCGGCCTCGACCTTCTGGTCGAACATCTATTTCTGGAAGACGACCAACTATTTCTCCATCGATGCCGCACTGCGGCCGCTGCTGCACACATGGTCGCTTTCGGTCGAGGAGCAGTACTACATCTTCGCTCCGATCCTTGTGTATCTGATCTACCGCTATGCCTCGAAACGCTGGCTGACGATATTGCTGCCGATCGCCATCGGCAGCTTTGCCGTCGCGGTCATGGCAACCACGCTGGCGCCGACCGCCGGCTTCTATCTCTTGCCGACACGGATCTGGGAACTGGCGCTGGGCGCCATGCTGATGCTGAAAAGGCCTCCGGCGCTTGCCAGCCGGCTGGCGATGGAACTGATCGGCCTGGCCGGGTTTGTCCTTGTCGCGGCCGGTTTCCTGACGATTTCGGAAAGCGACCCGTTTCCGGGCTACAATGCCCTGTTGCCCTGCGTTGGAACGGCGCTGCTCATCTATGCCGGCACCGACCGCGCGGGCGCGGAAGGGCCGGCACCCATTGCCACCCGCGTGCTTCGGTTCGCCCCGCTGGTCTGGGTCGGCCTCATTTCCTATTCGCTCTACCTGGTTCACTGGCCGATCAACTCGTTCGTCCACTATCTCTCCCTGAAGGCCATCGGCGTGCCGACGATCGTCGCGATGACGGTGGCCAGCTTCGCCCTGGCGACGTTCTCCTGGAAATATGTCGAGCAACCCTTTCGCCAGAAACGGGCGTTCACCGCCCCCTTGCCCATCTTCGCCTTTTCAGCGACGGCGATCGCGCTGCTGTGCGCCGTTGGCCTGACTGGTGCGCTGGGCAACGGTTTTCCGCAACGGTTCCCGGATTTTTCGACCGAACGGATTCGCGTCGGCGACTGGCGCAACGGCGTCTGTTTCAATGAAGGCGAGACCCGGATCGAGACCTGGAACCTTGCCGACTGCACCCGCACGCAGGGCTTTGCCACCAATGTGCTGCTGTGGGGCGATTCCTTTGCAGCCCATTATGTTCCGGGGCTCGACGCCAACGCGCAGAAGGTCCAGGCCAACGTCATCCAATACACCTATGCCGGCTGTCCACCGGACCTGAGCTATTTTTCCTATGCCCGGCCGGCCTGCACCCGCTTCAACGAACGGGCCCTGTCGATCATCCGGGACGCCAATGTCCACGCGGTCATCCTGAGCGGCCGTTGGAGCGACTACCAGATCAGGGGCTTCGATGGCCTGCAGAAGACAGTCGACCGGCTTCGCGAAATGGGCGTCAAGGTCTATGTCATCGGCCAGTCTCCGGAATTCGTCGCCGACGTCCAGAAAATCGCCTTCTTCGCAACGCGGGAGCATGCCGCGAACACGTCCTGGCCGATGGCCATGGATCCCGACATCAACAAGCGAGTGCTGCCATTCGTCAAAGGCGCTGATTTCATCGACCCGCTGGCCTATCTGTGTGACGCGGCCGGCTGTTCCTACGCCGATGCAGGCACCAGGCAATTTCTCTACTTCGACTACGGCCATTTCTCGACCGCCGGAGCGGCGCTCGCCATCTCGAAATACTGGCCGAGCTTTGCCGCGAGCAACGAAGTCGCGAAGGCAAAAGTGCAATCCGCGGGCCATGGACCCGCTGAACCGCCGCAACTTGCGACAGGAGCCGGTTTGCGATTGCCCGGAGGCTAATCCTCATGGTAACGAGGCTGCTGCGCGGGTATGATGTAATGGTAGCCTGTCAGCTTCCCAAGCTGAACGCGCGGGTTCGATTCCCGCTACCCGCTCCAGCATATGCCGCAAGGGTTTGCGCCTGATTTGGAGCAAGCTAAAGTGGGTGGTTTTTACAGGCAGTTTTACCGCTTTCGTTCCGCTTTTGGTCGAGTCGCTCTCTTGGACGCTACAGCGCGCGTCCGACGACGACCGCACCCAGCTGGTGCTCGACTGGGCCGGCGGCCGGGCGTTTGCCGGCGAAATCATTGATCCTCGACGGCGAGATGATCGCGCCCGAGCCGGACGGCCGGCCGAACTTTCACGCCATGCAATCGCGCATTGGCATGGAATGCCGAGCTGCTTGCCTTCGTCGCCTTCGACATCTTGCACAAGGATGGCGAGGATCCGCGCCCGCTGCCGGTGATCGAGCGCAAGGTGATTCTGTGGGACCTGGTAAAGCCCGCCGACGGCGTCATCCAGTACAGCCAGTACCTTGAAGGCGGTGGCGCCGAGTTCTTCGCGGCGGCCGAGCGGATAGGCCTCGAAGGCATTGTGTCGAAGCTCCTACCGCAGCGGCGCCAGGGATGAGGCTTGGGTGAGGGAGTTCGGCCCCAATGTGCTGGTTTTCCGATCAGTGCCGCCCGTCAAATAAAACCGCCGTCGACCGGGCACAGAAAAGCCCGCCAGGGGGCCAGCGGGCTTAAGTGTCATAAGGCTGACGAGGAGTAGGGTTTGAATTCCCGTCGCAGGGCAAATTAGCTGGAACTCACATAAGGGCAATTAGTCCAACGGCGTATCACGCTTACCCTCCCCATTAGCCGCAGCTAAACTTATCTGGACTCACTGCCACTTTGGAAGCATTCTTCCTTTGGGAGCAAGGGGCGTGGGCAAAGTCCAGCGTCATCAAGGTGCCGACCAGGCTGATCGCTGGCGAAAGGACGCCAGGAAGCGGCGGCCAGGCTTCATCCTTCGAAGGTAACGTTCAGTATCAGGAACACTCTATGATGGACGTCAGCACGCTTCTAACAATTTTGCGTAGCCGCAAGGTGAACCTATGGGTAGAAGGGTCCCGGCTTAGATGCAGTGCTCCTGTGGGTGCAATCGACGCGGAATTGAAATCGGCACTTGTCGATCAGAAAGATGAGATAATTGCCCTCCTGCAAGCGGATACGCCGCCAGGTCATTTGGCTGAAGCGCCGCCAGCTAGATCCGAACAGCCAGCAAGCTCGACACTGCAGACGATTTGTCGCGAAGTTGCTGCACCGGTCCCGGTGGCACCTGAACGAATGACGCAATTTGTGAGCGAATTGCGCAGTTGCAGTTTTGACCTCGCTAGTTGCGCAAAGCGACTGGGGGTTTTTCCTCGCCTAGGTGTTAATTTCTGGGCCTCGATGAGACCCGACTGGGTCGCTCGTGCAAACGATCCCATCGACAATCTTATTTCGCTCTTTATTGATGGCCGTCAGGTCAACACGAACCTCTTTGCCAAACAGCTTACGTCGAGGTTCGTCGATACAGCGCTTGATATGGGCCTCTTGACCGACTGTGCGGGCGGAGTCCTGCAAGCGAACGCGTGTTTATTTCCTTGCTACGGCAGCTACATTGTAACGGACCATCCTGCCAAGAATTCCACAATCAATCAGGTCATGTGGTTGTGGGGAGAGAGCTTTGTTCTCGGCGGCTTGGTCAAAAGAAGTCCACGACGGCGGGCAGTCGATTTGGGGACAGGATCCGGTATTCACGCGATACTGGCCGCAGATCATTGTTCGTCGGTTATCGGCGCGGACGTCAATCCGCGCGCTGTTGAATTTGCAACGTTCAATGCAATGCTTAACGGCAAAAGCAACGCACAGTTTATTTTAAGCGATTTGTTCAACTCAATCGAGGGAACATGCGATCTCCTCTTGGCCAATCCTCCTTACGCTCCTGATAGTGCAGCGCAACCAGGAGACAATTTCTGGAGCGGCGGAGTGCAAGGGACCGACCTGCTTCGAAAAATTGTCGAATCGCTGCCTGCCAAGCTCGATCCTGACGGAACAGCCCATCTAATTGCCCTCTATCCGAATCCGCCCGCCACAAAGACTCGAGATCATTTTGATATGTGGCTTGGTGGGAAGATAGGCGACTGGGATGTGCTGGATCACACCTGGCCGGTGCCGCACTACGAAGATTTATTCTCCTTGCAGCCCTACCAGGGCGACAAGAGCGCGTGGCGTTTCGGCGTGGTCAGTCTGCGTCGCTCTGCCTCCGGAAATGGTTGGTGGAAAGAGGGGGCCGGCAGAGGTTTGTTTTTCGGGACGGATGGACGCTGCAACTTGGTTGCCGATCACGACGGCCACTGACCCCTTGCGCTGGGAAGAACCGCGGCATTCTAACCGTCCGACGGTTTTACATTTCTACGGTAACCCATTGATTTCAAACAAGCGCTATTTGCCCGAGTTTACACGAAAGTCGTTGGAATCCGGTCGAAAGGGCTAGCTTCCCAAGCTGAACGCGCGAGTTCGCTACCCGCTCCAGCATATGTCCGAAGGGTTTGCGCCTGATTTGGCTCCGGAAACCAGTGGGCGCCGCAGGCAAGTCTAAGCCTGGCCTATTCGCATCTGCTTCTTGAGAAGGAACCGGGTGAAGTTCTCGAAGTTGCGCGGCGCCACCTGTTCGGGGAGGTGGGCCAGCACGTCTCCCGATCGGGCGTCGTCCTGGAAACGCTCCACCCACTCTTCGGTATGCGTGTCCCGCTGCAACCGCAAATTCGTCTTGAACTCGCAGTCGGGCATCTCAACCGACAATTGCCGGGCAACCGATGCGACGTAGGGACGAGGATCATCCAGCAGATCTTCGTAGAAGAAATGGTCGTGGGGCAAATCGGCGAGGCGCAAGTAGGCCTCCCAGAAGGCATAGCTCTGCTCAATCAGGAAATAGGCCCGGCAGATACCGGCGAAGTCGTATTGCGGAACCAGATCCGCGCGGTCCATCGTGCTTCTCCAACCGCCAGACGCCTTTGCCCGGCAGTAGGAAATCGCCTGTCGAAGGCGGTCCCGCCGCTCCAGCAGGATCAAACCCATGGTATGGCGCCGGACACATTCGGCAAGGAAGTCGGCTCCATGTTTCGCCTGCGACCAGTGAAGGTGGCGTGGAAACAGTTTTACGGCGAACCTGCCATTCGCGGTCCCGCCGCGATCGATGACGGCAGACAGGAGTTCATCGAAGGATTTCGGCTTGAAACCCAGATTGGCCGTGTCGAGCCATTCGGCCGAGTTGCCTAACAATCCGGTGCTGTTTGCGAGGCTGCCAAGCCATTCGGAGCCGCTACGGGCCTCGGTCAGTATCGCCACACCTTTCATGCGTGCCGGTTGCCCCCTGCCTGTAAGCGTATGGCCGGCATTGCGGGATACGGTTCTGCGCCTCGATGGCTCCTCGGCATGGTCACCTCCGTCTAACAACAGGCCAATTAGTAGTCTCTAATATGATTCCGTCAATTCGATCTTCGGCTAAGCAGTCTTAGGCTAAACAGGCCGGCCAATTCCGTCGCTGGTGCGACACACAGGTCTGGCCCCTGCATACGTCCCCAATCAACAAGGCACCCGGCCACCGCAGCGGTGGCCGGCCTTCAACTCGCGGTCCGTTACAGCCAGATGCCGACCCAGACGCGCTCACGCCAGCAGCGGACACGGCGACGGCCATGGCGCCAATAACGACGGCAGACCCTTCTCCAGACGCGACGTCGTCCGCCATGGCGGTAACGGCGATAGTAGCGACGATGCCAACGGCGATGGGAGACCTGCTCCACCTCGATCTGGTCGTCGTTCTCGAAGACAGACGGATCCGGCTTGTCCAATTCATCGAGAATTCCGTTACCGTTGCCTTGGGGAATACCGGCAACCGCGCGGCCGGGTCCGGCGACGCCTGCAAACGCAACTGCCCCCGCAACGCCAAGCATTCCAGTGAGAAATAACCGACGTTCCATCAAAGCCTCCAGAATTGTTGACCGCCGGCGCCTCGTTCCCTCGCCCAAACGGGCTCCAACAAGCATGCCGACTGGATTGAACGCGCGAGCTCGATTCGCGTTCCATCATCCCACTTCGCGCAGGATAAAATCGTGCAGCATCTTGGCGGCCGGCGACAGCACGCGATTCCTGACCGTGATCAGGCTGTAAGGCCTGACCTCGATGTCGAACTCGGTCTGGACGACGTCGATAGCGCCGGCCAGACCGTCGGGATTCTGGATGAATTTCGCGACCTGTATCGAGACCGGGGCGATGGCGTCGGACTGCGCGACCATGACCAGCGTCAAGAGCAGCGAGCTGGTGTTGAGGATGCGGTCCGGAAGCGCGATGTTGCGGTTGAGGAAATTGCTCTCCATCGCCTGGCGCAAGGGCGAACCGCCCGATTGGAAGACCCAGTCATAGGCGGCGGTATCTTCCAGCCGCACCACGCTGCCCCTGGTGAGCGGGTGGCCGCGGCGCACGATCAGGCAGGCTTTCTCGACGCCGATGACACGGGATTCGAACAGTCGTGGGTTCAGGTCGTCAGGAATGCGCGCAATGATGAAATCATGGCGCGTGGCAATAAGTTCGCGCGCCAGCACATTCGACGTCTCGACCTGCATGGTGATCTCGATGCGCGGATAGATGCGGCGAATTTCGCGAATCGCCGGCACCGCCAGTTCGATCGCCGGCGCCGTCACGGCACCCAGGAACACCGAACCGCCCTTGCCCGCCTTGAGCTCGGAGATCTCGCGATCGACCTCGCGCATCTCCAGCAGGATCGAGCGCGCACGCCTCGCCAGCGCCTTGCCGTAGGGCGTCAGCGCGACGCCACGCGGCAGCCTTTCGCACAGCTTGACCTCCAGCACCGCCTCCATCTCGGCGATCATGCGCGAAGCCGCCGGTTGCGAGATGTTCATGACCTGGGCAGCCGCGCTCACCCGACCGTGATCGTCCAAGGCCACGATCATGCGCATGTGACGCAGGCTGAGACCGCTGCGCAGCAGGGTCTCGCCGTCACCGGGCAGCTCGTTGTAACCCTCTGAAATTCCACCGGGATTGCGCAATGTCGCCATGAATGCCCCTAACTCGCCAATATCGTGTTCCTGGATCCAACATATATCAGTCCCGGTATAGCAACCATCAAAGATCGCATTTGACAGTTATGGCAAAGAGCCACACCCTTCGCGCGTTCCGAGACGTGACAGTCGCCGACGATGAAATCGTATCGATTGAAATCAGCGGTTCGGGACCATGGGAGGATACCGGAGATCGATATGACGGCAGCAGTGCCTTGGCGCTTCTGCACGATTGCGCGGCCCGCGACCCCCGGGGTGCCGCGTCCATCAAACAGGGAGAGTTATGTGAAAATCATCAAGACACTGGCCGCAGTCGCGGCGCTTGGCATCGCTGCCATGACCTATTCGGCACACGCGGCCGACAAGGGTCTTGTCGGCGTGCTGATGCCGACCAAGACTTCGCAGCGCTGGATCAATGACGGCGATGCCGTCAAGTCCCAGCTCGAGGCTCTTGGCTACACCGTTGACCTGCAGTACGCGCAGGACGACATCCCCAACCAGCTCAGCCAGCTGGAAAACGAAATCACCAAGGGCCCGAAGGCGCTGATCATCGCCTCGATCGACGGCACCACGCTCTCGGATGCGCTGCAGAAGGCAGCTGACGCGGGCGTCGTCGTGGTCGCCTATGACCGCCTGATCAAGAAGACCGCCAATGTCGACTATTACACCACCTTCGACAATTTCGGCGTCGGCGTGATCCAGGCGAATTCGCTGGTCAAGGGCCTCAAGGAACGCTTCCCGAACACCAAGCCGTGGAACGTCGAGCTGTTCGGCGGCTCGCCCGACGACAACAACGCCTTCTTCTTCTACAACGGTGCGATTTCCGTCCTGCAGCCGCTGATCGACGACGGCTCGATCAAGATCAAGTCCGGCCAGATGGGCATGGACAAGGTCGGCACGCTGCGTTGGCTGGCAGCCACCGCCCAGGCGCGCATGGACAACCTGCTGTCGGCCAACTATTCGGACGGCAGCCGCGTCGATGGCGTTCTGTCGCCCTATGACGGCCTGTCGCGCGGCATCACCGCCTCGCTGCGCGCCGTTGGTTACGGCACCGACGCACAGCCCTGGCCGATCGTGACCGGCCAGGACGCCGAGACCGCCTCGGTCAAGCTGATCATCACGGGCGAACAGTACTCGACCGTGTTCAAGGACACCCGCGACCTGGCCAAGGCCACTGTCGGTCTGGTCGACAAGGTGCTCTCGGGCGGCAAGCCTGACGGCCTCGACACCAAGACCTACAACAACGACGTCAAGGTCGTTCCCTCGATCCTGTTGACGCCGCACGAAGTCGACAAGTCGAACTACCAGAAGCTGGTCGTCGACTCCGGCTACATCAAGGCCGAAGACCTGAAGTAATTTCGGTTGCAAAGCCAGGGGTCCTGCGCAACGCAGGGCCCCTTTTCGTTCACCAGCGACCCCGGTATTGTTGCGGACCTCGCAGGAGAAGTATTGCCCATGACCTCGACGATTTTGGAGATGCGCGACATCACCAAGACGTTCCCCGGCGTGAAGGCGCTGTCGAACGTCAACCTCAGCGTCGAGGAAGGCGAGATCCACGCCGTGGTCGGAGAGAACGGCGCCGGCAAGTCGACGCTGATGAAGGTCCTGTCGGGCGTCTATCCCGCAGGCACGTATGATGGCCAGATCATCTTCCAGGGCCAGGAATGCCAGTTCAAAGGCATCCATGACAGCGAACACAAGGGCATCGTCATCATCCACCAGGAGCTTGCGCTGGTACCGATGCTGTCGATCACTGAAAATATCTTCCTCGGCAACGAACACGCCAAATACGGCGTCATCGACTGGGATGCCAACGAGGCGCGCACCGGCGCGCTGTTGAAGAAGGTGGGCCTCAAGGAGGACCCCAAGACACTGATCACCAATATCGGCGTCGGCAAGCAGCAGCTGGTCGAAATCGCCAAGGCGCTGAGCAAGGACGTCAAGCTTTTGATCCTCGATGAGCCGACCGCGTCGCTCAGCGAAAAAGACAGCCAGGCGCTGCTCGATCTTCTGCTCGAATTCAAGCGGCAAGGCATGACCTCGATCCTGATCTCGCACAAGCTCAACGAGATCAACCGGGTCGCCGACAAGGTAACGGTCATCCGTGACGGACGCACCATCGAGACGCTGGCCAAGAAAGATATCAGCGAAGATCGTATCATCACCTCGATGGTCGGCCGTTCGCTCGATGACCGCTATCCGCCGCGCGAGCCCAAGATCGGCGAGGTCGTGTTCGAGGTGAAGAACTGGTCGGTCTATCACCCGCTCCACGCCGAACGGCAGGTGATCAAGGGCATCGACATCAATGTGCGCAAGGGCGAGGTGGTCGGCATTGCCGGGCTGATGGGCGCCGGGCGCACCGAATTCGCGATGAGCCTTTTCGGCCGCTCCTATGGCCGCCGCATCACCGGCGAGGTGCTGCTCAAGGGCAAGCCGGTCGATGTCTCGTCGGTAAGCAAGGCGGTCCAACACGGCATCGCCTACGTCACCGAGGACCGCAAGACTTACGGTCTCAACCTCATCGACCATATCAAGCATAACATAACGCTTGCCAATCTCGGCGGCGTGTCGCGCCACAGCGTCATCGACGACATGCGCGAACTCGCCGTTGCCAACGACTATCGCAAGAAGACCAATATCCGTGCGTCCAGTGTCTATCAGTTGACCGGCAATCTTTCCGGTGGCAACCAGCAGAAGGTGGTGCTGTCGAAATGGCTGTTTGCCGACCCGGACGTGCTGATCCTCGACGAGCCGACACGCGGCATCGATGTCGGCGCCAAGTACGAAATCTACACGATCATCGCGCGGCTTGCCTCGGAAGGTAAGGCGATCGTGGTCATCTCGTCGGAAATGCCGGAATTGCTCGGGATTACCGACCGCATCTACGTCATGAACGAAGGACGCATCGTGGGCGAAATGCCCGCGGCGGACGCGAGCCAGGAAAAAATAATGCGCGCCATCGTCCGGGGAGAAGGAAAAGCAGCATGAGCACCGATAGCGCCCCCGCCCCACAGGGCAACATCGCCGAAGAACAGCGTCCACGCATCGCCGTGTCGGCGCTGGCGACGAATTTGCGCGAATACGGCCTGATTATCGCGCTGATCGTCATCATGCTGTTCTTCCAGTTCACCACCTCGGGAACGCTGTTCAAGCCGGTCAATCTCAGCAACCTGGTGCAGCAGAACTCGTTCATCATCGTGATGGCGCTGGGCATGCTGCTGGTCATCGTCTCCGGCTATATCGACCTCAGCGTCGGATCGGTCGCCGGTTTCATCGGCGCGCTGGCGGCAAACATGATGGTCATCTGGCAGCTCGGACCGCTCAGCAATCCGCTGGTGGTTTCGATCGTCTGCCTCGTCGTGGGCGGCCTGATCGGCGCCGCGCAAGGCTACTGGATCGCCTATCACAGGATACCGAGCTTCATCGTGACACTAGCGGGCATGCTGATCTTCCGCGGCATCTGCCAGGCGCTGCTCGGCGGCGGCTCTTCGGTCGGCCCGCTTCCGGACGACTTCAAAATGCTCAGCTCCGGCTTTATCCCTGACGTGATCGGCCCGCTGACGCTTGTCCCGCCGGTAGTGAACGCGGCCGGCAAGACCATCCTGGGCAGCGGCGTGACTCTGCACATGACGACAGTCGTGCTCGGCCTGATCGCCGTGCTGGCCTATGCCTATTTCGGGGTAAGGACGCGGCGCAAGCGCGAACGTCATGGCTACGAGGCCGAGCCCTTCCCCCTGTTCATCGTCAAGACGCTGGTCGCCAGCGCGCTGGCGCTGTTCCTGGTCTATGAGTTCGCCAGCTACCGGGGCCTGCCGGTGGTGCTGCTCGTCATGGGCGTGCTGATCACGCTGTTCGTCTTCGTCACCAAGCGTATGACCATCGGCCGCCGCATCTACGCGATGGGCGGCAATCCCAAGGCGGCGCAGCTGTCGGGCATCAACACCGAGCGGCTGACTTTGCTGGTGTTCATCAATATGGGCGTGCTGTCGGCGCTCGGCGGCCTGATCATCGCGGCACGCCTCGGCCAGGCGGTGCCGGCGGCGGGCCTAGGCAGCGAACTCGACGTCATCGCCGCCGTCTTCATCGGCGGCGCCTCGGCGATGGGCGGCGTCGGCCAGGTCATCGGCGCCGTGGTCGGCGGCTTCATCATGGGCGTGATGAACAACGGCATGTCGATCATGGGCGTCAATGTCGACTGGCAGCAGGTGGTCAAAGGTCTGGTGCTGCTCGGCGCCGTGATCTTCGACGTCTACAACAAGAACAAGGCCTGACAGGAGCAATTCCAGAAAAAGTGCGTCGCGGTTTTCCCACAGGAATTGCGTAGGGACAAAAAAATACCGGGAGCGGGTCGAACCGCTCCAGCAAGGGCAACGAGGAAGGCATACGGGTCACATCGCGGCGCTGCCGGCAACCCGCCGGCATGAAGAAGTTCCCTCAAGGAACCAGGCCCCGCGAGCGCAATCCGAACGGAGAATTTCACCCGTGGCACGGACGACGTTCCGGCCGCGCTTGGGAAGGTTTGCCGCACCGGCAGCCGTGCCAAGGCACATGAGAGAGGATTGATCATGCTGATCTCGCAGATTCTCGACGACGCCGAGACCATCCGTGTCGTTGCCCGCAGCGGCGGCAAGACCCGGATCATCAACGGGGCGCGCAGCGTCTATTCGCTGGCGATGGAGGCTGCCCGCACCGGCACCGGCCTCGTCGCGCTGATCGAGCGCAAGGGACTTGGCGAGACGGTCGATCTCGACGCCGCCTACAAGAAGGGGCGGCTCCTGTCGCCGATCAATCACCCCGATCCGGCGCACCTGCATCTGACCGGCACCGGGCTGACCCATCTCGGTTCGGCCGCGACGCGCGATTCCATGCACAAGAAGCTCAGCACCGACGGCGAGGAGCAGCTCACCGATTCCATGAAGATGTTCCGCATGGGCCTGGAAGGCGGCAAGCCCGCGAAAGGCCAGACCGGCGTGCAGCCGGAATGGTTCTACAAGGGCAATGGCACGATGGCCGTAGCGCCGGGTGCCGCGCTCCTGTCACCGGCTTTCGCCAAGGACGCCGGCGAGGAACCCGAGGTGGCAGGCATCTATGTCATCGGTGACGACGGTGCCCCGTTCCGCGTCGGCTTCACGCTGTCGAACGAGTTTTCCGACCACGTGACCGAGCGCGTCAACTATCTCTTCCTCGCCCATTCCAAGCTGCGCAACGCCTCCTTCGGACCCGAGATCCTGATCGGAGACCTGCCATCGGACATCCGCGGCACGTCACGTATCGTACGCGACGGCAAGACGCTGTGGGAAAAGCCGTTCCTGTCGGGCGAAGCGAACATGTCGCACACCATCGGCAATCTCGAACATCACCACTTCAAATACTCGGCCTTCCGTCAGCCGGGCGACGTGCATGTGCACATGTTCGGCACGGCGACGCTGTCCTTCGCCGACGGCATCAAGACCGAAGCCGGCGACGTATTCGAGATCGAGGCCGGGGATTTCGGCCTGCCGCTACGCAACCCGCTCGAGCTTGAGCAGCCGGTGAAGGTGGCGGTCAGGGCTTTGTGATGGAGTGATCTCCCCCCTTGTGGGGGAGATGGCCGGCAGGCCAGAGGGGGGCGCTGTCCCGTCAGCGTCTCAATCGAAACAATTCTGTCTTCAGGCTATTCCCGGCATTTTGAAGAAAGGCCGCGATCCTTCGCGCCCCCCTCTGCCCTGCCGGGCATCTCCCCCACGAGGGGGGAGATTGGCAGCCTCAATCCCTCAATAAATATCGAAGTCGAAATATTTGGCCTGGATCTTCTTGTAGGTGCCGTCGGCGACGATGGCGTCGATGGCCGCGTTGAGCTTGTCGCGCAGTGCGGTGTCTTCGAGGCGCACGGCGATGCCGGCTTGCGTCTCCGTACCCTTGACGTCTCCAATCATCTTGCAGCAGCCGTCGCTCGCCTTCTTCATCCAGTCGACCAGCACGAACTTGTCCGAGATCACAGCGTCAAGCCGGCCGTTCTGCAGGTCGGTGATCGCTTCCTCCTGGGTCGGGTAGAGCTTTGCCTCCGCGCCTGCCTTGCCATAGACATCCTGGTCATAGGTGGCCTGCGTGGTCGCAGCCTGGGCGCCGACCGTCTTGCCGGCAAGTGCCGCCGGTTCGGTGGAGGCGATGTCGCTGTCCTTCAAGGCGACCAGGGCGAGCGGCGTCGTATAATATTTGTTGGTGAAGGCGACCTGCTTCTTGCGCTCCTCGGTGATGCTCATCGAGGCGATGATGGCGTCGAACTTCTTGGCCTGCAGGGCGGGGATGATGCCATCCCAGTCCTGGGTGACGATTTCGCACTCGACCTTCATCTGCGCGCACAGCGCATTGGCGATGTCGATATCGAAGCCGACAACCTTGCCGTCAGAGGTGATGGTGTTGAACGGCGGATAGGCGCCCTCGGTGCCGATTTTCAATTTCTCGGCAGCCTGCGCCGACAGAGAGCCGGCCGCCATCGCCAACATGGCAGCGCCTGCCGCCGATAGGATCCATTTTGAAATCTGCATTTTCTTGTTCCCCTTGAGCGCCGCATCCCGGCGACCGACAAGCCAGCCAAGCATGATGTGTCAGCGCAGGCAAGTATTTTACCTGGTGGTAATCGGAGCTCAGCGCGCGGCGCGGAAATGCTTGGACAGCTTCAGGCCCTGCGCCTGGTAGTTGGAGCCTAGGTCGGTGCCGTAAAGCGCCTGCGGCCGCTTCAGCATGTGCTCGTAGACCAGCCGGCCGACGATCTGGCCATGGTCGAGGATGAACGGCACTTCGTGGCTGCGCACTTCGAGCACCGCCCGGCTGCCGGTGCCGCCGGACGCCGAATGGCCGAAGCCCGGATCGAAGAAGCCAGCATAGTGAACACGGAATTCACCGACGAGCGGATCAAAGGGCGTCATCTCGGCTGCATAGAGCGGCGGCACATGCACCGCCTCCTGGCTGACGAGGATGTAGAACTCGTCGGGATCGAGCACCAGTTCGCCGGCGCCGCTCTTGTGGATCGGCTCCCAGAAATCTACGACATCCTGCGCGGCGCGCTTGTCGACGTCGACGAGACCGGTGTGATGCTTGCCTCGATAGCCGACCAGCCCATCACTGTCGCCATTGAGGTCGATCGACAGTGCGATGCCACCGCCGGAAATATTCGGCGGTTCGGTGGCGACCAGCATCTCGGCACGGTGCAGTTCATGCAATTCGGCTTCCGAGAGCAGTGCGTTGCCGGTGCGGAAGCGTATCTGCGACAGGCGCGAACCGGTGCGCGCGACGATCGGGAAGGTGCGCGGGCTGACTTCCAGATAGAGCGGACCGTTGTAGCCGGCGGCGATCTTGTCGAACTCGTGGCCACGGTCGGTCATCACACGGGTGAAGATGTCGAGCCGGCCGGTCGAGCTCTTCGGGTTGGCCGAGGCCGAAATCTCCGCCGGCAGCGCCAGGCTTTCGAGCAGCGGCACGATGTAGACGCAGCCGGTTTCCAGCACAGCGCCTTCGGCAAGATTGATCTCGTGCAGCTTCAGGCGATCGAGCTTTTCCGAAACCGTGTGGTTGGGGCCCGGCAGGAAGGAAGCCCGCACCCGCCAGGCCGTGTCGCCGAGCCTCAGATCGAGGCTGGCCGGCTGGATCTGGTCGGCATCGAGCGCGCGCGCCGACTTCAGCGCGCCGGACTGGAACAGCGCCGATATGTCCTGATCGGGAAGAATGCCTGTCTGCCGCAAGGCTGCGCTCCTGGCCGACGATTTTCTTGTCGCACAAACCTCTTAATGAAGCCGGCAATTGACGCAAGCGTGGGACGGGTCTAAAGGGTCGTTATCCCGTGGTGATTTGGCCGGTCGGCTTGCAGCCACGTTAAACAAGTCGCTAAAGGACCGTTGGCCGCAAGGCCGTATGGACCGGTTGCGACTTTCGCGGCCGGTTTTTTTGTGTCTGGAACAAAGCAATGAGCAACAAGAAGCGCGACTGGAAGCCACAGACAGCCCTCGTCCATGGCGGAACCCTGCGTTCCCAATTCGGCGAGACGTCGGAAGCAATGTACCTTACCCAGGGCTATGTCTACGAGACGGCGCAGGCGGCGGAGGCCCGTTTCAAGGGCGAGGAACCAGGCTTCATCTATTCGCGCTACGCCAATCCCACGGTCGACATGTTCGAAAAGCGCATGTGCGCGCTGGAGGGTGCCGAGGATGCGCGCGCCACGGCGTCGGGCATGGCGGCGGTGACGGCGGCGCTCTTGTGCAGCGTCAAGGCCGGCGACCATATCGTGGCGGCGCGCGCGCTGTTCGGCTCCTGCCGCTGGGTGGTCGAGACGCTGGCGCCGCGATATGGCATCGAAGCGACGCTGGTCGACGGCACCGACATCGCCAACTGGGAAAGAGCGGTCAAGCCCAACACCAAGCTGTTCTTCCTGGAAAGCCCGACCAACCCGACGCTGGAAGTGGTCGACATATCGGCCGTCGCGGCACTTGCCAATTCAATCGGTGCGCGGCTCGTCGTCGACAATGTCTTCGCCACGCCGCTGCAGCAGAAGCCGCTGCAGCTCGGCGCCCACATCGTCGTCTATTCGGCCACCAAGCACATCGACGGCCAGGGGCGTTGCCTGGGCGGCGTCATCCTTTCGGATAAGAAGTGGATCGACGAGAACCTGCACGACTATTTCCGCCACACGGGGCCCAGCCTGTCGCCGTTCAATGCCTGGACGCTGCTGAAGGGACTGGAGACGCTGCCGTTGCGCGTGCGCCAGCAGACGGAAAGCGCCGGCAGGATCGCCGATTTCCTGGCCGAGCAGCCGCAGATCGCCCGCGTCATCTATCCCGGCCGTGCCGACCACCCGCAGGCTGATATCGTCAAGAAGCAGATGTCGGGCGGCTCGACGCTGATCTGCCTCGACGTCAAGGGCGGCAAGCAGGCGGCCTTCGCCTTGCAGAATGCGCTGGACATCGTTCTGATCTCGAACAATCTCGGCGATGCCAAGAGCCTGATCACCCATCCGGCGACGACGACGCATAAGAATTTGAGCGACGAGGCGCGCGCCGAACTCGGCATCGGGCCAGGTACGCTCAGGCTGTCGGTCGGCCTGGAGGATACCGACGACCTACTGGAAGACATCGCGCAGGCGTTGAGGGCGGCCAAATAGGCAAGACAGTCCGGTAGGTCCGTCAAACAGGCGCGATCAGGCGCTTGACGGCGTCTCCTCCAGTTCAGCCGCCTTGGTGCGGATGGTCATCGCATTGCCGCGCCAGTCGACGGCGCCGCCGAGCCAGCCGCGCGTCCACATCGCCGGCAGGATTAGGTCGCGCACCATGATCGCCGCGACCATGCGCGGCGACAGGTACCAGCCCTTGGACCAGGCCAGGGCGCATTCCGGAAGATAGAAGGCCGCCAACACGGCAAGCGCGGTTGCCCAGAGGCTGAAGCCGGCGCCTGCCGCCGCGACCAGCGCAAGCGCCAGCGGCACCACAGCACCAGTGAGGATTTCGGGCGCGAAGAACAGCGGGAAGGTGACACGGCGCAGGCGCGCCCAGCGGGCCTGGCGCGACCAGATCTCGCCAAGCGTGCGCCGGCCGAGCGGCTGCTCGAAGGGCGAAGCGACGAGATTGACGCGCAGGCCGAGGCCGTTCACCAGCTTGGTCGCGGCGGCGTCCTCGGCGATCTCGGCCGCCAGCGCGCGAATGCCGCCGCTGGCATCCAGCATCGGCTTGTTCCACAGCATGCTCTTGCCCTGGGCGAAGCCAAGGCCGAGCGCCTCGCCGGCATATTGCCAGCGGGCCTGCAGCGTGTTGAGAAAGGCGCATTCGACCTCGGCCCAAAAACCGTCGGGACGCGAGCCGATTGGCGTCGAGCAGACAAGGCCGGTATCGGCTCGCCACGCCGCCATCAAATGCTGGATGTAGTCCCTGGGCATCAGCACGTTTGAGTCTGCAAGAACGACCCAGTTGTGGCGCGCCGCTTCCCAGCCCTTGACGCAGTTGTTGAGTTTGGGATTGGCGCTGATGCGGTCGTCGCCGATCAAAAGCCGGGCCGGCACTTTGGGAAACCGGGCAATCGCCCTGTTTATCAGTTTGACGACCGGATCGTCGGCATGGGCGACGCAGAAGATCAATTCGTAGCGCGGCCAGTCGAGCGAGAAGGCGCGTTCCAGTGTCTCGTGCGTGAACGGCTCGACACCACGCGATGGTATGACAATCGACACCGGCTGCGATTTGCCGTCGGGCGGGGCGACCGTGGTTCGCCGCTTCAGCTGCGAAGCGGCAAGCGAAATGCTGGCGGCATTTGAGAGAATGAGAGCAGTCGAAAGCGAGGCGGCTATGAGAGTGAGTTCCATCGAGATCTGGTCACTCCAGAAAAGACGGCCGGCTTTGTGGCCGTTTTCAACAGTTCGACAGAGCGTCGAGTCGCCCGCTTGGCGCACACCACCATTGTCCTGTGTCACTTAAATGACATTCTTTGCCGGCACCTGCCTTTCAAGGCCGGGCGCGACAAGACGCGCATGTTGACCTGCCCGCCGGGAGCGCCGAAATTACCGGATCAGTTTGGAGCCGTTTATGTATAGCGCCGTCACGCGCAACATCGAAGTGCAGGTCAGGCCGTTCTACCTCGAGGACCGCTCGGATCCTTCGGAGAACCGCTATGTCTGGGGCTATCAGATAACGATCGACAATCAGTCGGACGAGTTCGTGCAGCTTCTGTCGCGTTATTGGCATATCACCGACGGCACCGGCCGGGTCGAGGAAGTGAGTGGGCCGGGCGTCGTCGGCGACCAGCCTGAACTCAATCCCGGCGACAGCTATCAGTATACGTCCGGCTGCCCGCTCTCGACCCCGTCAGGAATCATGGTCGGCCGCTACACGATGCGCAACAAGCGCGGCGAGACCTTCGACATCGCCATTCCGGCATTTTCCCTCGACCTGCCAGGGACGCGGCGGACGGTGAATTAGCGGCTTTCTCCCCGTTCCATGGAGAGAAAGCCGGTTCCTTCATTGCGCCGCGAATTCCGCCGGGTCGAAGTCATATTGCTTCGAGCAGAACTCGCAGGCGACGTGGATGCCGCCATCCTCGGTGCTGTCCTTGATCTCCTGCGCGGAGAAGCCCTCGAGGATGCCGCGGATCTTGTCGCGCGAGCATGAGCACTGGTCGGCGACGGGAACGCCGCCGAAGACGCGCACGCCATGCTCGTGGAACAGGCGATAGAGCAGCCGTTCGGCGCCGATCGTCGGATCGATCAGTTCGGTCGGCTCGATGGTGCCGAGCAGCGCCAGCAATTCCTGCCAGGAATTGTCGGCCGGATCATGGATCTCCTCGCGCGGATCGCCATCGCCGCCGGGCAGGTCCGGAACGCGCATGCGCTCGGGCGATTGCGGCAGGAACTGCGCCAGGATGCCGCCGGCACGCCACTGCTCGCGCGCGCCGCCAGGGCCGGGCGTCAACAGCTTGGCCACCGACAGCCTGATATCGGTCGGGATCTGTTCCGACTGGCGGAAATAGGTGCGCGCGGCGTCTTCCAGCGTTTCGCCGTCGAGCTGGACGATGCCCTGATAGCGCTGCGTGTGGGCGCCCTGGTCGATGGTCAGCGCCAGAACGCCGCTGCCGAGCAGCGTCTGCTGCGATGTCTCGCCGACCGCGACCAAAGCCTCGAGCCGATCGGCGTCGAAGCGCGCATAGGCGCGCAGGGCAGAGGGCGTGGAGAAGTCCGCCACCAGCATGTCGACCGGCCCGTCGGTGCGGGTCTGCAGGATGAACTTGCCCTCGAACTTGAGCGAAGTGCCGAGCAGCACCGTCAGCACACAGGCTTCCGCGAGCAGGCGGGCGACCGGCTCGGGATAATCGTGGCGGCTCAGGATGGCGTCGAGCATCGGCCCGAGCTGGACCGTGCGGCCACGCACGTCGAGCGGGCCGACCTCGAAGGGCACGACGTGATCGTCGCCGGCGTAGCCGAACTCGCCGAGTTTGGGGTGGTGTTCAGTCACTTGATACGTTTCCAACATGACAAAGCTCCGGGGCGCGGCCATGCCGTCCTCTCGGGAGCATGCGTCCAAACGCGCTTGATTTGCGTGATGCGGCGCAGATAGGCATCGCGCCCCCGCAGATCAAGCGCCCAGACACTTCAAGCACCGAGACACTTCAAGCGCCAAGACACTTCAAGCACCAAGACACCAGGCAAGCACGGCCTTCTGGGCGTGGAGCCTGTTCTCGGCCTCGTCGAAGACCACCGAATGCGGGCCGTCGATGACTTCGTCGGTCACTTCCTCGCCGCGATGAGCAGGCAGGCAGTGCATGAACAATGCGTCGGGCTTCGCCCTGGCCATCAGCTTGGCATTGACCTGATAGGGCGAGAACACGTTGTGGCCACGGGCGCGATGCTCCTGCCCCATCGACACCCAGCAATCGGTGACGATGCAGTCGGCCTGGTCGACGGCCTCCTCGGGCGAGCGCGTGAAGTGCAGCTTGCCGCCATTCGCCTGCGACCAGTCGATATGCTTCTGCGCCGGCTCGCTGCCTTCGGGCACGGCGACGTTGAGGTTGAAGCGGAACCGCGCCGAGGCCTCGAGCAGCGAATGCAGCACGTTGTTGCCGTCACCGGTCCAGGCAATGGTCTTGCCGGCAACCGGACCGCGATGCTCCTCGAAGGTCATGATGTCGGCCATCAGCTGGCATGGATGGGTATCGTCGGTCAGCCCGTTGATCACCGGAATTGTGGCGTTCTCGGTCAGCTCCAGCAGCCGTTCGTGCGAGGTGGTGCGGATCATGATGGCGTCGACATAGCGCGACAGCACCTTGGCGGTGTCGGCGATGGTCTCGGAACGGCCGAGCTGCATCTCGGTGCCGGTCAGCATGATGGTCTCGCCGCCAAGCTGGCGCATGCCGACGTCGAAGGACACCCGCGTGCGCGTCGACGGCTTGTCGAAGATCATGGCCAGCACCTTGCCTTCGAGCGGCTTCGAGCGCTCGCCGGCCTTGAGACGCTGCTTGCGCGCCACCGCGTCGGTCAGCATGAAGCGCAAATCGCCTTCGGAAACGGCGGAAAGATCGGTGAAGTGGCGAAGTGACATCGGCAACGGTTCCGGGATTTACTTCGCGGCGGCGGAGGCGATCGCCTCCACCAGGCCCTTGGCGCCGGCGCGGATGCGATCGAGCGCGTCGTGGATCTCGGCATCGGTGACGGTGAGCGGCGGCAGCAGGCGAATGACGTTGTCGCCGGCCGGAACCGCCAGCAGGCGCTGGTCGCGCAATGCCATGTTCACCTTGGCATTGGGCATGGCGCATTTGAGGCCGAGCATCAGCCCGGTGCCCCTGATGTCCTCGATGACCTCGGGAAATTCGTCGGCAACGGCGGCAAGTCCCTGCTTTATCAGCAGCGCCTTGCGCTGGACGTCCTCGAGGAAGCCCTCTTCGAGCACCACGTCGAGTACGGCGTTGCCGACCGCCATGGCCAGCGGGTTGCCGCCGAAGGTGGTGCCATGCACGCCGGCGGTCATACCGACGGCCGCTTCGTCGGTGGCAAGGCAGGCGCCCATCGGGAAGCCGCCGCCAATGCCCTTGGCAATGGCCATGATGTCCGGCGTGACGCCTGACCATTCATGCGCGAACAGCTTGCCGGTGCGGCCGATGCCACACTGGACCTCGTCATAGATCAGCAGCAGGTCGTGCTGGTCGCAAAGCTGGCGCAGCCGCTTCAGCGATTGCGCAGGCACCGGGCGGATGCCGCCCTCGCCCTGCACCGGCTCGATCAGGATCGCGGCGGTCTCCGGGGTGATCGCCTTTTCGGCGGCATCGATGTCGTCGAAGCCGACCTGGTCGAAGCCTTCGACCTTGGGTCCGAACCCCTCGAGGTATTTGTACTGGCCACCGGCCGCGATGGTGGCCAGCGTGCGGCCGTGGAAAGCACCCTCGAAGGTGATGGTGCGGAAGCGCTCGGGATGGCCCTTGACGAAGTGGTAGCGCCGCGCCGTCTTGATCGCGCATTCCAACGCTTCGGCGCCGGAGTTGGTGAAGAACACCTTGTCGGCGAAGGTGGCATCGGCCAGCCGCTCGCCAAGCCGGCTCTGCCCGGGAATCTCGTAGAGGTTGGAAACGTGCCAGAGCTTGGCTGCCTGCTCGGTGAGGGCCGCGACCAGGTGCGGATGGCCGTGGCCAAGCGAATTGACCGCGATGCCGCCGGCGAAATCGAGATATCGCTCGCCCTTGTCGGTAACCAGCCAGGAGCCTTCCCCATGGTCGAAAGCCAGGGGTGCGCGAGAAAAGGTCTCGAAAAGCGCCGAACCGCTCATTATATGCTTCTCCGGTGCCGGAAAATCAAAAAAGCCGCCAAAGCGGCGGCCTTTGCGGCTTATCGTGTTTTTCGGCCATGAAGTCAACGAAAACGTCGCGTAGTGGCACGCGGCAAGCCCCCTGGCAGGACGCCGGCTCATAAGAGAGCGGCAAGTTGGGGAAAACCGAAAAAACCGATTCGTGTTGCACTTGGGACTCTTGTCACCGAGTCAGCGCATAGAGTAGTTGTAGTCGAGAAATAACTAGATTTCGTGCGGCGGACCTAATCACCAGATATATGTGGTGTCTGCCCCAGCAGTGGTGCTGGGTCGGGAGTGGATTCTGATTGCCGCACGCTTAGCAGGAGCGCGGTCTCATGAACTGGACTGACGAGCGGGTCGAACTTCTCAGAAAACTGTGGTCGGAGGGTCTGAGCGCAAGCCAGATTGCTGCGCAGCTCGGAGGGGTCAGCCGCAACGCGGTCATCGGCAAGGTGCACCGGCTGAAACTGTCGGGCCGCGGGCGCGCAACGGCGGCGCCGGCACGCCAGAAGAAGACGGCGCAGGGATCGACCGTTCAGAAATCGGTGGCGCGGGCGGCAAGCGCGTCGCGTCACGTCACGACATCGATCGGCGCGACGGCCTTGCAGACCCAGTTCGACGCCGAACCGGTGGCGCGGCACTATATCCGGCCAGTCGAGAACGTCGTGGTACCGATCTCACGGCATCTGCAGCTTGTCGAACTGACCGAGCGAACCTGCAAATGGCCGAACGGCGATCCGCTTTCGGAAGACTTTAATTTCTGCGGCAACGAAGCCGCCGAAACCGGCCCTTACTGCAAATATCACGCCCGGGTTGCGTTCCAGCCGGCGGCGGAGCGGAGGCGGAACAGGTAAGTAAGGGAATAGGGAGTAAGGCAGTAGGGCAGTATGTTTTGAACCGCGCTTGTGAGCGCCCTGCCCTACTGCCCTACTGCCCTACTTTCACAGCCACCCGTTCTTGCGAAACCGCCAGTACAGGACCGCGCAGATCAGCGCGATGGTGGCCAGCACCATCGGGTAGCCATATTCCATCCTCAGTTCCGGCATGTCGGTGAAATTCATGCCGTAGATGCCGGCGAAGGCGGTCGGCACGGCCAATATGGCCGCCCATGAGGCGAGTTTCTTCGAGATCGCCGTTTCCTGGCTCTGACCGACCAGCAGGCTCGCCTCGAAGGCGAAGGCCAGCACCTCGCGCAGGCTGTCGATCTTTTCCTGGACGGTCCGGATGTGGTCGGTCACGTCGCGGAACAGCGGGTGCATGGCGGAATGGATCTGCGGCAGGTCGGCGCTGGTCAGCCGGCGGCAGACTTCCACCAGCGGCAGCGCTGCATTGCGCAGGCGCAAGAGGTCGCGGCGCAGCATATAGAGCCGCTCGATGTCGGGGCCGGTCATCGGCTTCAAAAGGACCTTGTCCTCGATCGCCTCGACCTCGTCCTCGATCTGCTCGAGCACCGGCATGTAATTGTCGACGATGAAGTCGAGAATGGCATAGAGGACGAAATCCTCGCCCTTGGCCAGCGAATGCGGGCAGCTTTCCCAGTGCTGGCGCACGGCGGCATAGGATGTCGAAGGACCGTGCCTGACGCTGACGATGTAGCCGCTGCCGACGAACAGATGCGTCTCGCCGAAGGTGACACGTCCTTCGATCAGCTGCGCGGTGCGGGCGACGATGAACAGCGCATCGCCATATTGTTCGATCTTGGGCCGCTGATGCGGATGTTCAGCATCCTCGATCGCCAGTTCGTGCAGATGAAATTGCGCCTGGACACGCGACAGAAGCTCCCGGTCGGGTTCAAGCAGCCCGATCCAGACGACGTGTCCCGACTTCTTGGCCCACTCGCCGGCTTCCTCGATCGGGATGTCGGCAATGCGACGCCCGGCGGTATAGACGCCGGAGGCGATGATGCCTGACTGCGGCGGCGCGGGCTTGAACTCCCGGACATATTCCATCGCTGCCTCCCGAAAGCATTGCCTTCACTGGGGAACCAACCCGTCTGGCGTCGGGATAGTTTAGCGCAATATGATCAAGCGTTCGAGAAAAAGTGCACTCACTTCGCCGACGGTGGCGGTGAAAGGCCGATCTTGTCCGTCTTGTCGCCCTTCGGCCGGTCCGCAGGCATCTGGTCACCGGTGACAATGTAGTAGATGGTCTCGGCGATGTTGGTGGCATGGTCGCCGATGCGCTCGATGTTCTTGGCGCAGAACAGGAGATGCGTGCAGGGCGTGATGTTGCGCGGATCTTCCATCATGTAGGTCAGCAATTCGCGAAACAGCGACGTGTACATGGCATCGATCTGGTCGTCGCGGTCGCGCACGAAGCCGATCTTCTCGACCGAGCGCGACGCGTAGACGTCGAGAACTTCCTTGAGCTGGGTCAGCGCCAAATTGGCCAGGGCCTCCAGACCACGGAACAGGCTGGTCGGCTGGCGCCCGTCGGTGACGGCGACCACGCGCTTGGCGACGTTCTTGCCGAGGTCGCCGACCCGTTCGAGGTCGGCGGAAATGCGGATGGCGCCGACAATCTCGCGCAGGTCCGTCGCCATCGGCTGGCGCCTGGCGATGATGATGATCGCCTTGTCGTCGATCTCGCGCTGGCCCTCGTCCAGCACCGCGTCGTCACGGATGACCTTCTGGGCCAGTCCCGGATCGGCGTTGACCAGGGCGGCGACTGCCTGCTCGACCATGCGTTCGGCATGGCCGCCCATCGCCGCGATGCGCTTCGACAGATATTTCAGTTCTTCGTCGTAGGCGCTCACTATGTGCACGGACTGCATGGACGAATGCCTTCCCACGGATGTCTTGAGTCGTTTCCTTCGAATCCCCGCTGATACGCTAACCGGATGACAGAAAAAAGAAACGGCCTCTGGGAAAACTAGGGCAGTATCAGTGCGCCGGCAAATGAACAGAGAAGGCGGCGCCCTTGCCGACCTGCGACCTGATCGTCAGCCTGGCGTTGTGACGCGTCAGGATATGCTTGACGATCGACAGGCCGAGGCCGGTGCCTTTCTGAGTCCGGCTGGTCTCGACATCGATACGGTAGAAGCGTTCGGTGATGCGCGGAATGTGCTCCTCGGGAATGCCGGGACCGAAATCCCTGATCGTCACGTCGACACCGGGTTCGGAACCGTCGTCACCGGGCGCGATCGACACGATGACGCGGCCGCCCGACTGGCCGTATTTGCAGGCGTTCTCCAGAAGGTTCTCGAAAACCTGAAACAGCTCGTCGCGGTCGCCCGGCACATCGAGCGGCCCGTCGGCGAAATCGCGCTCGATGACGACGTTGTTTTCGCGGGCCAGAGGGGCCAGGGAATCGATGACGCTGTCGACGGTCTGGCGCAGATCGACCTCGGTTCCCGGCTTCAGATAAGGCTTCATCTCCAGCCGCGACAGCGACAGGAGATCATTGATCAGGCGCGCCATGCGGCCGGTCTGGTTTTGCATGATCTGCAGGAATTGCTCGCGCGCCGCCGGATCGTTGCGGGCCGGTCCGCGCAGCGTTTCGATGAAGCCGGAGATAGAGGCCAGCGGAGTGCGCAATTCGTGGCTGGCATTGGCGATGAAGTCGGCGCGCATGCGGTCGATGCGCCGCGCTTCGCTCTGGTCCTTGAACACCAGCACGTAAAGATCGGTGCCGTGTCCGACCGATGACGCACTGACCCGGTAGGCGCGCTCAACCGGCAGCTTCTCGGTATAGTCGACGACATCCGACGCGACGTTGCCGGACAGCACACCGTCCAGCAGGGCCTGCATTTCCGGCGCCCGGAATTTCAGCGACAGCGATATGCCCGGCGCAATCCCGCCAAAGGCGGCGAAGGCAGCGGCGTTGGCGTGGACGATGGTGGCTGCATGGTCGAAGATGATGAGCGGGTCGGCGACGGCGGCCGCCAGATACTCGCCGGAGAGCCGCTGCAGGCCGATCGCTTCGATCGACGCCGCACCCTCAACCGATTGGAGGGCACCGGCTGTCGGCAACATCGCGGCCGCGAGCAGCAGGAGCAGCGCCGGCACCAGCACGTAAGCGGAAATACCCGCGAAGGCGAAGGCGATCAGAACCGCCGCGACACCGGCCGCAAGCAGCCAGCGGCTGTTCCACAGCCTGACGGCCAAGGTCCGTGCCATGCCTTTCTGCTCTGCGTCCAGGTCTGTCCTCCGCCCGCGTGCCCGCGCCTATGCCGTCCCCACCGGTCGTGCGGCGACGGAAACTTCCGCTGGACCGCTCCGGAGGCTCCCAATAGCATGAGTCCGGATGCTTAAAAGGGTTCGTCTCGATGAAAAAAGCCAAGGAAGACTCCGCCGCGCCGACTTCGGGTCCGCTGAAAATCAGGATCGGCGGCAAGGAGCGGGAGTTCGATATCGAGAATCCCGAGCTTCCAGATTGGGTCGAGGACAACAAGCTGACCGCGGGCGGCTATCCCTACGACAAGAAAATGAAAAGCGACGAGTATGACGAGACGCTCGAGAAATTGCAGATCGAGCTGGTCAAGGCGCAGGCGTGGTTGCAGGCGACGGGCAAGCGGGTGATGGCGCTGTTCGAGGGACGCGACGCCGCCGGCAAGGGCGGCACGATCTTCGTGGTGCGCCAGTACCTCAACCCACGCACGGCGCGCAACGTGGCGCTGACCAAGCCCACGCCCACCGAACTCGGACAATGGTACTACCAGCGTTATGTCGACCATTTCCCGACGGCGGGCGAATTCGTCACCTTCGACCGTTCCTGGTACAACCGCGCTGGCGTCGAGCCGGTGATGGGGTTTTGCACGCCGCAACAGCACGAGAAGTTTCTCGACGACACGCCGCATTTCGAGCGGATGATCGTCAATGACGACATCCACTTCTTCAAATTCTGGCTGAATATCGGCCGGGAAACGCAGCTCGAGCGCTTTCACGATCGCCGGTACAGCCCGCTGAAGAGCTGGAAGTTCTCGCCGATCGACATTGCCGGCATTACCAAATGGGACGATTACACGAAGGCGCGCGACACCATGTTCGAGCGCACCCACAAGGAATTCGCACCGTGGATCATCGTGCGGGCCAACGACAAGCGCCGTGCGCGGCTGGCGGTGATGCGGCGCATCCTGTTGTCGCTGCCCTATAAGGGGCGCGATCTCGATGTCGTCGGCAAGGAAGACAAGAAGATCATCGGCGAAGGGCCGTCATTCCTCGGCAAGGAAGGCTGATGCCTGCCGTGCCGCGTGGCGCCCACGCGGCACGGCATTCTTCGCGATCCTTAGGCCGCCAGCCTGGCGATGCGCTGCAATCGCCGCAGCGTGGCATCGTCCTGCAACGCCTGCTGAAACAGCGATATCTCCTGGTCGATGCGGTCGCACAGCGCACCGGTGTTGCCCTTGAGCAGGCCACGCGTCTGCAGCAAGGCGGCGACCGGCTTCTTGGCGAGCTGCCTTGCCCGGCCGAGTGTCGCGTCCTCGACGCCTTCGTGGACAATCTCGGCGACGAGGCCGAGCGCCCTGGCGTCCTCGGCACGGAGCGTGTCGCCGAGGCAGAAGAAGCGGAAGGCGCCGGCATAGCCGAGCTTCTGCGGCGCCAGGATGCTGGTCGCTGCGTCCGGCACAAGGCCGAAATCGACGAACGGCACCCGGAACGTGCTCTTGCCGGAAGCAATCACCATGTCGCAATGGAACAGGATGGTGCAGCCGACGCCGACGGCATCGCCGTCGACGCAGGCCAGGATCGGTTTGGGAAACGTTGCCAGCGTGCGGAACATGTCAGTGACGGCGGCGATCAGTTTCTGATGCTTGCTGGCATCGAGGAACTCGGAAAAATCGCCGCCGAGGCAGAAGCAGCCGGCCAGGCCACGCAGCACGACGACACGCACTTCTTCATTGTCGGCGGCTTCGTGGAACGTCCTGGCAAGGCTTTCATAGGCTCGTCTGTCGAGCACCGGCCGGCCATCATTCGACGACACGGTGACGACCAGCGTATGGTTGCGCAGTTCAGGTTGCGGGTGCATGGCGATTTCCGATCTCATGACGCCCGCCTTTGACCGAACATGTCGGGATATCCCCGGGCCAGGACCGGGGCATGGTGATTGCGGCGCGAACGCACCACGTCCAGCGTGTGCTCGTTGAAGGAGAGCAGCGTCGCCACGACCTGCTGGTTGCCGTAGGTGCGCTGATAACCCAGCGGCGTCGCCAGGAAATGCAGCTGCAACGCGCGCAGCACCCACATGGGCTCGAACTCGATGATCACCTTGTCGACGCCGCGCTTCAGCCCCCACTCGACGAAGCCGGCTATCAGTTCGGTGCCGACGGTCGAGACGCCACGACGGCCATCGCGAAATCCGGGAGCCACCGCATAGCGGGTCAATTCCCAGATGTTCGGACCCGATGGCGGCGTGCCTTCGGAAAGGTCGGTCAAAACCTCGGTCAACAGATGCGGCCGCGTGGTCGGCAGCATCCTCTGATAGCCCGCGACTTCGTTGCCTCGGATGACGATCTGATGCACCGCCTCGTCATGATCGAACTGGTCGACCTCGAATCCGTCCGGGCGGCGCAGATCCTCCCACCCCATCTCCTCGACGAAAATCTGATAGCGTAGCCGATGGACCGCCTCCCAAAGGTCGGGGCGTTGCATCAATTCCTGGGTTGTAAGACAAAAAAGCATACTGCCGTCTCCTGTGTTCAAAGGATGATACGGCCGTGCTTTGATGAGAAAATTGCGTGATCACGTAGGCGGGAGTTCGATCACGTAGGCGGGAGTTCTAGGTCGGCACGGCCGACCTAACTAATGTAGCCGCGTCTTATCGCTTCGGCGACAGCCTGAACTCTGTTGACGGCACCGAGTTTGCTTTTGGCGTTAAGAAGATGTTTCTCCGACGTGTGTTCGGAGATGCCGAGGATTTGCGAGATCTCCCATTCGGACTTGCCGACGGCGGCCCATTGCAGGCATTCGCGTTCGCGTGGCGTCAACTCGACGTGGTCGATGGTGTTGCCGGCCATGGTGTGGAGCTGCATGGCGCGGCCAACGGCATAGGTCGAGACCAGCGACACCAGGCCGAACTCGGCCGCCGACAGCTCCACGGCCTCGCCGCCCAGCGACACCATGACGATCTGGCCGTCGAGCGTGATCAGCGGGAAGGCCAACCCGTCGCGCAGCTTGAACGCGCCGGCATCGCCCATCACTTCGCCGCTGCTCTTGTCGATGCGAATGTCCTGGGCGGCTTCGCGCCACTGGAAAGGTGCCTGCAACTGCTTCATGTGGCTGACCACGGGATCGTGATCGACATAGTTGCGCGCCACGTAGCGCTCCAGCCATTCGACAGGCCAGTCGCAAAGCAGCACGTGCTGCTTTTGCTGCCCGGCAGGCGTGCCTGGCTGCGGAACGGTTCCGGCCATCAGCGCGGTCAAACCGAAATCCGATGTTATGCCCAACAGTTTCTCACAGACCGCCGCCGCCGTTCCTGCGTGCTGCAGTTGGTCTATGTATTCCAGCGTAAGATCAAATTGACCCATCGCAACATCAACCCCATGTTGCCTCATGCATTGAGACCGATGGTCCATGCATTGTCTGCACTTTGCCACCGACCGCCGATTGCAACGCGCCCGTTTCCGGTTGTGGTTCTCGACCCTGGTTCCCCAACCAGGGCAGCCACCGCTGTTTGCAAACACGCTAAAGCATATCCTGAAATCGGCGCGTTGAAATCAAAAACCATTGTGCCTATACCATTTTCGTACCAAAACCGCTGCGAACACGAGTGCGGCGGAGTTCTATCGTGGCGTTCCAACGGAGATTCCTGTTCCTGGCCTCGATGCTGGTCGCGGTGCTGCCATTGGCTGCCGCGCGCGCGGCGGAACCGCAGGTGCCGGTGCTGTGGGACGCAAAGGAGCGGCTGCCCAAGCCGGACCTTTCCGCGCTGCCGCGGCTGCGATTCCTGACGACCACGGATTTTCCACCCTTCAACTTTCTCGACAGCTCGGGAAAATTGTCCGGTTTCCACATCGACCTGGCGCGCGCCATCTGCGCGGAACTCGGCATCGTCG
Organism: Mesorhizobium sp. B283B1A; assembly: GCF_020165735.1. Lineage (NCBI taxonomy): Bacteria > Pseudomonadati > Pseudomonadota > Alphaproteobacteria > Hyphomicrobiales > Phyllobacteriaceae > Mesorhizobium > Mesorhizobium sp. B283B1A. The sequence continues at coordinate 190,778 of NZ_JAIUIQ010000003.1, forward strand.
ATAAATGCCAGATCCAGGCCTTGCCGTGGACCGAGCTCGAAGGGGCGCTCGAGAAGGGGGAAGGCGAAGCCATCATCGCCGGCATCGCCGCGACGCCGCAGTCGCGCCAGACATACGCCTTCTCGCGCTCCTACCTGCAGTTTCCGGCACGTTTCATCATGCCGAAGGGCAAGGCATTGGTGGAACCGATCTTCGACAAACTGCGCGGCAAGCGCGTCGGCGTGATATCAGGCTCGGCACATGAGCGCATGCTGCGCGACTATTTCAGCACGGTCCAGGTCGTCACCTTCGAGGGACCCGAAGCCCTCTACAGCGATCTCAAGGCAGGCAAGATCGACGCGGCCTTCGGCGACGGCATGCGCTTCGCCTTCTGGCTGGGCGGCTCGGACGCGGCAGGCTGCTGCCGTTTTGCCGGCGGCCCCTATCTGGCTCCCGAATATCTGGGCACCGGCATGGCCATCGCCACGCGGGCGGACGATCCGGCGCTGGCGGCGGCGCTGGATTACGCGCTGCAGGAAATTTCAGTGAAAGGCACCTTTGCCGAATTCTACCTGCGCTATTTCCCGGTCAGCTTTTTCTGATCCGGTTCCGGTCAGCTTTTCTGATCCGAACGGAATGCCGTCAGGTCAGCGTGCGCAGCCGTGCCTTGGCCGCGCGGCCGATGGCGGCGACGGTCAGCGTGTCGAGATCGAGCTCACGCCGGATCAGCTGCAGCACCCGCACTTCTTCCAAGCGCATTTCGAGATCGACGGCGGCCACTTCGAAGGCGGCGGCGTAGGCGGTGTCGCGCAGGCGCTCCGGCAAAGCCTCGCCAACCTGGGCCAGCACACCCTCGAGACCATCCTTTTCATGCAGCAGTTTCTGGCAAGCCTGGGCGACGGGAACCAGCCGGTCCTGATTGAAATCCTCGAACACCGGCCATGAGCGGACTACGTCGCCGATCCTGGCCAGTTCGACATCGGTCATGTCACGGTCGGAGGCCGAGGTGATGACCATCAGGTAGATCAGGGCTTCATGCGGGGACGGCGATGGCATTGTTTGCTCCTTGAACGGTCTTCGAAGGTAGGAACGTGCCCCAAGGGCCGCAAGGAAAAAGCGCCGCGCGCGTTGACGCTCCGGCCACGCGCGCCTAGAGACCGGTTGAAAATCGACACTTGCGGCCATATCGCGAATTTGGCCGACGCATAATTGGAAAACAGGACCATGGCGGGATCAAACATCATCGATCTCAATCCCGAACTGCTGGCGGCGGCGGCCGAGAGCAAGGCATGGCCGTTCGAGGAAGCCAAAAAGATCATCGAACGCTACAAGGGCGCCGACTTTCCCGAAACCATCCTGTTCGAGACCGGCTACGGACCGTCCGGCCTGCCGCATATCGGCACGTTCGGCGAAGTGGCGCGCACCTCGATGGTGCGGCATGCGTTTCGTGTGCTGACGCAGGACAAGGTCGCGACCAAGCTGCTCTGCTTTTCCGACGACATGGACGGCATGCGCAAGATACCCGACAGCGTACCGGATCGGGCGGCGCTCGAACCGCATCTGCATAAGCCGCTGTCTTCGGTTCCCAATCCGTTCGGCGGCGACTATGCGAGCTTTGCCGACCACAACAATGCGATGCTGTGCCGCTTCCTGGACACGTTCGGCTTCGACTACGAATTCGCCAGCGCGACGCAGTACTACAAGTCGGGCCGTTTCGACGCGATGCTCAAGCGCGCCGCCGAACGCTACGACCAGATCATGGCGGTGATGCTGCCGACGCTCGGGCCGGAGCGGCAGGCGACCTATAGCCCGTTCCTGCCGATTTCCCCGAAGAGCGGGCGGGTGCTTTACGTGCCCATGAAGCATGTCGACGCCAAGGCCGGCACCATCACCTTCGATGACGAGGGCACGGAGACGACGCTTTCGATCACCGGCGGCCGGGTGAAGCTGCAGTGGAAGCCGGACTTCGGCATGCGCTGGGCAGCGCTTGGCGTCGATTTCGAAATGTTCGGCAAGGACCACCAGACCAATGCGGTGGTCTACGACCGCATCTGCAACATTCTGGGTGGGCGTGCGCCGGAGCATTTCGTCTACGAGCTGTTCCTGGACGAAAACGGCCAGAAGATCTCGAAGTCGAAGGGCAACGGGCTGACCATCGACCAATGGCTGACCTATGCGCCGACCGAGAGCCTGGGGCTCTACATGTACCAGCGGCCGCGGCAGGCGAAAAAACTCTATTTCGACGTCATCCCGAGGGCGGTGGACGAGTATTACACCTTCCTTGGCGCCTACCCGCGCCAGGACTGGAAGGAACGGCTGGGCAACCCGGTCTGGCACATGCATGACGGCAACCCGCCGGCCATCGACATGCCGGTGCCGTTCTCGCTGCTGCTCAATCTGGTCAGCGCTTCCAATGCGCAGAACAAGGACGTGCTGTGGGGCTTCATTTCCCGCCACACCACGGGCGTAACGCCAAAGACGCATCCGGAGCTCGACCAGCTGGTCGGCCATGCGATCCGCTATTTCGACGATTTCGTGAAGCCGACGAAGACCTTCCGCCCGGCCGACGAGATCGAGCGCGAAGCGCTGCTGGCCCTCGACAAGGCGCTTGGCGACTTGCCGGCGGACGCCGGTGGCGAAGCGATCCAGAACGCCTCGCTCAACGTGGCGCGCAAGATCGAGCGCTATCAGGATCATTCCAAGCAGAGCCCGGAAGGCGGCCCGGGCGTTTCGGGTGCGTTCTTCCAGATGATCTACCAGGTGCTCATCGGCCAGGAGCGCGGCCCGCGCTTCGGATCGTTCGCAGCGCTCTACGGCGTCGCCGAGACCCGCGCGCTCATTCAGAAGGCGTTGGCGGGACAGCTGGCTTGAGGGCGCCGTCGACCTCTTCCAGGATCGAGCCCGGCGCCTGAGGCGCCGGGGCGGGCGCGGCCGGCGCCGCCGAGACGCCGGCAAGGTTCGGCGCCGATCCGAAAATACCTTTCTTTTCGGTGCGGGCCTTTTCGCCGGCATCGACATAGGGTCCGCCCTTGGCGGCGCGCGCCCAGCCGTTCTCGACCAGCCATTGACCGATATCCTGCTTGCCGATCCGGCATTCCGCCGCGACTAGGTCGCGGCCGCCCTCGGGCGGCACGGTGCAGACCACGGCGCGGCCGCGCAGGAAGGCGCGGAACGCCGTGCGGGCGCGGATGCCGCATGGCCAGGATTTGCCATCCGCAGTGCAGGTCTCGTCCTGCCCGACGACGTCGATGCCGGAGACCGCGACCGAATAGCCCTTCGCCTCGATCAGGCCGGCGGCCGATGCGACCGGCTGAAACAGCTTCGTGCCGTTCCAGTCGTCGGGCATCTTCGGCTTGGGCGGCATGGCGAGTGCGAGTTTGCTCAACGGTTTGCGCGGCTCGACCCGTTCGAGTTCACCGGTTGGCAGTTCCGGCGGGGCGACGAGGGCTGGATCGATCGCCCTCGAATGCGGCGACGGCGGCTTTGGCGGTTGCGAGGGCGTGGGAAGAGCTGAGGTGGCCGGCTCCTCGGACCCCGCATCGGTGCCGGCTTCAGCGATCGTATCGGCGCCAGGATCGATCTGATCGACCGTAACGGCGCTTTCGCTTCCCTTCAGCGTGCGCCCGCCGGCGATGACCAGCGCCGCCATCACCGGGACCATCAGAACCGCAAGGACAAGATGAGGAAACCGCATCGGCCGGACCTACTGGCTTGCCCAGACAATCCGCGCCACCCACTCGACCTCGCGCATGGAGATGTCGCGGTCGGGATGATCGGGATTGAGCGAAACCAGTGAAATCGACTTGACGGTCTGGCGTTCGAGCACCTTGGCCATCACCTCGCCGGCAGTGGTCTTGACGACGACGCGATCGCCCTTGCGGGTGACCGCGCCCGGCTCGACGATAAGGACGTCGCCATTGCGGTAGAGCGGCAACATGGAATCGCCCTGCACCTGCAGTGCGTAGGAGCTCTCGGTCGATTGCGCCGGCAGTTCGACCAGATCCCAGCCCTGTCCCGCCGGAAAGCCGGCATCGTCGAAGAAGCCGCCGGCGCCGGCCTGGGCAAAACCGAGCAAAGGCACCGACCGTCTGCGGCCATCCCGGGCGTCATGGACAAGTCCGGCCCTGCCTTCGATCAGCCCGGTGAATTCGTCGAGCGAAGCCCCCGTCGCCTCGATGATCTTGGCCAGTGATTCGGTCGAGGGCCAGCGGGGCCGGCCATCCGACGACAGGCGTTTCGACTTGTTGAAGGCGGTTGAATCGAGCCCTGCGCGCCTTGCCAGACCCGAGGCCGAAAGCGAATAGCGCTCGGCAAGAGCATCGATGGCAGCCCAGACACGGTCGTGCGAGAGCATGTCGTGCTCTCCTTCGAAACAGGAAAAAATGCCTTTTCCTTCTAGTCTTCGAATGCCGGTTTGTCCACCGGCGTGCAGCCGTGACGCGCGTTCCCGTCGGCCGGGCAAACTCCGATTGCGGGATTAATCCGCCGCCTTGGCAAGACTGCGCAAACCCTGGTGCGATGTCATGAAAATCCGCTCTTCCTGCGTTGGCGGTCGCGGATTTACAGCACGGCCAAGTGCGGTCACAACCTCGTCTATGTCGAGGAAGCGTCGAACTTTGCGGTCGTAGACGCCGGCCGTCGTCAGGATCAAGGCGGCCGTCTCGCCATTGTCGAGGACGAAGCGGTGCTTGCCGATGACCTGGGTGCCTTCCCAGGTCTCGATCGAGGACACCACCTCGAAACGGCGCCACAGCCTGATCTCGCGGGCATAGACCACCTGCAGCCCGCCCATCATCGGCGCCCAGCCATTCTTCCGCGCCAGCCTGATGAGGCCGGCACGGACGAACAGGTCGATGCGGCCGAGATCGGCCAGCATCATGTAGCGCGCATTGTTGAGATGGACGTTGAAATCGATGTCGGTCGGCAGGCAACGAAAGGCCAGCCGGCTTTCACCGCCCATCACGTAGGGGCCACGGCTTCGCGTCGTGGCCAGCATGCGCGCCATACGCGCCCAGACGTACATAACCTTACATCAGGCGGCCTGCTTCACGTCGCCCTTGGCGTAGGGATCGAAGCGTTCGTAGAAGGTTTCGCCCTTCTCGGCCATGTCGAGCAGCAGCTTCGGCGCCTTGAACTCGGCCCCGTATTTCTTCTGCAGGCCCTTGGCGATCTTGACGAATTCCTTGGCGCCGATGCCGTCGATATAGGACAGCGCGCCGCCGGTGTAGGGCGCGAAGCCGAAGGCCAGGATCGAGCCGACATCGGCCTCGCGCGGATCGGTGACGATCCCCTCCTCCATCACCCGCGCCGCTTCCAGCGCGATGGTGACGAGCAGACGCTGCTGCAGTTCCTCATAGTCGACCTTCTCGGGTGCCAACTGCGGATAGAGATCCTTGAGGCCGGGCCACAGCTTCTTCTTGGCGGGCTTGGCCGGATAGTCATAAAAGCCCTTGCCGTTCTTGCGGCCGAAGCGGCCATGGTCGTTGACCATGGTGTTGATCAGCGCCATCTGCTTGGGGTCGACGGCCTTGTCGCCGATATCCCTGATGGTCTGCTTCATGATCTTCTGGGCAAGGTCGATGGCCGTCTCGTCGGTCAGCGCCAGCGGACCAACCGGCATGCCGGCGGCCTTGGCCGCATTCTCGATCATCGGCGCGGGCACGCCTTCGATCAGCATCTTGTAGGCTTCCGACATGTAGCGCAGCACGCAGCGGTTGACGTAGAAGCCGCGCGTGTCGTTGACGACGATCGGCGTCTTCTTGATGGCGCGCACGAAGTCGATCGCGGTCGCCAGCGCCTTGTCGCCGGTCTTCTTGCCCAAAATGATCTCGACCAGCATCATCTTGTCGACCGGCGAGAAAAAATGGATGCCGATGAAGTTCTTCGGCCGCGCCGAATTCTTGGCCAGACCGGTGATCGGGATGGTCGAGGTGTTGGACGCGAAGATCGCCGACGATTTCAGCACCGCCTCCGCCTGTTCGGTGGCGGCTTTCTTGACGGCGGAATCCTCGAACACCGCCTCGACCACCAGATCGCAGCCGGCAAGGTCGGCATAGTCGGCCGTCGGCGTGATCAGCGACAAAAGCTTGTCACGCTCCTCGGGCTTGGCGCGGCCCTTCTTGACCTGATCGGAGACCAGGCTGTCGGAATGCGCCTTGCCCTTCTGCGCCGACTCGATATCGCGGTCGAGCAGTACCACCGGGATGCCGGCCTTGGCCGTGACATAGGCGATGCCGGCGCCCATGAAGCCGGCGCCGAGAATGCCGATCTTCTTGAATTTGGTTTCCGGCACGCCGGCCGGGCGGCGTGCGCCCTTGTTCAGTTCCTGCAGCGACACGAACAGCGAGCGGATCATCGCCGCCGCTTCCTTGGTCTGCATGATCTCGGTGAAATAGCGCTGTTCGATCCTGAGCGCGGTGTCGAACGGCACCAGCAGGCCTTCATAGACGCATTTCAGGATCGCGGCGGCTGCCGGATAATTGCCATAGGTCTCGCGGCGCAGGATGGCGATGGCCGGCGGCCACAGGTTGAAGCCGGCGGGTGTATAGATCTGGCCGCCAGGCAGCTTGAAGCCCTTCTCGTCCCACGGCGCCACCGGCTTGAGCCCGTTCCTGATCATCGCCTTGGCGGTCTCGACCAGCCTGGCCGGCTCGGCGATCTCGTGGATAAGCCCCATGGACTTGGCCCTCTGCGGCGACAGCGTCTGGCCGGAGGTCAGCATCTGCAGCGCCTGCTGCTGATCGGTCAGCCGCGGCACGCGCTGGGTGCCGCCGGCGCCCGGGAAGATGCCGATCTTGACCTCGGGAAGCGCCATCCTGACCTTATCAGAGTCGGCGGCGACACGGCCGTGGCAGGCCAGCGACAGCTCGAAAGCGCCGCCCATGCAGGTGCCGTTGATCGCCGAAACCCACGGCTTGCCGCAGGTTTCCAGCTTGCGGAACAGGCCGGTCATGTAACCGGCATTCTCGAACAGCGCCTTGGTCGCCTTTTCGGCATCCTTGCCCTTGTCCGTGGCAAAAGTCGCCAGCATCTTCTGCAGCAGGGTGATGTCGGCGCCGCCGGAGAACGTGTCCTTGCCGGAGGTGATCACCGCGCCCTTGATGGCCGCGTCGCCGGCCACATGATCGACAATGGCGTTCAACTCGCGCATCACCTCTTCGGTGAAGACGTTCATCGAGCGGTCCGGGCTGTTCCAGGTGACCAGCGCGATGCCGTCGGCGTCGATGTCGAGGGTGAAATTGGTGTAGCTCATTTTCTCTCTCCCCGTCAGACGCGTTCGATGATGGTTGCGGTGCCCATGCCGGCGCCGATGCACAGCGTCACCAGCGCGGTGTTGAGGTCGCGGCGCTCGAGTTCGTCGAGCACGGTGCCGAGGATCATCGCGCCGGTAGCCCCGAGCGGATGGCCCATGGCGATGGCGCCGCCATTGACGTTGATCTTGTCGTGCGGGATGTCGAAAGCCTGCATGTAACGCAGCACCACTGAGGCAAAAGCCTCGTTGAGTTCGAACAGGTCGATGTCGGACAGCTTCATCTTGGCGCGCTTCAACAGCTTCTCGGTGACGTCGACCGGACCGGTCAGCATCAGTACCGGCTCCGAGCCGATGTTGGCGAAGGTGCGGATGCGCGCGCGCGGCTTCAGGCCCATGGTTTTCCCGGCCCTCTTCGAACCGAGCAGCACGGCCGCCGCGCCATCGACGATGCCGGACGAATTGCCGGCATGGTGGACGTGGTTGACCTCTTCCACCTCGGGATGCTTCTGCACCGCGACCGCATCGAAGCCGCCCATTTCGCCGGGCATGACGAAGGACGGATTGAGCGAGGCCAGTGACTGCATGTCGGTCGACGGACGCATATGCTCGTCATGGTCGAGGATGGTCAGGCCGTTCTGGTCCTTGATCGGGATGACGGAGTTCTTGAAGCGGCCATCGGCCCAGGATTTGGCGGCGCGCTTCTGGCTCTCGACCGCATAGGCGTCGACGTCGTCGCGGGAGAAGCCGTATTTGGTGGCGATCAGGTCGGCCGAGATGCCTTGCGGCACGAACCAGCCGGGCAGGCCGACCGAAGGGTCCATGAACCAGGCGCCGCCCGAGGCGCCCATGCCAACGCGCGACATGGATTCGACACCGCCGGCGACGACGATCTCGTCGGCGCCCTGGGCGATCTTGGCGGCGCCGAAATTGATGGCGTCGAGACCGGAGGCGCAGAAGCGCGAGATCTGCATGCCCGGTGCCTTGTTGTCGTAGCCGGCCTCGAAGGCGGCGGCGCGCGGAATGACCGAGCCGGCCTCGCCGACCGGGTCGACGCAGCCGAAGATGATGTCGTCGACATTGCCGGTATCCAGCCCATTGCGGTCGCGCAAAGCCTCGAGCGTCTTGGCGGCGAGCCGTACCGCCGGCACCTCGTGCAGCGACCCATCCTTCTTGCCCTTGCCGCGCGGCGTGCGCACGGCGTCATAGACATAAGCGTCAGCCATTTTTCTGCTCCTTGGGTTTGCCGGTCGTCGCTCTCAGAGCGAGCGGCCGATCAGCAATTTCATGATCTCGTTGGTGCCGCCGTAGATGCGCTGGACACGGGCGTCGCGGAACATGCGGGCGATCGGATATTCATTCATGTAGCCATAGCCGCCATGCAATTGAAGGCATTCGTCGACGACTTTTCCCTGCAGATCGCTGAGCCAGTATTTGGCCATCGACGCCGTCACCGGATCGAGGCCGCCATTGATGTGGCGGGCGACGCAATCATTGTAGAAGACGCGGCCGATGGTGGCCTCGGTCTTGAGTTCGGCCAGCTTGAACTGGGTGTTCTGGAAGTCGATGATCGCCTTGCCGAACGCCTTGCGCTCCTTGACGTAGTCGATGGTCAGCGCCAGCGCCCGCTCGATCATGGCGATGGCGCCGGTGCCGATCTGCAGCCGCTCCTGCGGCAGCTGCTGCATCAGCTGGATGAAGCCCTGCCCTTCCTCATGGCCAAGCAGGTTGGAGGTCGGCACGCGCACGTCGTTGAAGAACAGCTCCGACGTGTCGTTGGCCTTCAGCCCGATCTTGTCGAGGTTTCGGCCGCGCTCGAAACCTTCCACTTCATCTGTCTCGACGACGATCAGCGAGGTGCCCTTGGCGCCCTTTTCCGGATCGGTCTTGGTGACGACGATGATGAAGTTGGCGAGCTGGCCGTTGGTGATGAAGGTCTTGGAACCGTTGACCTTGTATTGGTTGCCGTCCTTCTGCGCCCGCGTCTTGACACCTTGCAGGTCCGAGCCGGCGCCCGGTTCGGTCATGGCGATGGCGCCGATCAGTTCGCCGGTCGCCAGCTTCGGCAGCCACTTCTTCTTCTGCTCTTCCGAGCCGTAGTGAAGGATGTAAGGGGCGACGATCGAATTGTGCAGGCCGATGCCGAAGCCGTCGACACCGACATGGCCGATGGCCTCGATGATGGCGCTCTCATGCGCGAAGGTCCCGCCCGAGCCGCCATACTCTTCCGGCATCGAGGCACAGAGCAGGCCGGCGGCTCCCGCCTTCAGCCAGCTTTCGCGGTCGACCATCTCGTTCTTCTCGAACTCGTCGTAACGCGGCGCGATCTCCTCCGACATGAAGCGGACCGCCATGTCGTAGAGCATGCCGACCTCGTCCGCCGCCCAGGCGGGTTTCGGCAAAGAAAGCACTTCAGCTGGATTTGTCGCCACGATTTCCTCCGCGTTCCGACAATTGTGGGCCGGCGGTGCCGGCCGACAAACCTAGAACGCTTCCGCAGGCAGCGCCATTAGCGTGTCCGCACCACTCGAGATACGGGCAAGGTGCGCCGACGTCTCCGGCATGATCCGCTCCATGAAGAAGCGCGCAGTCACCATCTTGTTGTCATAGAACGCCATGTTGTTTTCATAGGAAGACTGGGAACCGTTGGCGCCGGTCTTACCCAGCGCCGCCTTGGCCATCTGCGCCCACATGTAGCCGAGCGCCACAAGGCCGAAGAGATGCATGTAGTCGGTCGAGGCGGCTCCGGCATTGTCAGGCTTGGCCATGCCGTTCTGCAGCAGCCACATGGTCGCCGCCTGCAAATCGTTGAGACCCTTCTTCAACGCCTTGGTGAAGGGCGCCATCTTTTCGTCGGCGCGGTTTTCCTCGCAGAATTCGCCGACATCCCTAAAGAAAGCCTGGACGGCGCGGCCGCCGTTCAGGCCGAGCTTTCGGCCGACGAGGTCGAGCGCCTGGATGCCGTTGGCACCTTCATAGATCATGGCGATACGGGCATCGCGCACGAACTGGCTCATGCCGTGCTCTTCGATGTAGCCGTGGCCGCCGAACACCTGCTGCGCCATGACGGCGTGGTCGAAACCCTTGTCGGTGAGCACGCCCTTGACCACCGGGGTCATCAGGCCGGTGTAGTCGTCAGCCGCCTGGCGGTCCTTTTCGTCGCCGGAACGGTGCGCGATGTCGGACTTGATCGCCGTCCACAAGGCCAGCGCGCGGCCGGCTTCGTTGAAGGCCCTCATGGTCATCAGCGAGCGGCGGATGTCGGGATGGACGATGATCGGGTCGGCCTTCTTGTCGGGCGCCTTCGGCCCCGACAGCGAGCGGCCCTGCAAACGGTCCTTGGCGTAGGCGACGGCGTTCTGGTAGGCGATCTCGGAGAGCGACAGCCCCTGCAGGCCGACACCGAGCCGTGCCTCGTTCATCATCGTGAACATGGCCTTCAAGCCGCCATTCTCCTCGCCGAGCAACGTACCCTCGGCCTCGTCGTAATTCATGACGCAGGTCGAATTGCCGTGGATGCCCATCTTCTCCTCGATCGAACCGCAGGAGAGGGTGTTGCGCTCCCCCGAATTGCCTGATGCATCGAGCTTGAGCTTCGGCACGATGAACAGCGAGATGCCCTTGACGCCTTCCGGCGCGCCCTCGATGCGGGCCAGCACCAGATGGACGATGTTGTCCGACATGTCGTGCTCGCCGGCCGAGATGAATATCTTCTGGCCCGAGATCTTGTAGGTGCCATCGCCGTTCGGCACCGCCTTGGTGCGCAGCAGGCCGAGATCGGTGCCGCAATGGGGCTCGGTCAGGTTCATGGTGCCGGTCCAGGCGCCCTCGACCATCCTGGGCAGCCATTTGGTCTTCTGCTCGTCGGTGCCGTGGGTGATGATCGCCGCGATCGCGCCCTGCGTCAGGCCCGGATACATCATCAGCGACATGTTGGCCGACACCATGTATTCGGCAACCGCCGTGTGCACGGCATAGGGCAGGCCCTGGCCGCCGAACTCGACCGGCGCGGCAAGCCCCATCCAGCCGCCTTCGCGGTACTGGTCGAAAGCTTCCTTGAAGCCCTTGGGCGTCGTCACCGAGCCATCGTGGTGACGGACGCAGCCTTCCATGTCGCCGACACGGTTGAGCGGGTGCATGACGTTTTCGGCAAGCTTGGCGCCCTCCGCGAGGATCGCCTCCAGCACGTCGGGCGTGGCGTCCGCAAATCCGGGAAGGTTCGAATAGCGCTGGTAGCCCAGCACCTCGTTCAACACGAACAGCGTATCCTGGACCGGTGCCCTGTAGATCGGCATGCTTTTCCTCCACCATGCGGATTTGGCCCCAAACCAAGCCGTGCGCGGCAGGCGAGCCAATGTCGAAGTCGCAATAGCAATTATTGACGTTTGCGTAAACGTCAATTGTTTGCGCCGCAAAAATTTTTGCCAGGCTTTGTCCGAAATTTTGCAAGCGGCCGCTTGCCCGGCTGTTCGCGACAGGGCAATTTCATCGCATGAACCCCGCCGCATTCATAATCAGCGTTCAGAGCCATTACCTGGATCAGTTTCGGGCGTTCGTAGCAAAGCAGCGGCAGAGCTGCGTTCAGGGGTCCCCCGAAGTAAAGTTCCAGATCGGTGAGGATAGCGGGATATTTCGGGGGCTTTGTTGCGTCGACTTTGTCAAGAATGACGGCAAAGTCGATCCCATCGAGCTTCAGCCGGATTTCCTCACATTCGAGCCGGATTATCAGGTCGGATTGAGCGCGCCGAATTCCTGATAGAGCAGTTGCAATGGAACGATGTCGTGATCCATCACACGCTCGCGGCTGCTCCGCTCGACCAGATAGGCATCTGGTTCCAGCACTGGTTCGATCCCGATGACGAGCGTCACCAAGAGGGCGCCGAATTGGGAAATATCATCCACTCGGCTTCCATTCGGCCCAAAGTGCTGAACGTGGACTTCGGAACGGCTTCCCCGGACGCATTCTGGAGCCTGCTTGCGCTTCTTGAAGCTGCAGGCGCGACCGGCCTTCGGATCACCAATTCACAGGCGCAGGCATCATCCTAGCGCGGCGGTCCGCTGCGCCCATCCTAAAAAAGCCGCGCGGCAACGGCCACGCGGCTTTTTCGGTTGAAAGCAGATGGGGGCTGGCTTAGCCCGCGACGCTCGCCTGCGGCGCCGAGCGCTCGGCCAGCATCTGGCGCACCGCCGTCATCGAGCCGCCCAGCTCGTTGATGGCGTCGTCGATCAGCGCCCGCTGCTTCTGCAGGCGGGCAAGCTGCTTTTCAGACTTGTCGAGCGCCAGCCGCAGCTGCTTGGTGTTGGACCCGGTCGGATCGTAGAGATCCATCATCTGCTTGACGTCGCGCAGCGAGAACCCGACCTTGCGGCCGAGCAGGATCAGCTTCAGCCGGGCCCTGTCGCGGCGCGTGTAGAGGCGGGTCGAGCCGTCACGCTGAGGATTGAGCAGGCCCTTGTCTTCGTAGAAACGCAGCGTGCGCAGCGTCACGCCGTACTTCTTGGCCATCTCGCCGATGCGGACGAGATCCTCGCCGGCTTCGACAGGTATATTGTTGGTGTTGGCCGCGGTCTCGCCGGCCGAAATAAGCTTCATGGTCACTGGCTTTCCCCGTCTGGTGGCGTCGCGGTCCTTGACCATGCGTCGCCTGACTGGAAGCGGGGGCGTGCTTCCGGCCGTGGTTTCGACAAACAAATCGCAAAACAGCACACTCAATGCGCCTTTTACGTTTACGTCAATTCTATACCGATAGCCGCCTCATGACGCAAGGGCGTTCTGTGGGCGTTCCGCGGACGGTGCTTTTTGACGCAGCGCAAGTGCGATGCCCAGCGCAGGCGCGGCCGTGAACTTCCTTCCAACTTCTTAAGCTTGGTTAACGCGTTGTTTACCACGTTGGGCGAAATGTGCGCATGTCGGCTACCCGTGTTTATCCTGTATCGAATTTTTCACGGTTTTTCGGAGCGCGGGTGAACCCCGGGAAGCTTGTCTTCCACCGCATGGAAGCGCGGTCGCCTCGTTCCGGCAGGGACTTGGGGAGCTGGTCGCAAACTGGCCAATCTGAAAGACGGACGCACCGATGAACAGCAAGCGGTCCTATCTCGATACACTCAACGCCGGCAGGCCGCGCAGGCCGCAGACCACGCTCGAGCAGCTCAACCGCTCGCTGGAGACGCTGGAACAGCGGCTGGGGCAGACGCGCGAAGACACGATGGCACGTCCCGCTCCCCGCCAGTATGGCGCCGAACCGCGCTATCCCGCAGCCGATCCCCGCTATCCCGCCACCCAGCCTGCCGGCCAGCAGCGCTGGTACGAGGATCCGCAGCCGGCACCCCGCGCCAAGGCCCCAGTGCCGCCCCCCGCCTTCGACCAGAGCTATCAGGCCATTGCCCGTGACATCGACCGCGTCCGCGGCCAGGAAGACAGCGTCGCCATGGTCGGCAAGATCGCCGGCGAGTTGCGCGGCATGCGCGAGGAACTGCGCCACCAGATGACATCAGGACTGCAGCGCGAATTCGAAGCACTGCGCAAGGATATCGATCGCGCCTTCCAGTCGAACGCCAAGCTGGGCGCATCGGGCCCAGGCGGATCGGGCAAGGGCAGCGCCGAACTCGGCGTCGAATTCGAACGGCTCTCCGGCGCCATCAAGTCGCTGTCGGAAAAGAGCGACGACAGAAGCGTCAACCTGCTGCGGCTGGAACTTGAGCAGGTCAAGGCCGCGCTCGACACGCTGGCGCGCGAGGAGAGCGTGCAGAAGGTCGATCGCCGCTGGGATGATTTCGATCGCCGCTGGACAGCCTTCGAAGACCGCGTCGACGCCGACCAGCGCAAGCGCTCAGACGAGCCCGCGCTTGCCGCGCTGACCGATCGGCTGGAGCAGATCAGCAATGCCGTCAACAACCTGCCGGAATCGCTGTCGCTGCGTTCGCTGGAGGAAAAAGTCCGCACGCTGGCCGGCGCCGTCGATCACTTCGCCAGCCAGCAGGACAATCGCGGCGGCGACACGCTGGCCATGATCGACGAGCGGCTGGACGAAATTTCCCGCGCCATCGTTGCCTCGACCGTCGCGGCGCAGGCCAATTCGCTCGACCATGAAGCCTTCGAGCGCATCGAGAAGCGGATCGATTCTCTGGCCCTGCAGATCGAGGAAGTGGCGCAGGACCGCCCCGGCAATGCAGTCATGGATCGCCTGAGCACGCTGTCGAGCCGGGTCGACGAACTCGCCGGCCGCGCCAACCTGCCCGAACAGGCGATGGAACGGCTGGCCAAGCAGATCGCGCTCATCGCCGACAAGATCGACCAGGCGCCGGCCATGCCCGATGCCGACTATATCTTCCAAGGCCTGGAGCAGCGTTTTGACGTGCTGTCGAGCATGATGGAACGCCGCCAGGGCGACGCCATCGAACAGGGCAACATGCTGTTTCGCGATCTCGAGCGCCGACTGGACGAGGTTGCCGACCGGCTGGACCAGCGCGTGCCGCAGATCGACAGTGCCAGTATCATGGAGGCCATCGACGCCCGCTTCACCGCGCTCGCCAAGCGCATCGAGACGCGCGCTCCCGATCCCGCCGGCGAAGCGGCGATCCGCAGCCTGGAAAGCCGCCTCGTGGACATTTCCAGCCGGCTCGACGCATCGGCCGCGCAGGTTGCCGGCATCGACCCGGCGCTGATCCGCAGCCTGGAGGCGCAGGTCACCGGCTTGTCCGCGCATCTTTCCAAGCCCGGCACGCCGTTGCCGGAATTCGAAGACATCAGCCCGCGCCTCAACGAAATCGAGAAGTCGCTGGCCGGGACCCGCGATTCCATCCTCGGCGCGGCTCGCGAAGCGGCCGAAAACGCAGTGCAGTCGCTCGCCGGATCGAGCGCCAATACCGCCGCCGTTTCGGGGCTCGCGCAGGACCTGAAGACACTCGAGACGCTGACACGCCGTTCCGACGAGCGCAATTCGCGGACCTTCGAGGCCATCCACGACACGCTGCTCAAGATCGTCGACAGGCTGGGCTCGCTGGAAACCAGCGATCCGTCCGAGGCGGTAAGCGAGCTTTTGGACGCACGGCCGGATGAAGCAGTCGGCAAACGCCGCGCACGCACGGCCAAGATGGCTGTCGAGGCGCCGTCGATGGATATCGACGCGCCGATGCCGCTGACGGGCGACATGGCCGATCTCGACGGCCGTGCCGCCGCCATAATGCGCAACGAGCCGGGAGGCACACGCTCGCCGGCGGAAGCCGCCGCTGCAGCCGCCATGGCCGCACTCGGTTCCGACACCATTGCCGAGAAGGACCAGCCGGCCGGCCGCAAATCGATGTTCGGCGGGCTGGCACGCGCCTTCAAGGGCAAGAAGGCGGCGGATATTCCGCCCCTGGCCGGCTCGGCGCCGAGCGCCGATATCCCGAGCGTCGATCTCGACGAGCCGCTCGACCCGAAAATGGCCAACCGGCCGCTGGAGCCCGGCTCGGGCGCACCCGACCTCAATGCCATCATGAAGCGCGTGCGCGACGAGCGGGGCCAGCCGGCAAAGCTCAGCGACAGCGATGCCTCCAAATCGGACTTCATCGCGGCGGCGCGGCGCGCGGCGCAGGCCGCCGCGGCCGAAGCCGATGCCTTGAAGCGCCAGTCGACGATGAAAGGGCCGGTAAAGGCGCTCAGGATCGGCGACCTGCTCAAGGCACGGCGCAAGCCGATCCTGATGGCGGCGGCCGCGATCATGCTGGCGCTTGCCGGCCTGCAGCTCGGCAAGGCATTCCTCTCCGATCCGGCCCAGGTGGCAAGCAACGACGCGGCACCAATGGCCTCGCAGCCGGTTCATACGGCATCCGTCGACGCAGCCAGCCCGCCGAAGGCGGAAGCCCAGCCGGCGGCAACGGACAACGCGCCGGCCCACGCCGTCAGGCAGGCCGAACCATCCGCACCGATCGCTAAAGACGACATGGTCAACCAGACCGCCATGGCGATGCCTTCCGACAACGATGCGATGGCGGATACGGCACCGGCCACCGGGCCGACATCGGGACCCGCGGCTTCGGCCGCTGCTTCCGGCTTCGGCGCCTCCGATGCAATGGCTCCGGCCGCGCCGACGGCGCCCAATTCGACGGCCCCGACGACGTCAACGCCGGCGGCCATCACCGGTGGCGCGCAGGCGACGGCCAGCGATGCCCAGCCGACCATGGCCGCGCCAACCGCGACCAACGACACCAAGGGCAACGACACCACTGGCGCGGTTGCGCCGACGGATACATCCGCCGCGACAGCCGCGGCCAAGTTCGACATTCCGGCCGAGGCCGGCCCGGTCGGGCTCCGCGATGCCGCCGCCGGCGGCGACGCCAAGGCGCTGTTCGAGATCGGTTCGCGCTACGCGGAGTCGCGCGGCGTCAAGGAAGACATGGCGACAGCGGCCAAATGGTATGAGAAATCGGCGGAACTCGGCTTCGCGCCGGCCGAATACCGTATCGGCAATTTCTACGAGAAGGGCATCGGCGTCGCGCGCGACATCAAGAAGTCGAAGACCTGGTACCAGATGGCCGCCGAGCAGGGCAACGCCAGCGCCATGCACAATCTGGCCGTGCTGTTCGCCATGGCCGCCGACGGCGTGACCGACAATGAATCGGCCGCCCACTGGTTCCAGGAGGCCGCCGACCTCGGCGTCAAGGACAGCCAGTTCAATCTCGGCATTCTCGCCGCCAAGGGCGTCGGCATGAAGCAGAACCTCGAGGAATCCTACAAATGGTTCGCGCTCGTCGCCAAGACCGGGGACAAGGACGCGGCCGCCAAGCGCGACGAGATTGCCAATGCGCTGCGGCCCGAACAGCTCGAGCGCGCCCGTGCCGCGACCGAATTGTGGAAGGCCAAGCCGCTCAACGTGGCAGCCAATTCGGTCGACATTCCCGATGCCTGGCAGGAAGGCACGCCGCAGACCACCGCCAGCATCGACATGAAAAAAGCGGTCCAGAACATCCAGCGCATTCTCAACAAGAATGGCTACGACGCCGGTGGTGCCGACGGCAAGATGGGCCAGAAGACGAAGACCGCGATCATGGCTTTCCAGACCGACAACAAGATGCCGGCCACCGGCGCGGTCGACGAGAAACTGGTCAAGGCACTGCTGGCGCGCAAATAACGGCAGATGCGTCGCTTCCACGACGCCCTTGCCACACATTTGCCTGTTAACTGATTGAGATGTTTTTTGTTTCGGCCCGGTGACGGGGTTTTTCCCCGCCGCCGCGTCGGCGCAAGAAAAAATTGGCTTTTCGATGCGAGACTGTCCGCAACGGCTGTATTCGCCGACAGGCAAACTGATCGAGACTGACGGGTGGGCATCTATCTCCCGATTGCGGAAATTTCCGTCAACGTCTTCGTGCTGCTGGCCATGGGCGCCGCGGTGGGCTTCCTGTCGGGCATGTTCGGCGTCGGCGGCGGCTTCCTCATCACCCCGCTCCTGATCTTCTACAACATTCCGCCAGCGATCGCGGTCGCCACGGGCGCCAACCAGGTCATCGCCTCCTCCTTCTCCGGTGCGCTGTCGCACATGAAGCGGGGTACGCTCGACTTCAAGCTCGGCGGGGTGCTTCTGGCCGGCGGCGTTGTCGGTTCGACCGGCGGCATCTTCGTGTTCGCTTTCCTGCGCAGGCTCGGCCAGCTCGACCTGTTCATCTCACTGCTTTACGTCGTGCTGCTCGGCACCGTGGGCGGACTGATGCTGGTCGAAAGCGTCAATGCGCTGCGCGCGACGCGCAGCGGTGCGGCACCGGTTATGAAGAAATCCGGCCAGCACAACTGGATCCACCGCTTGCCGCTGAAGATGCGCTTCAGGGCCTCGAAACTGTTCGTCAGCGTCATCCCGGTGCTAGGCCTTGGCGCCGGCATCGGTTTCCTGTCGTCCATCATGGGCGTCGGCGGCGGCTTTATCATGGTGCCGGCGCTGATCTATCTGCTCAAAGTGCCGACCAACGTGGTTATCGGCACGTCGCTGTTCCAGATCATCTTCACCTCCGCCTACACGACGCTGGTTCACGCCAGCACCAACCAGACCGTCGACGTGATGCTGGCTTTCCTGCTGATGGCGGGTGGCGTGGCCGGCGCACAATATGGCGCCAAGGCCGGCCAGAGGCTGCGCGGCGAGCAATTAAGGGCGCTCCTGGCGTTGCTGGTCCTGGCGGTGGCGATAAGGCTTGCCATCGGCCTGTTCGTCACGCCGCCCAACCTATATTCGCTGTCCGGCGCGGGTCTCAACTGATGGCGGGCCCTAACGCATTCGCAACTGCCATTCTCCTGTCCTTGCTGGTGGCCGCCTTGCCGGCGAAGGCACAGACGCCGCTGACGGAAGGCATCCAGATCGGGCTCTCCACAGACAATGTCTCGATCACCGCCGGCTTTTCCGGTGCCGACCTGACCATTTTCGGTTCGCTGGAGAACCCCGACCCGCTGGTTGCCCGCCAGGGCCGCTACGATGTCATCGTCGTGCTCGAAGGGCCGCCCAAGCCTGTGGTGGTGCGCCGAAAGGACCGGGTGCTCGGCGTCTGGATCAATCTGGAATCGGAAACCTTCGAGAACGTGCCGGTCTCCTATTCGGTGGCGACGACACGGCCGCTGCAAGACATTACCGAACCGAACAGTTACAAGCAGCTGTCGCTCGGCGCCTCCAACCTCTACATGCAGCCCGCCGATGCCGGCGACAGCCCGGCGACGATCCAGGAATTCACCGCCGCGCTGCGCGAACGCAAGGCGGCGGCCGGCCTCTACAGCGAGAATGTCGGCGGCGTGCAGTTCCTGTCGCAGAACCTGTTCCGCGCCACCGTCAGGCTGGCGCCGAATGTGCCAGTTGGAACCCATAAAGCCCGTGCATTCCTGTTCAAGAGCGGCCTGTTCATCAAGGAGAGCTCGGCCCAGCTCGAAATCCGCAAGTCCGGCTTCGAACAGTCGATCTTCCGCGTCGCGCACGATTATGCCTTCCTCTACGGCGTCTTCGCCATATCGTTGGCCATGCTGACGGGCTGGCTCGGCAGGCTGGTCTTCCGCAGGGACTGAGACGTCCAAAAGGGGTTCCCCTTTCCCGGGTCATGCTGTAGACCGCTCCTCCCCGCCCGACGGGCAAGCAATTCAATTCGGCAGAGTGATCAATTCGGCAGAGTGGTTCGGCCGCCCGAAACCGCAGCGCGCGCTCCCTTCCGCGAGCGCCGATCCGCTGCCTGCCAACAATGACAGGAGGCTGCCTTGCGACCAGCATTCGCCGGTATCGACTTCGGCACGTCGAACTCCACTGTTGGCGTGGTCCGCAATGGGCAGCCTCGCCTCGTCGGGCTTGAAGACGGCCAGGTCACGTTGCCGAGCGCGGTGTTCTTCAATTTCGAGGACGGCCGCATCTGCTTTGGCCGCCAGGCCATCGCCAACTACACCGACAGCGTCGAAGGCCGGCTGATGCGCTCGCTGAAGAGCGTGCTCGGCAGTTCGCTGGCGCACGAAAAGACGCGCATCAAGGCGCGCTCGATCGGCTTCATGGAAATCATCGGCCTATTCCTCGGACATCTCAGGAAGAAGCTCGAAGAAGACGCCGGCGACGTGGTCGAGACGGTGGTGCTCGGCCGGCCGGTGCAGTTCGTCGACGACGATCCGGTAGCCGATGCGAATGCGCAGGGCGACCTCGAAAAGGCCGCCCACGCCCAGGGCTTCAAGCACATTGCTTTCCAGTTCGAGCCGATCGCCGCGGCACTCGACTACGAGCAGAGGGTCACGCGCGAGGAGTTGGCGCTGATCATCGACATGGGCGGCGGCACGTCGGACTTCTCGGTCGTGCGCGTCTCGCCGGAGCGCTCCCGCTCGCTGGACCGCAAGGACGACATCCTGGCCAGCCGGGGCGTTCATATCGGCGGCACGGATTTCGACCGGCTGCTGAGCATTGCCCATGTGATGCCGCGGCTCGGCTATCTGACCCCGACCAAGGACGGCAAGCGCAATCTGCCGGCCAGCTATTTCATCGATCTCGCGACATGGCAGCGCATCAACCTGGTCTACACCGCCAAGGCGATGACGCATCTGCGCCAGATCCGCTACGAGGCCGTGCGCGCCGACCTGGTCGATCGTTTCATCCACATCGTCGAGCATCGTTATGGGCACGCGCTGGCGGCACTGGTCGAAAAGGCCAAGATCGAGTTGACGGACAGATCATCCGCCGAGGTGGCGGTGAAGCTGCCGGGGGCGGACTTCTCCGCCGAGATCACGCGCGGCGGGCTGGACGCCACGATCGCCCGGGACATCGAGCGGGTCACCGCAACGGTCGGGGAGACCATCCGCGACGCGCGGGTCAAACCATCCGACATCACCGCGGTGTTCCTGACCGGCGGATCGACCGCGATCCCGCTGGCAAGACGGGAGATCCTGTCGCTGGTGCCGCAGGCTTCCGTCATCGAGGGCGACATGTTCGGCTCGGTCGGGCTTGGCCTGGCTCTCGACGCGCAGCGCAAGTTCGGCTGACCGGTCCGTTGATATTCAGGTGATGCCGGCCTGCAAATGGCCGTTTCCTGCGCTTCCGGTACTCGCGTACCCGAACGTACGCTCCGTTCCGGTTCTCGGAACCAACCATTTTCGGCACGGCCTGACCTGAATCTCAACGAACCTTATGCTGGCGCAGATCCGGTTGTTTCGGCACCGAGATGCGCCTTGAGCGCCATCTGGGCCAGGCTTGCCTGGCGATCCCGGTGCGTGATCATGGCGAAGTCGCGTTTCGGCAGTTCGAGCGGCACCGACCGCAGGCTGCCTTCGGCAACGGCGCGTCCGACGACCAGGTCCGAAATGATGGTGGCGCCGGCACCCGCCTCGACCGCCTGGCGGACAGCCTCGTTGCTGGGCAGCACCAGGAATATTTGCAGGTCGGCAAGCGAAATCCCCTCGCGCCGCGCCAGATCCTCCAGCACCTCACGCGTGCCCGAGCCGCCCTCGCGGATGATCCAGCGCAGGCCCCTGATGTCGGGATGGCCAGGCGCGGTTTCAACGATCTCGGGGTGGGAGCTGGCAACGACCAGCATCAGCCTGTCGGTATCGACCTTGGCGCGGCGCAATATGTCGGATTCGGTGCGCCCCTCGACCAGGCCGAGATCGGCGGTTCCATCCAGCACGCTGGCCTCGACCTGCCTGGTGTTGCCGATGGTGACGCTCAGCCTGACGGCCGGATAGGCTTCGTGGAAGGAAGCCAGCCGGCGCGGCAGCCAGTAGCTGGCGATAGTCAGGCTGGCCGCGATGGAGAGGCTGCCGGCGATCGTCTGCGAGACATGTTCAAGCACATTGCGGGCGGCGGTGGCCCGCTCGAGCACGGCCTTGGCCTCCGGCAGGAACCGATGGCCGGTCTGGGCCAGTTCGATGTTGCGGCCGACGCGGTTGAACAGGTGCACGCCGTGCTGCTCTTCGAGCGCGCGGATGGCGGCCGATGCCGCCGACTGGGAGATGCCCAAAAGCTCCGCTGCCTTGGTCATGTGGCCGCGCTCGGCGACGGCGACGAAAATGCGCAACTGGTCCAGGGTCATGCGCGCATTAAGAACCAATATCGATCGAATTTACAAGAACAACTGATTAGACGGATCGATAGTTTTATTCTACTTTTTCAGTCGAAGTTAGAAAAAATTGGCCATCAGGTCGCAGCGAATAAAATGATCGGGCGGTTCAGATCCCTGTTTGCCCATTGGGCCCGTGGCATAAGGCGACGGCTGACCGGCGATCGCTACCACCCGGAAGAGCATTACATGCGCGGCCCCGGACCGAAGACGCGGGCCAAATCCGCGAACCGCACTGGATCATGATGCTCGGACCACCGCGCGGCGCGAATTCGGCACCATCGCAGCTCCCGCTGGCGGACACGCGCGCGCCTGATGAAGGCGACGGCGTCGACACCTCGCCCGATGTTTCCGACAGCATCGCCAAGACCACCTGCTACATGTGCGCCTGCCGCTGCGGCATCGACGTGCACATCAAGGACGGCAAGGTCCGCTACATCAACGGCAACAAGGACCATCCGGTCAATCGCGGCGTGATCTGCGGCAAGGGCAGCTCCGGCATCATGCAGCACTACAGCCCGGCCCGGCTGAAGAAGCCCTTGTTGCGCACAGGCCCGCGCGGTTCGGGCGAGTTCCGCGAGATCGAGTGGGAGGAAGCGTTCGCGATCGCCACGGAACGGCTCTCCGCCATCCGCCGGACCGATCCGAAAAAACTCGCCTTCTTCACCGGCCGCGACCAGTCGCAATCCCTGACCGGCTGGTGGGCGAGCCAGTTCGGCACGCCGAATTTCGCCGCTCATGGCGGCTTCTGCTCGGTCAACATGGCGGCCGGCGGGCTCTACTCGATCGGAGGCTCGTTCTGGGAGTTCGGCGAGCCCGACTGGGACAACACCAGATATTTCATGCTGTTCGGCGTTGCCGAGGATCATGATTCCAACCCGATCAAGATAGGCCTCGGCAAGCTCAAGGCGCGCGGCGCCAAGGTGGTGTCGATCAATCCGTGCCGGACCGGCTACAATGCCATTGCCGACGACTGGATCGGCATCCGGCCGGGCACCGACGGCCTGTTCGTCTTCGCGCTCATCCACGAATTGCTGAAGGCCGGCCGCGTCGATCTCGATTATTTGCTGCGCTACACCAACGCCCATATCCTCGTCGTCCAGGAGCCGGGCGCTGCCGACGACGGTCTGTTCGTCCGCGACGCCGACGGCAATCCGCTGGCCTGGGACAGGGTGGCGAAGACCTCCGTCAAGGCAACCGATCCGGAGGCAAGGCCGGCGCTGACCGGCAGCTTTACGATCGAAGGGCGTCACTGCGTTCCGGTGTTCCAGCTCATTGCCGACCGCTACCTCGACGAGAGCCATGCGCCGGATGCGGTCGCGGAGCGTTGCGGCATTCCGGCCGATACGATCCGCCGGATCGCGGCCGAACTCGCCCATGTCGCCTTCGAACAGACGATCGAACTGCCGGTCGCGTGGACCGACTGGGCGGGGCGCCGGCACGAGACGATCAAGGGTCGGCCGATCTCGATGCATGCGATGCGCGGCATCTCCGCCCATTCCAACGGCTTTCACACTTGCCGCGCCATCCACCTGCTCCAGGTTCTCTTGGGCACGGTGGATGTTCCCGGCGGCTTCCGTTTCAAGCCGCCCTACCCCAGGTCGGCACCGCCGGGCCCAAAGCCCGCCGGAAAGGCGACCAAGGCAATGACGCCGCTCGACGGCATGCCGCTTGGCTTCGTCTGTGGCCCGGACGATCTGCTGGTCGAGGAGGCTGGTACACCGCTTCGCATCGACAAGGCCTATTCGTGGGAGGCGCCACTGGCCGCGCACGGCCTGATGCACACCGTCATCCGCAATGCCTGGGCCGGCGATCCCTACCCGATCGACACGCTGATGATGTACATGTCGAACATGGCCTGGAATTCCTCGATGAATACCGTCGAGACCATGGCCATGCTGACCGACAGCGATGATGCGGGTAACTACAAGATTCCCTTCATCATCTATTCCGACGCCTATTATTCCGAGACGGTGCCGTTCGCGGACCTCGTGCTGCCTGACACCACCTATCTCGAGCGGCATGACTGCATCAGCCTGCTCGACCGGCCGATCAGCCATGCCGACGGGCCGGGCGATGCCATCCGCCATCCGGTCGTCGAGCCGGACCGCGACGTCAGGGCGTTCCAGTCGGTGCTGATCGAACTCGGTGCGCGGCTCGGCCTGCCCGGTTTCGTCAAGGACGACGGCTCGGCCAGATATGCCGACTATGCCGACTACATCGTCAACCACGAGCGCACGCCGGGCATCGGCCCGCTTGCCGGCTGGCGCGGCAAGGACGGGACGTCGATCGGCAAGGGCGAGGCCAATCCGGACCAGTTGCAGCGTTACATCGACAATGGCGGCTTCTGGCACCACGACCTCGCTGACGACCAGCGCTACTACAAGATGGCCAACCGCTCCTATCTCGACTTCGCCGTGCAGATGGGCTTCATCCCCACGGCGGAGCCGATCGTCTTCCAGCTTTATTCCGAGCCGTTGCAGCGCTTCCGCCTCGCCGCGCGAGGCCACGGCCGCGTGTTGCCGCCAGAGGGCGATCGCCAGCGCATCGAGACCTACATGGACCCGCTGCCGTTCTGGCACGTGCCGTTCGAGGAAGCGGCCGTCGATCTCGAAAAATACCGGCTGCACGCGCTGACGCAGCGGCCGATGCACATGTACCATTCCTGGGGTTCGCAAAATGCGTGGCTCAGGCAAATCACCAGCCAGAACCGGCTGTTCGTGCATCACCGGACCGCCGCCGGCCTCGGTCTGGCCGATGACGACTGGGTGTGGATCGAAAGTGTCAATGGCAAGGTGAAGGGGCAGATCAAGCTGGTCGAGGGCGTCAACGAAAGCACGGTCTGGACCTGGAATGCGATCGGCAAGCGGCGCGGCAGCTGGGGACTGAAGGACGACGCGGCCGAGAGCAATCGCGGCTTCCTGCTCAACCATGTCATCGGCGACCAGACCGCGGCGGACGCGCAGGGCAAACGCTATTCGAACTCCGATCCGGTCACTGGCCAGGCGGCATGGTTCGATCTGCGCGTGCGCATCGTCAAATGCGCTGATGAGGAAGCCGGCTTCACCGAACCGCAATTCGAGCGGTTTCAACAACCCCCGCATTTCGAGCCCGCGCCCGATAAATTGACCTTCGGCGCCGAATTCCGCACGAAAAGAGAAACCACCGGATGACCTGCCTTCCCTCCCACACCGACAAAAGGCTCGGCCTGGTCATCGACCTCGATACCTGCGTCGGTTGCCAGGCCTGCGTCACCGCTTGCAAGGAGTGGAATACCGGCGGCCACATGGCCCCGCTGACCGACATCGATCCCTATGGCGGCCATGCCGACGGCGTCTGGTTCAACCGCGTCCATAGTTACGAGCACACCACCGAGATGGGCGGGCGCACGGTCAACTTCCCACGCTCCTGCCTGCATTGCGAGACGCCGGCCTGCGTCACCGTCTGCCCGACCGGCGCCTCCTACAAGCGGGCCTCGGACGGCATCGTGCTGGTCGACGAAGACAAGTGCATCGGCTGCAAATTGTGCAGCTGGGCCTGCCCCTACGGCGCGCGCGAATTCGATACCGATGTCGGCGTGATGAAGAAATGCACGCTGTGCGTCGACCGCATCTACAATGACAATCTGGCCGAAGAAGACCGGGTGCCGGCCTGCGTCGCCGCTTGCCCGACCAGCGCCCGGCACTTCGGCGACCTCGGCGACCCCCATTCTGCCGTCTCGCAACTGGTGGCGGAGCGCGGCGGCGTCGACCTGATGCCGGAACTCGGCTATCACCCGACCAACAAATACCTGCCGCCGCGCGCCCACACGCAATGCGCCGCATCGGTGCCCGCCAAGCCGCTTGAGCCGGTGCGGGCCGAGGGCGGCTTCCTCGGCTGGGTCGACCGCATGCTTTCGAACTAGAACATGCATCCAGCCTTTTCCGTCGTCTTCTTCACCACCGCCACAGGAGCAGGCTACGGCCTGCTGGCGCTGCTTGGCGTGCTCGGAGGCTTGCAGATCATCCCGCCCGATTTCTGGCTCGGCCTCATCGGCCTGGGTCTGGCGCTCGGCTTGGTCGCGGCTGGACTGTTGTCCTCGACCGGCCATCTCGGCAGGCCCGAACGCGCCTGGCGGGCGTTCTCGCAATGGCGCAGTTCATGGCTGTCGCGCGAAGGCGTTGCCTCCGTCATCACCTTCATCCCGGCGGGGCTGTTCGGCATCGGCTGGGTGTTCTTGGGCCGCACGGACGGCTGGGTCGCCATTGCCGGAATTCTGACGGCCTGTTGCGCGGTAGTCACCGTCTGCACCACAGGCATGATCTACGCGTCGCTGAAGCCGATCGCCCAGTGGCACAGCCGCTTCACCCTGCCCGGCTATCTCATCTTCTCGGCGATGACCGGCAGCGTGCTGTTGAATGCGCTGCTGCAGAGTTTTGATATCGGTTCAAAGACGCTTCTGGCGGCTTGTGTGCTGCTGACCGTGATCGGCTGGGGCTGGAAGCTGGCGACATGGCGCTACAACGACCGACTGGAGATCCCGACCACCGCCAACACCGCGACCGGCCTTGCCGGCGGCACGGTGCGATCGCTGGAGTGGCCGCATACCGAAGAAAATTACCTGCTCAAGGAAATGGGTTTTCGCATCGCGCGCAAGCATGGCGCACGCTTGCGCCAGATCACGCAAGCTCTGGCCTTTGCCTTGCCAGTCCTGCTTCTCGCCGTCACCTTTGGCCTGCCCTGGCCCTTTGCAGCGGTGCCGTCGGTGCTCGCCGCGATCGTCCAGTTCGCCGGCACGCTGGTCGAGCGCTGGCTGTTCTTCGCCGAGGCGAAGCACACGGTCACGCTCTACTATGGACGTTGAGGTCAGCCGGGCCGCAGCATCGAGCCGGAGATGGCGAAGATGCGGTCGACGCCAAGCATGTAGGCCATCAGCGATTCCAGGCGGAACAGCCCGGCATAGGCGCGGTCGAGCACATTGAGCGAACCGGTATAGGCGCCAAAGGCCGGCATGATCATGCGGCCACCGTCGCCGGCAAAGCAGCGCCTGCGCACCGAGCGGCCCTGCTGTACGATGCGCGCGCACGGATGCAGGTGACCCGATATCTCGCCCTCGACGCGCAGCTTGGATGGCTCATGCCGAAAAAGCAGCGAGCCGATCGCCAGTTCGCGCACGGTCTCGCCGGGCAGGTCGGCCGGCGCTTCCGGATCATGATTGCCAGCAACCCAGAACCAGTCGCGGCCTGCCATCAGCGCTTCCAGCCGCTCGCGAAAACTCGAATGCATGCGCTCGGCGCCGCCGCCATCATGGAAGCTATCGCCCAGGCTGATGACGATCGAGGGCTGATAATCCGATATCACCGCCTGCAGCCGCAGCAACGTCGCGCCGGTATCGTAGGGCGGGATGAGCGCGCCGCGCCGCGCCAGCGATGAACCTTTTTCGAGATGCAGGTCCGATACCGCCAGAAGCCGCAGCTCCGGAAAATAGAGCACGCCGCGAGGATCGCAGACCGCGCTCTCGCCGGCGATGCCGACAAGGTCGGCCTCGGCGATCAGCGATGTCCTCGCCAGCGAAAAGTTCATTCCTCGACCATCTCCGGCCCCATGGCCTCTGCGACCAGCGTCGCGGCATCCATCAACAGCGTTTCATCGGCTTCGCCGTTCACCGGCATCTTGCCGATCTCAAGCATGATCGGCACAGCAAGCGGCGAAATCTGTTCCAGATCCTTATGCACGATTCGACCTTGGATGCGCGAGAGCATGTCGGCAAGTCTGCTGACATCGAGCAGGCCGGCCGCGGCATCGGCACGTGTCGCCTGCAGCAGAACATGGTCGGGCTCGTGGCTGCGCAGCACATCGTAGATCAGATCGGTGGATACCGTGACCTGGCGGCCGCTTTTCTCCTGGCCCGGGTGGCGTTTCTCGATCAGTCCGGAAATCAGCGCGCAGTTGCGGAAGGTGCGCTTGAGAAGCCAGCTGTCGGCCAGCCAGGCTTCGAGGTCGTCGCCAAGCATATCCTGGTCGAAGAGCGCACCGAGCGAGGGCTTCCGGGCCTTGAACATCGCGCCCATATCAGCCAGCGACCATATGGCCAGCGCGTAGTCGGTGGCGACGAAGCCGAGTGGTCTGGCGCCCGCCCGGTCAAGACGCCGGGTAAGCAGCATGCCGAGCGTTTGGTGCGCCAGCCGGCCTTCAAAGGGATAGGCGACCAGATAATGGCGATTGCCACGCGGAAAGGTCTCGATCAGCAGATCATCGCGTTTTGGCAGCACCGATTTGTCGGCCTGGAAGCTCAGCCAGTCGGCCACCTGCTCGGGCAGTTTCTTCCAGCGCCCCGGGTCGTCCAGCATGATGCGGACCTGCTCGGCAAGGTAGGTCGAAAGCGGGAACTTGCCGCCGCCATAGTAGGGTACCTTGGCATCGCTGCCGGGCGCATTCGAGACGAAGCATTCGTTCTCGCGGATCCCTTCGAAGCGCAGCACCTTGCCGGCAAACATGAAGGTGTCGCCATGCGTCAAGGTTTCGAGAAAAGCCTCCTCGATCTTACCGAGAACCCGGCCACCGCGTGAGGCCGAGCCCTTGCTGCCAGCCTGCACGTAGCGCACGTTGAGCGCCGGCACTTCTATGATGGTGCCGACATTCAGCCTGTATTGCTGTGCGACGCGCGGATTGGAGACGCGCCATAGCCCATCCTTGTTGAGGCGGATGCGGGCGTAGCGCTCATAATTTTTCAGCGCGTAGCCGCCGGTGGCGACGAAATCGATGATGCGGTCGAAGGTGGGCCGGTCGAGGCTGGCATAGGGCGCCGCCGTTCGCACTTCCTCAAACAGATCATCGGCACGGAACGGCGCGCCACAGGCGCAGCCGAGCACGTGCTGCGCCAGCACATCGAGCCCGCCATCGACCAGCGGCGGTGTATCCTGGGCGCCGAGATAGTTGGCGTCGAGCGCTGCCCGGCATTCCAGCACCTCGAAACGATTGGCCGGAATGAGGATCGCCTTCGACGGCTCGTCCATGCGATGGTTGGCGCGGCCAATGCGTTGCGCCAGTCGGCTCGCCCCCTTCGGCGCACCGACATGCACGACCAGATCGACATCGCCCCAGTCGATGCCGAGATCGAGCGTCGAGGTGGCGACGATGGCGCGCAGTGCGTTCTCGCCCATCGCCTTCTCGACGCGCCGGCGCTGGGCGACATCGAGCGAGCCGTGATGCAGGGCGATCGGCAAGGTGTCCTCGTTGACCCGCCATAATTCCTGGAACAGCAGCTCCGCCTGGCTGCGGGTGTTGACGAACAGCAACGTCGTCTTGTGGCGCTTGATCTCGCGATAGATCTCCGGCGTGGCGTAGCGCGCCGAATGTCCTGCCCAAGGCACGCGCTCTTCGGAATCGAGGATGGAAATCTCAGGCTTCGCGCCACCGGTGACAACGATCAATTCGGACATATCGCCGGGTGGGTTCTGGCTGACCAGCCAGCGTCGCAATTCGTCCGGCTCGGCGACCGTCGCCGAGAGACCGATTGTCTGCAGGCCGGGCACGTAGCCGCGTAGCCGCGCCAGCCCGAGCGCCAGCAGATGACCGCGTTTCGACGTGACGAGCGAGTGCAATTCGTCGAGCACGACATAGCGCAGATCCTCGAAGAAGCGCCGGGCGTCGGAGGCGGCGATGAGCAATGCCAACTGCTCGGGTGTGGTGAGCAGAATGTCGGGCGGCACCAGCTTCTGCCGCTGGCGCTTGTGGGAGGGCGTGTCGCCGGTGCGCGTCTCGATGGTGACGGGCAGGCCGATCTCTTCCACCGGCTTGCCAAGATTGCGCTCGATGTCGACCGCCAGCGCCTTCAGCGGCGAGATGTAAAGCGTGTGAATGCCGCGATGCGCCTGGCCCGGTTTTCGCCTTGGCCTGACGGCGAGTTCGGTCAGCGACGGCATGAACCCGGCCAGCGTCTTGCCGGCGCCCGTCGGCGCGATCAGCAGCACCGATTGCCCGGCCTGGGCCTTCGCCAAAAGTTCGATCTGATGAGCGCGCGGCGACCAGCCTTTCCCGCCGAACCATCTGATGAATGGTTCGGGCAGGACGACGGCTGCATTCTGATTGGCAAGGCGCGGTTGCTCGGTCACGCTCCCAGAGGTAGCGCGACGGCGGCCCAACGCCAAGGAAAATCGGAACAAAAGGGGATCGAGCTGTTCTTCCTTCTCCCCCTGCGGGAGAAGGTGGATCGGCGCGCAGCGCCGAGACGGTTGAGGGGTGTTCCAGCGGAGTGAGACGTTGGCGTTCCCTGGAACACCCCTCATCCGTCGCCTTCGGCGACACCTTCTCCCACAAGGGGAGAAGGGAAGATCAGTGCTACGGCCTTCTGAACCCTGTCGGCCCACCGTAGAGATAGCCGATGCGGGCGATGGCGTCCTTCAGCCCTTCGCGCGAGACCAGCATGGTGTGGCCATTGGCGTGGATCATGGTCTCGGCATCGGTCATGACGGCGACATGGCCTTTCCAGAAGACGAGGTCGCCGCGCCGCAATTTTGAGAAATCAGCGCCCGGATCGAGCGGCTCGCCGATGCTTGCCGCCTGCATGTCGGAATCGCGCAGCACGTTTTTGCCGGCCATGCGCATCGCCAGTTGCACGAGGCCCGAGCAATCGATGCCGAAGCCGGAAACACCGCCCCAGAGATAGGGCGTGCCGAGAAACATCTCGGCCACCGAAACATAGTCGCTCGCCCTCTCACCGATCGGCCGAAGGTGACCTGATATGACGGCCTCGCCGGAAGGCAGGACAGCATAGTGCGTGCCCCGCGTTTCGGCGGCACCTGCCACGGTTACCGTCGATCCCATCGACAGCTGTCCGGCGATCGGGAAACGCAGGTCCGGACCAGGGTAGAGGAAGGTGCGCGGTACCGAGACGATATGGGTGGGCGCGCGGTCGCGTCCGCCCAGCATCATGTCGGCGACATAGCCGACATAGCCGTCGCGCTCGGCCTGGACCCAGGCCCAGCCTTCCCTGTCCTCGAAGACGAGGACATCATCACCGAACAGGAGCTGCGTGTTGATGCCGGCATCCGGACGCGGCGCCTTGCGCAGATCGGCAACGGAGGCGGTGATCCGGGCCGGCCGGCCGGCGACAAAGCGGTCGGCGGTAACCTCTCCTTTCAATCTTGCATCGGCAAGGTCGGAACGAAAGGCGTGAAGGCGGGCATCCCTGGCAGTCAAATCAGCAACTCGGTCAAGGTTGGTTGGTTAGATCGGCAGTTCGTGGGCTCTGGCGATGATACCATCGCCGAAGCGCTCGACAAAGAGCGCGCCCTCGACCGTACGCTTGATCAGCACATTGCGTTTGTCGAGCTCGTCGCGATGGCGCGACACCAGCTTCAGCGCGCCCATCGTATCGAGCGCGCGGGTGATGACCGGTTTGGTGACGTTGAGGCGGGCGGCGAGCCCGCGCACCGTGTGCGGCGGCGGATCGAGATAGATGGTGAACAGGATCGCCGTCTGGCGCATGGTCAGGTCGGGCGCATCGTCGCGCACCTGCGACAGCATCACTTGCTGCCACAGTCGCAAGGCCTGGCTCGGGCGCAGTGCAATCGACATCCGTCCAGCATGACGGCAAATTGTTTCGGTTCCGTTTCAGTCTCAACCTTGTTGTTGAACCATGATCCTATCCGTTAGCCGAAGCGTTTAGAGATGATCCGCTCCAACGCCCGAATACCCTGCGCCTCGCCGCCGGCGGGGCCGTGCGGACGGTCGGCGGGGCTCCAGGCGAAGATGTCGAAATGCGCCCAGCTCGCCGTCCTTTCGACAAAGCGCTTGAGGAACAGCGCCGCCGTGATCGAACCGGCGAAAGCGTCCGATGTGACATTGTTGATGTCGGCGATCTTCGACGACAGTTTCGCCTCATAGGGCTGCCACAGCGGCATGCGCCAAAGCGGATCCTCGACCGCGGCGGAAGCCGCCGCCAGGTCGGAAGCCAGCGCCTCGTCGCCGGTGTAGAACGGCGGCAGATCAGGGCCGAGCGCGACACGGGCAGCTCCGGTCAGCGTTGCCATGTCGATCAGCAGCTGAGGCTCCTCGTCATCGGCCAGCGCCAGTGCGTCCCCCAGCACGAGCCTCCCTTCAGCGTCCGTGTTGCCGATCTCGACCGAGATGCCCTTGCGGCTCGCCAGCACATCGCCCGGCCGGAAGGCGTTGCCGGCGATGGAATTCTCGACCGCCGGGATCAGCACGCGCAGCCGCACGTTCAGCCGGGCGGCCATGATCATCGAGGCCAGACCAAGCACATTGGCCGCACCGCCCATGTCCTTCTTCATCAGCAGCATGCCGGATGACGGCTTGATGTCGAGACCGCCGGTGTCGAAACAGACGCCCTTGCCGACCAGCGTCACCTTCGGCGCGTCTTGCCGTCCCCATGTCATGTCGATCAGGCGCGGCGCGCCGACGGATGCGCGGCCGACGGCGTGGATCATCGGGAAATTCCGCACAAGCAGGTCGTCGCCCTTGATGACCGAGACTTCGGCCTTGTGGACCTCGGCCAGGGTGCGCACCGCCGCCTCCAGATCGTCTGGCCCCATGTCGCTGGTCGGCGTGTTGACCAGGTCGCGTGTCAGGAAGACACCATCGGCGATGCGGCGAACGCGCGCTGCATCGGCACCGGCCGGCAGGTCGAAGCGCAGCGTCTTGCCCGGCTTCTTGCCATAACGGGTAAAGACATAGCCGCCAAGCACCAACGCGATTGCCGCAAGCTGCGGATCGGCCGGCATCGAGGCGAAATGCCAGTCGCCTTCGGGCAGGGCTTTCGCCAGCGCGCCGAGCGCGAGCGCGCCATCGCCGTCGCCAAGACCGAACAAGGCACCGGCGAGCGCGCCATTTTCGCCAGGCACGGCCAGCGTCCTGCCTGCCTCCCCGGAAAAGCCGTTGACCCTGGCCCAGGCGACCATGGACGGCGCAAGGCCCGCGGCCTCCAGGCCATCCCTGGCGACCAGATGGACCGGCAGCGCGCCCTGCAATTTCTTCTCGACGAGTTCGACAGGCATTCGATGTTCTCCTGCCGACCCTGGCGAGTCGGCGTTTCTTAACCGTCCGTTAGGGTTAACAGAATATTTCTGCGGGAGGAAAGATGGCCACGCAATGGCCGCGCATGAATGGAGGCCTAGGCCGATGCCGACCAACCGCACCATCGACGTCAGGGGAAAACGGCTGATCACCACGGCCCTCATGCTGGCGCTCGCCGCGGGTGTCGCCGGCTGTGGAACCAGCAATCTCACCACCGGCTCGATCGGCCGCACCACCAGCGGCAAACCGCTGGAGACCATGTCGGCGGGCGAACTCCACAATGCCACCGCTTCCCTTGGCCAGTCCTACTCCAGGAACCCCAACGACAAGCGAATCGCCACCAATTTCGCGGCCGCGCTGCAGATGGACGGCGATGCCGACCAGTCGCTTGCCGTGATGCGCAAGCTGGCGATCGCCTACCCCAAGGATCGCGACGTGCTCGCCTCGTATGGCAAGGCGCTGGCCGCCAATGGCCAGTTCGAAGCGGCGCTCGACGCCATGCAGCGCGCGCAGACGCCGGAATATCCCGACTGGAGGCTGGTGTCGGCGGAAGCGGCCATCCTCGATCAACTCGGCCAGAAGGACCAGGCGCGCCAGGACTATCGTAAGGCGCTCGAACTCAAGCCGAACGAGCCTTCGGTTCTCTCCAATCTCGGCATGTCCTATGTGCTGGCAGGCGATCTGCGCACCGCCGAAACCTACATGCGTTCGGCCGCACAGCAACCCACCGCCGACAGCCGCGTGCGCCAGAACCTCGCGCTCGTCGTCGGCCTGCAAGGCCGCTTCGACGAAGCCGAGAAGATCGCCTCGCAGGAGCTCTCGCCCGAGCAGGCGCAGGCCAATGTCGCCTATCTCAGGCACATGCTGGCGCAGCAGAATGCCTGGAGCCAGCTCAAGGACCAGGACAAGGACAAGTCGAAGTCGGCGACCAACTGAAGCGCGCCGCGCCGGAAGCTGATTTCAGCCGGCGCGCTCAAGTCACTATTTCATGCATGCGCAGTTTTGGGCGACATGCATGAGACGAAATCCGTTGCGACCATGAATGAAAAGCCGCGCCTGGTTCAGCGCGGCTTTTTCTAGATGTCATGCAGGGATGTGCCGCCGTTACTGGGCAGTCGATGACGCATGATCGCTGCCGAAGATGCCGCGCTGGCTAACCTGAATGCCGGCGGGACCCAGAATGATGGCGAAAAGCACCGGCAGGAAGAACAGGATCATCGGCACGGTGAGCTTTGGCGGCAGGGCTGCCGCCTTTTTCTCGGCGGCGTTCATGCGCTGGTCGCGGCTCTCGGCTGCAAGCACGCGCAACGCATGCGCCACCGGCGTGCCGTAACGCTCGGCCTGGACGAGTGCCTGCGACACCGACCTGACCGATTCCAGGCCGGTGCGGCTGGCCAGATTCTCGTAAGCCTGCTTGCGTTCCTGCAGATAGGAAAGCTCGGCGTTGGTCAGGATGAACTCTTCAGCCAGTGCCACCGATTGCGCGCCGATCTCGTCGGCGACCTTGCGGAGCGCGGCTTCGACCGACATGCCCGATTCCACGCAGATCAGCATCAGGTCGAGCGCATCCGGCCACGCCATCTGGATCGATTGCTTGCGCTTGGTGGCGCGGTTGTTGACATAGACAACCGGCGCATAGAAGCCGGCATAGGCAACGAGGATGCAAACGAACAGCCGGATGACCAATGGCTTGTCGGGCAATCCTCCGAGCACGAATATGTAGACCAGGGCCAACGCCAAGCCGACGAAGGGCAGCACGAGACGGAAGAACAGAAACCGCGTCAGCGGATTCTGGCCGCGAAAGCCGGCAACCTTGAGCTTCTGCAAGGTGCTTTCGTCGGCAAGGGCGCGGCGCAGATCGAGCCGGTCGACAATGTTGCGCATGCCGACCGACTGTTCTTCGCGCAAGCCCTTGCGCCGGCGATCGGCCTCGGTTGCCAGCCGCGCGCGCTGCTTGGCGCGAAGCTCATCGCGCTCCAGCGCGACCGATTTCATGCGCGACTTGAGCTGGTTTCCGCTGAACGCCGGCAGCAGTGTAAAGACGGTCGCGAACACCGCGATGGCGACGAGCAGCGCGATCAGGAGGCTCGGATCGGTCAGTGATTTGATGACTTGATCGGTCATGTCGCGATCCTAGACCTCGAAGTTCATCATCTTGCGCATCACCAGGATGCCGATTGACATCCAGACTGCCGAACAGCCGAGGATGAGATTTCCAACGCTGGTGTTGAACAGCGGCATCAGGTAGGTCGGGCTCGACAGGTAGACGAGAAACGCGACGATGAAAGGCAGCGCGCCGATGATGGCGGCCGACGCCTTTGCCTCCATCGACAGCGCCTGGACCTTGGCCTTCATTTTCTTGCGATCACGAAGCACCCGCGAAAGATTGCCCAGCGCCTCGGAGAGATTGCCACCGGCCTGCGACTGGATCTGGATGACGATGCCGAAGAAGCTCGCCTCGGTGCATGGCATGGTTTCGGGCATGCGCAAGGTCGCGTCGGGGATCGACAGGCCCATCTGCTGCGAATCGACGATGCGGCGAAACTCGGTCTTCACCGGCTCGGGGGCTTCGTTGGCGATCAGTCGCACGGCATCGTTCAGCGGCAGGCCGGACTTGACCGCGCGCACGATGATGTCGAGCGCGTTTGGAAATTCGTTGAGGAATGCTTTGACGCGCCGGCTGCGGCGAAATGAAACGAACCAGCGCGGCAGGCCGAGCGCACCGGCGAGCAGCACGCCGGGCAAGACGATCAGCGGCGCCCCGGCCACGAACGCGATCACGGTCAGCGCTATGCCGCATATGGCGGAATAGATATAGAAACGCTCGATCGGAACCTTCATCCCAGCCTGGCGAAGCTGTGCCTTCAGCGGCGGCTTCTTGATGGCGCTGTCCTTGGATTTCTGCTTCTCGTCGAGCTCCTTGAGCGAATCCTGGACCGATTTGCGGCGCTTGGCCGCGTCCGTCGCACGGTCGCGCGTGGCCTTGACAACGGAACGGTCCGTCTCCGCGGCCTTGATCGTTTCAAGCCGCTTGCCGGTCTGTCTCTCATTGCTGATCTGGTTGAACAGAAATGCATAGGCGACCGCGCCGGCGCTGAAGCCGGCGAGCACGACAAACGCCAATACGGTGCCGTCAATTCCAAACATTGGCCAGAACCTTCACGCCTGCGGGTACGTCAGTCAGCGCGTTTCTCCATAGCCTCGAGCGCTATGGCGAGGCGCTGCTCCTCGCCGTAATAACGGGCCCGTTCCCAGAAATGCGGACGGCCGATGCCGGTCGACACGTGCTCTCCCAGCAGCCTGCCGTTGGCGTCCTCGCCCTTGATATTGTAGAGGACGATATCCTGCGTGATGACGACGTCGCCTTCCATCCCGATCACCTCGGTGATGTGGGTGATGCGACGTGAACCGTCGCGCAGGCGGGCCGCCTGGATGATCACGTCGATGGAGCCGACGACGATTTCGCGCACGGTTTTCTGCGGCAGCGAGTAACCGCCCATGGCGATCATGGATTCGATACGGTTCAGGCATTCGCGCGGGCTGTTCGAGTGGATCGTACCCATCGAGCCGTCGTGGCCGGTGTTCATCGCCTGCAGAAGGTCGAACACCTCGGGTCCGCGCACTTCGCCGACGATGATGCGCTCGGGCCGCATGCGCAGGCAGTTCTTGACCAGATCGCGCATCGTCACCTCGCCCTCGCCTTCGAGGTTGGGCGGACGGGTTTCCAGGCGCACGACATGCGGCTGCTGCAGTTGCAGTTCGGCCGAGTCCTCGCAAGTGATGACGCGCTCCTCGCGGTCGATGTAGTTGGTCAGGCAGTTGAGCAGTGTGGTCTTGCCGGAGCCGGTGCCCCCCGAGATGACGATGTTGCAGCGAACACGGCTGATGATCTTGAGGACTTCGGCTCCCTGTGGCGAGATGGCGCCGAACTTGACCAGCTGATCGAGCGTCAGCTTGTCCTTCTTGAACTTGCGGATGGTGAGCGCGGTGCCATCGATGGCGAGCGGCGGCGCGATGACGTTGACGCGGGAGCCGTCGGGAAGGCGGGCGTCGCAGATCGGGCTGGATTCATCGACACGGCGGCCGACCTGGCTGACGATGCGCTGGCAGATGTTGAGAAGCTGCTGGTTGTCGCGGAAGCGGATCGGGGTCTGTTCGACCTTGCCGTTGACTTCGATGTAGACGTTCTTGGAGCCGTTGACCATGATATCGGCGATGTCGTCGCGGGCAAGCAATGGCTCGAGCGGCCCATAGCCAAGCACGTCGTTGCAGATGTCCTCGAGCAGTTCCTCCTGCTCGGCGATCGACATCGCGAAATTCTTGATCGCGATGATGTCGTTGACGATGTCGCGGATTTCCTCGCGCGCGCTTTCGGGGTCGAGCTTGGCGAGCTGCGACAGGTCGATCGTGTCGATGAGCGCCGAGAACACCTGGCTCTTGGTGTCGTAATAGGTTTCGCTCTTTTCGCGGCCACGCTTGGGCTCCGGCGCGACGGGAGGCGCCTCTACCGCGCGGCGAGCCGGCGGTGCGACAGGTGCGCTCGGCTGCGGCGTTGCCGCCGGCCGTGCAAGAACCGCCGTGTCAGCCGAACCCGCGGCTGCCGGTGCGGCCGGCGCAGGTGCCGGCTGGCGAAATTCCGGCGTGAACCGGTTGCCGTCGTCGTTGCCTCGTTTACCAAACATGATCGACTACCGGTCCCACTGCGTCACTTCTTGTTGCGCGAGAGCTTGCCGAGCAGACTGCCCAGGCCAGCCTTCTTTTTCGTCTTGATCTCGCTGCGGCCGGTCAGCACATGAGCAATCTCGTTGATCGTGGCCACAACCGGGTTCTTGGCATCCATCTCGCCAAGCATACGCCCGTTGTTGGCGGCATTGCCGAACAGGACCGGATCAAAGCCGATGACCGACATCGGCGTGAGGCCGAGCGGCTCGGCGAAATCGGAAGGCGAAATCTCCGGCCGCTTGGGGATCCCGGCCTGGTTGATGATCAGCTTTGGCGGCGGGTCGTTGGGACGAAGCCGCTTCAACATGTCGACCAGGTTTTTGGTGTTGCGCAGGTTGGCCAGCTCCGGCGTCGCCGTGATGACGATCTCGTCGGCCTTGACCA
The DNA here is from genome assembly GCF_020165735.1 of Mesorhizobium sp. B283B1A. Taxonomy (NCBI): domain Bacteria; kingdom Pseudomonadati; phylum Pseudomonadota; class Alphaproteobacteria; order Hyphomicrobiales; family Phyllobacteriaceae; genus Mesorhizobium; species Mesorhizobium sp. B283B1A. The sequence goes on from NZ_JAIUIQ010000003.1 coordinate 228,663, forward strand.
GCGTGTTCTTGGCCCACCCGGTCCAGACATGGGGTACGTCGAGCACCAGGAGCGGCACGCTGCGCTGCGCGGTATCGACAAGTTGCGCAAAGGCATCCGGATCGAAGTCGTAGACGCGTTCCAGTGTCGAAGGCGCCGCGAGCAGCGACAGGTGCTCGGCACACTGGGTCAGCAGCCGGTCGAGATAGACTTCGTCGATGCGCTCGGGCGAAAACACCGCTTCTGCGATGCCTTGTGCCGGATCCTGGTCGAAATTGATGTTGGCGGTGCCGAAGGCGAGGTCGAGATCGGCAACGACGACCTCGGATTTGAAGAGAGAAGACATCGCCCAGGCTACATTGTGGGCGATCGTCGAGGAGCCGACGCCGCCCTTGGCGCCAATGAAGGCGACCGAGCGGCCGAGCGGTTCAGCCTCCGGATCGACGAAAATCGACGACACGACACTGACGATGTCGGCCATCGAGACCGGCGCGATGACATATTCGGAGATGCCGGAGCGGATGAGTTCACGATAGAGGCCGACATCATTGTAGTGGCCGATCACCACCACTTTCGAGGACGGATCGCAGTACTCCGAGAGTTGGGCGAGTTGCTCCAGCAGTTGCTTGGGTTCGCTGCGCGACTCGAGCAGGATCAGATTGGGCGTCGGCGCCGATTGATAGAACTCGATTGCGGTGGGAACGCCGCCCATGTGGACCTTGAGATGCGCCTTGGTCATGCGGCGGTCCTCGCCAGCCCGCTCGACCGGATTGGCAACGCCCTCCGTCTCGCAGAATGCCTGGATCGAGATGCGCGGTATCGGCCGCAACGCCTGCATCGCGGCGATGTCCTGCGGCGAGGTATCGCCGCCGTCCACGGTGGCATCATAGGCGAGGTTGCTCATGGTCATGCTCTTTCCGTGGCCTGTTCTTTGCGTGGCCTGTTCTTGCGTGACTTCTCTTTCCCGAGAGCGGCTCAGTAGGTCACTTCCGAATTGCCGAGGAACTCATCCGAAATGCCCCTGCTGCGGTAGACGTCGATCACCGCGCCACGATTTTCCGCATCGATGGTGGTCTGCTTGCGCGGTCCGAGCAGATCGGCCGGATTGGCCATCTGGGCGGCGAGATTGTTCTGATAGGAGCAGCCGAAGTCGGCGTAGTGCTTGTTTTCAGACGACTCGACCAGATCTTCGGGCCAGCGTCCGCATTTGTCGGTCTGGGCTCTCACCGCGATAAAGGAGACGCGAACCGGGGCCGATGCCTCGCTCGACCCAGCCTGATAGGAGACCACGGCGATCCGGTTGCGCTTGATGCCGCTGGCGACCGCGAGCCTGGCGAAATCACGGCCGGCCGCCCTTGCGGCAACCTCGTTGGCCGATCCGCTGGGAATCTGGATGGTCAACGCCGGAGCGGCACTCTTGTCATAGCCGTCGAGGAAACCCAGAAGCGTGTCGCGTTGCGAGCCGGTCATGCCGCGATCGCCGGCACCGACGGGCAGGTCGATCTTCTGGTTCTTCTCCGCGATGACGATGGGATGGTTGGTGCGATAGTCGTCTGGAATGGCGCCGACGGTGACACTGTCGCGCTGGGCGCAACCGGCGAGCAGAGCCGTCGCCGCCACGGCCAGGACCGGAAGCAGCCAGATCCGCGAACGGCCAGGGCGCATCGTGGCGATGCTTGTCTTCAACGCTGACTGAGACATGTCCGCTTCCCCATTCACTTGTAGATGTAGCCGACAACGCCGTGGTACCGGCCGTTGGGCTTGTCGGTCTGCATGGTGCCGTAGACGCGATTGACCTTGCCAAGGAACATGGCGGCGCCATCGCTGGCAGCGTTGAAATTGTCGTCCGGCTTGGCGAGATCGTTGCGCGCCACCGGCTTCACCAGATAGGGCGTGATGATGATCACCAGCTCACTTTCGTTGCGCACGAAATCCCGGCTGCGGAAGAGCGTGCCGAGCACCGGGATCTTTGTCAGTCCAGGCAACCCATTGACGGCTTGCCTGACATCGTCGCGAACCAGGCCGGCGATCATCATGGAGCCGCCCGAGGGCAGTTCAACCGTCGTATCGGCAAGGCGCTTGCGCAACGACAGGGCATTCATGCCGGCACTCGTCACGCCCTCGGACAGTGACGCGGATCCTTCGGTTGTCGGCTCGGAGACGGAGGTTCTGACTTTCAGGCTGATGCGTCCGGGCGACAAAACCACCGGCTGGAATTCCAGGCCGATGCCGTACTCGATCTTGTCGACCGAATAGGTCTTCAGACCGGTCTGGTTGTCGGTGGACACGTTCGCGGAGACGCCCGTCACCATATTGTATTCGCCGCCGACCTTGAAGGTCGCCTTCTCGCCGGATACGGCGGTCAAGGTTGGCTCGGCCAGGGTCTTCATGACCCCCGACTCCTCCATGGCGTTGATATAGGCCCGAAGTCCAGAGGCGCCGATATTGAAGCCCGAATTCGACAGTTGCTTGCCAAGGCCGGTGAAGTTGTCGCTGATCGCGCCGTAGCTGATGCCGTTGCTGCCACCGCTGCCGATCATGTTGACGCCGAGCTGCTTCATCACGGTGCGGCTGACTTCGGCGACCGTCACCTTCAGCGTCACCTGATCGTCACCGATGATCTGCAGGAGGTTGACGATCTTACTGGTGCGGCGTTCCTGGTCGGGGTTGTTGATGTCGACACCGCTCTGGGCAGAGCCGCCGGCCGCGGTCTGCGAATATTGTCCCGTCGTCGCTTCACCGCCCGAGACGAAGATGGTCGCCAGATCAACCGCCCGTTTCGCGTCCAGAGGCGTATCGACCATTCCGGTCAGAACGACGTTGTCGTTCAGCAGTTCCACCTTGATATCCGAGGTCGGAATAAAGCGCTTGATGTAGTCCTCCAAGCCGGCGACGTCGCGTTCGACGGCCAGATCCAGGCTGGCGATCTGTTCGCCGTTCGGACCGAAGACGAAGATGTTGGTCTCGCCGACCGCCTTGCCGAACAGGTAGATACGCCTTGCGGTGCGGGTCACAGCATCGGCAACGGCCGGGTTGGCGACGAGAATGTCGTAGGCATCGCTCGGCAGGTCTATGACCACCGACTTGTTGAGGCCAAGCTTGACACGCTGGGAGGCCGTGGTGGCCGTCACCTGCGTACTCTTGGCCTCGACAACGCCCTGCACATTCGTCCCGACGAGCAGGAGGCCGAATGCCGCGGCCACGATCGCTGGCAGTTTACCGCTTAGCCTCATTTCCTTGCCCCTACTTCGGAAACTTCGCCCGACTTGATCAGTCTCACCGTTCCCTTGCGGCCATTGCCGGAAACGAGATAGTCGGCCTCGTCCACATTCTTTTCCTGGGTGTCCGTGATCGCCCTCAGCGCCAGTGTCAGGCGATCCGCCATCTGCTGGGCGACGGTGATGATCTCCGCCTGCTTGGGTGTGAGCTCCAGCGTGGCGGTCTGGCCCACCCTGGTCTTCTTGCCTTCTTCGTCCTCCTGGATGGTCTGGTCGATTGCCAGAACGCGGATGTTCTTGAGGATGGTTTCGGTGTTGAAGCCGGTGCTGCCGCTGTTGGCGTCCGCCCTGCGGGTCATGATGACGTCGACAAAATCATTGGGAAGGATGAAGCCGCCGGCCGACGTGTCGGCCGATATGGTCGTGGCGACCGCCCGCATCCCGGAAGGCAGGATCGACGACATGAAGCTTTGCCCCTCGCCGATCAGCTTGGAACGCCGCACAGGTTCGCCCGCGTACATTCCCACACGGGCTATCGACCCCTTCAGTTTCTCCAGCGCGTCGGGAGCCGTGGCCTTGGTGATGAAGTTCGGGTTGATGCCGTCGGCTGGCCAGGGCTGCCAGGCGATGTTGTTCTCGAGCTGGTTACCCATCGCGACATCGCCTGAAAGCACAAGCACGTCCTGCAGAGCCACCGCGGGAGCCTGGGGGCCGGAATCGACGACGATCTGGGCGGGTGGCGGGGCGACCATGTTCTTCGCGACGTAGCCAGCACCACCCGCCGCGGCCACCGCCACGCTTAAGATAATCAATCGGGATGCTGGCATCTGTCCGAACCCTCGCCCTTGGCAAACCACGTAGCCAAGGCGGACTTTGCAGCGGCAATCGTCAAAACAAGGTTAATGTAATGCTTACGATCGTGATTAATTTAAGGTTTACATAAATTAGACGGATCGGGCCGCGGCCCAGCAATGCTGCCGGCCAGACCCTCTTTAAGGCCAAGCCCAACGACACAAATCAGAAAAAGAAATTAGGATTGAACTCAGCTCGCCAGCCTTGCCAGCGCCCAGACCATCAAGGGCGACTCCGGATAGGTCAGCAGCCCACCCAGGCCGAGAGCGATCCCGTAGGGAACACCGGCCGACTCTTCGGCGAAATGACGCAGGAATGGATTGCGGCCGGTAATAACCGCCAGCGGCGACTTGCGATAAAGCACGATGGCGAGCGTCAGCAGCCCGCCGATGAACGTCGAGACAACAAGGTACTCGACGAGATGCACGTTGAGCCCCATCCACACGGCCGTGGCGGCCAGCAGCTTGGCATCGCCTCCGCCCATGCCACCCATCGCGAACAGGCCGAACGTCACGGCCAGGATCAGCGCGCCGGCGGCAAAATGCCAACCGTATGTTGCCCATTCCATGCCCGTCAGCGGCGCAACCAGTGCGAAGACGACAACGAGCAGCACCGACACGCGGTTGGCAATCGTCATCGACAGCATGTCGGAGATCGCCGCGAACAGCATGCAGAACGGAAAGACGACGAAGATCAGGGCTTCAAGCATCGGCGCTATGCCTATTGTGCGAATTCCACCGGGTTCAATCTAGGCATGTTCGATTAACGATTGATGAGACCCGGAATGAAAGACGGCTGTGTTGGCTAGGATATAGAAAAAGGGCCGCCACGCGGCAGCCCCTTTCCAGTACGCAATCTGGATACCCAGCAATACAGCGGATCAGGCGCCGCTGGAGTTCAGGGTGGTTCCGATCGTGGTGAACTTGGCGTTGATTGCATTGCCGAGCGCGCCGGCGCCGGTGATGATGGCGAGCGCGATGAGAGCGGCGATCAGACCATATTCGATAGCGGTCGCGCCGGATTCGTCCTTCACGAAACGTGCAAAAAGGTTAGACATTCGAGAGCTCCTACTCCACGTGTTACAGCACTTCCGTCAACTTCTGTGATGGTTGATCGGATGCTGCCAATCTAGGGAGAAGCTCTTTCGATCGGCTTAATAAACAGCCTTACCGATTCCTTTCCCGGCTCGAACATATTGCGTGGTTAACCCCATACTAAGCGATCGCTAAAATACCATTTTCCGGGCCAATGCCGCAAAGGGCAAGGGCGGGGAACGCTCGCGACCGAGCTGAGATCCAGCCGTGCCGGACACCCCGTCGATCGCGACTTCCGATGCCGGGTAGGCGGACTTAACCGTTGGTTCACCAATCTCGTTCATGTTCTGTTGAACAAGTTGCTTGCGTGGAGCGCCCCGATGGCCGAGCCGAGATTCTCAATCCTGATTGCCGCGCTTCTTGCAGCAACGTGCCTCGTCGTGCCTGCCAGGGCCGGCACCGGCATCGAGGTCACCATGAATCAGGCCAAGATCGTGAAGCTGTCGCGCCCCGCCGACACGATCGTCGTCGGCAACCCGTCAATCGCCGATGCCTCGGTCCAGGACGCCTCGACGATCGTGCTCACCGGCAAGGGTTTCGGCGTCACCAATCTCGTTGTTCTCGACCAGGAGGGCAGCCCGATCGTCGACGCGCAGGTTACAGTCGTGCGGCAGGCAGCCTCCTCGGTGCGCATTTATCGGCGCGCCGAAGTGCAGACCATGTCCTGCACGCCCTACTGTGAAAGCTCGTACAAGAGCGAGGCGGAAAAATCCTCCGAAGCAGAGATGGGCGGCGGCAGCAAATAGGCGGCGCCCGCCCGCTATCCGGGTTACCGCCTGGTTAAGACGCGTGCGTCGACTTTAGCGATCATTCAAACCGGGCCTCAATTGGTTTGCGCTAATAACACCTGTCAGAACCGTCCAGGGGTGGCAGGAAACAGGGCATGGGCAAGGAATTCACATCGAAAGGTCAGCGCAAGGTGGAGCGCTCCAGCTTCTTCAGGCGCTTCTTCCACGACCGGCGCGGCAGCACGGCCCTGGAGTTCGCGCTGCTGGCAATGCCGTTCGCCCTCCTCGTCTTCGCTATCCTTGAAAGCTGCATCTCGTTTGCCGGCCAGGAAGTGATGGCCAACATCACCGACGATGTCGCGCGCCAGTTGCGCACGGGCCAGTTGAGGCCGGCCGATGTCGCGGGAGGCAAATTGACGACCCTGATCTGCGACAGGCTGGAGATCATCGTCTCCACGGATTGCCCCAATCAGTTGCTTGCGGATCTTCGCGAATATCCGACTTTCGCCGACGCGGCCTCGGCGAGCTTCAAGATCCAGAACGGCGATGTCGTGCTGATGCAGGGCACCAACTCACAGGCCTTCGCGACCACGCCTGGCCTCGCGGAATCGAGGAACATGCTGCGGGTCTTCTACAAATGGCCTGTGATGACCGATCTGATGGCCAAGTCGATGGCCAATCTGAGCGGTGGCAGGACATTGCACTTCGCGTCAGTGACCTGGCAGAACGAGCCGTTCGACAATTGAGTTCGCAAACACCACAAGAAAAAAGGCAAGGGCATGATGCGTGCGGGGGCACATCCGGAAATCGCAGGGATCCGCGGCAAGGCCGTCGGGTTCTTGTCCAATCGCCGTGGCGTCGCCGCGGTCGAGTTCGCTCTCATCCTGCCTATCCTGCTGGTCATGTACTTCATGACCATGGAGGCTTCGCAGGCTATCGAGACCAGCAAGAAGGTCAGCCGTATCGGCAGCATGGTCGCCGACCTGGTTACGCAGCAGCCGACCATCGTCGCGGCGGACCTCGATGCCATCATGAAGATCGGCACCTCGACCATTCAGCCCTATAACCGGTCAACGCCGAGCATTATCATCACGGCAATACAGGTCACCACCGATACGCCCCCCAAGGTGAACGTGGTGTGGTCGCGCAAGCTGGTCAATGGCGTCTCCAGCATCGCCACCACCCTGCCCGCGACCACCACGGTTCCGACAACGCTCAAGGTCGCCGGCACCTTCCTCATCCGCGTTCAGAGCAATCTGAGCTATTCGCCGATTATCAACTGGCAGCCGGACACCCAACAAAAGCTCGGATTGACCCAATCCCTCAGCACCACCATACCGATGGGCGAAACCTACTATCTGCGTCCCCGCAGAAGCCTGACGATCCCCTGCGGCGATTGCTGAGGCCTTACTGCTGCCCGCCATCGGTTGACACAAAGCGCACGATGGCTTCCGCCATCGCGTAATCCTTTGGGGCCACGGTCAAAAACCCACCGGAATGTTTCGATTCTAGGAGATCGTAGACATCCGGTGTCGTCGACTTGAGGTTGGTGAGGAACACGGTCAGCCGGCGCTTGGCTTCCGGGTCGAGATCGCTGCGTACGGCGTGCGGACCGTATCTGAGCACCCCCGACGTCCAGACGATCTGGAAAGCCGATGGCGAAAGACCGGCCGCTTCGAGCCTTGCCTGCGTGCCGCCCGATAGCAGCGGCTGGCCGTCGGCCGCAGCCCTTACCCAGCCGAACAAGGCGTCGGCCGTGCCATCGAAGAGCATGGCCTCCGCCGCCGACGCCGTCACGGCATGGATCAGAAACGGTGAATCTTCGGCGATCTTGACGTGTTCGGCGGCCAACCCCGCCAACGGCAACAGTGAGCCACCGACGCTGTCCGATGGCGGCATGGCGATCCGGTGGGTCCCGATCGCCGCCAGGCCTGATAGCTTGCCGTCCCTGGTGAGCAGCACCGAACGGATGCCGGCCGCACCGTCGGAATCGACCGGAGCCACAAGCGGCTCGACGCATCCGCAACGCTGCAGCGCCGTGGCGTAGGCGGTCGCCGAATAGATGGCGTATTCGATCCGGGCGTTGGCCTGCGCCTCGATCAGGGCGGCATAATCGCGTGCGACGACGAACTCCACCTTCATGCCGAGCGCATTGGTGAAGGCTTGCGTCAACTGCGCCAGCCCGGGAACGGTGTTGCCGGCGCCAGGTTCGGCGACGACGCCGATGCGGAATGTGCCGATATCGTCGCGCCAGTCGGCCTGCGCCGGCCCGCACCAGAACGCACCATGCACGAGCATAAGCGCAGCCAATGCCTTGGGCGTCGCCTTCATGACAAGACCGCCCTGGGTTCCAATCGATCCATGCCCATGCCCGCCGCGTCGCCGTTTGGTTTCCGAATTGCCAATACCACCGTGGAACCCTATGTCTGGTCGTTCACACTGGCAACAATGACCCGATGGCGCGTGCTTTCCTCTTTGTCCTGGATTCCTTCGGCATCGGCGGCGCGGCCGACGCCGAACGTTATGGCGATGCCGGCGCCAATACCCTCGCCCACATTGCCGAAGCCTGCGCGGAAGGGCGCGCGGACCGCGAGGGGCTTCGTCAAGGTCCGCTGTTTGTCCCCAACATGGCATCGCTCGGGCTTGGCAAGTCGGCCGAGACGGCGACGGGATTGGGCTTTGCCCATTTCGGGACGGATCTGCTCGCCAATGCCTTCCACGGTGCGGCGCAAGAGGTTTCGAGCGGCAAGGACACGCCTTCCGGCCACTGGGAGATGGCGGGCCTGCCGGTGCGCTTCGACTGGGGTTACTTCCCCGACACGGTTCCCGCGTTTCCGGCGGAACTGACCGAGGCGATCATCCGGGAGGGCAAGGTTCCAGGCATTCTCGGCAATTGTCATGCGCCCGGCACCGTGATCATCGAACGGTTCGGCGATGAGCATATCCGCACCGGCAAGCCGATCTGCTACACATCCGTCGATTCTGTCCTGCAGGTCGCCGCGCATGAGGTTCATTTCGGCCTGGAGCGGCTTTATGAATTCTGTCAGGTGGTGCGGCGGCTGGTTGATCCATTGAGGATCGGACGCGTGATCGCGCGGCCTTTCGTCGGCGAAACCGCCGCCACCTTCACGCGAACGTATAACCGCCACGACTACGCCGTGCCACCGCCGGAGCCGACCTTGCTCGACCGCCTGACGGCGCGGGGAAGCCGCGTCATCGCCGTCGGCAAGATCGGCGACATCTTCGCCCATCGCGGGATTTCGGAAGTGCGCAAGGCCGCCGGCAACATGGCCATGTTCGACAAGGCGTTGGGCGCGATGGACGACGCCGGCACCGGCGATCTCGTTTTCGCCAATTTCGTCGATTTCGACACCGAATTCGGCCATCGCCGCGATGTGGCGGGCTATGCCGCCGCGCTCGAGGCCTTCGACCGGCGGCTGCCGGAGGCATTCTCCAGGCTGAGGCAGGGCGACCTGCTGATCCTGACGGCCGATCACGGCAACGATCCGACCTGGCGCGGAACCGATCATACGCGTGAGCGTATCCCGATAATCGGCATCGGGCCGGACCTCGGGGGTGGCGACATCGGGCTGCGTGCGACATTCGCCGATATCGGCGAGACCGTGGCCGAACATCTCGAACTGGCGCACGGCCGTCACGGCACTTCTTTCTATCCAGTGATTGGTGGCCCAGTGATTGGCGGCCATGCCTGAATTGCCCGAAGTCGAAACGGTCCGGCGCGGGTTGCAGCCGGTTATGGAAGGCGCCCGCCTTATCCGTGTCGAGACGCGACGACCGGATTTGCGGTTTCCCTTTCCCGAACGGTTTTCGGAGCGGCTGACCGGCAGGACGATCACCGCGCTCGGCCGCCGCGCCAAATATCTGACCATGCACGTCCAGGACGGTCCGGTGCTGATCTGCCATCTCGGCATGTCGGGCTCCTTTCGCATCGAGGCCGATGACGACAACGAGGCCGACGACAACGAGACATTGGGTACGTTCCAACACGAACGGTCGAAGAGCGCGGTGCACGACCATGTCGTGTTCCATGTCGCCTCCGCGGCCGGTGCCCGGTCGCGCGTGATCTTCAACGATCCGCGCCGCTTCGGCTTCATGCTGTTTGCGGAAGGATCGCCGGAGACGCATCCGATACTGGCCGGGCTGGGCGTCGAGCCCACGGGCAACGCGCTGGACGGCGTGCTGCTCGCCTCGTTGCTGAAGGGCCGCAGATCGCCTCTGAAGGCAGCGCTTCTCGACCAGAGGCTGATCGCGGGGCTTGGCAATATTTATGTGTCGGAAGCATTGTGGCGCGCCGGCCTGTCGCCGCTGCGCGAAACAGGCACCATCGCCAGACCGGGCAAGAAGGCCAGGGAACAGAGCGAACGCCTCGCCGAGGCGATCCGCTCGGTCATATCGGATGCCATCGCCGCTGGCGGATCTTCGCTGCGCGACTATATGCACGCGGACGGATCGCTGGGCTACTTCCAGCATTCCTTCGCCGTCTACGACCGGGAGGGTGAGCCTTGCGCGAAACCCGGCTGCGGCGGCCACGTCGAACGCGTCGTCCAGAGCGGGCGCTCGACCTTCTATTGCCGGACGTGTCAGAGCTGAGTTAGACCGGATCAAGCGAGGAGCGCAGCCATGGCCTATGAAACGATCATCACCGAGACGCGCGGCAAGGTCGGGCTGATCACGCTGAACCGGCCAAAGGCGCTCAACGCGCTGAATTCCCAGATCCTCGCCGAACTCGTCGCGGCGGTGAACGCATTCGGCGCCGATCCCGGCATCGGCGCCATGGTCGTTACCGGTTCCGACAAGGCCTTTGCCGCCGGTGCCGACATCAAGGAGATGCAGGCCATCTCCTATGTGGACGCCTACAGCCAGGACTTCTTCGCGGGTTGGGAGGAGTTCACGCGTGTCAGAAAACCTGTCATCGCGGCGGTGGCCGGCTATGCCCTGGGAGGCGGGTGCGAACTGGCGATGATGTGCGATTTCATCATCGCCGCCGATACGGCCAAATTCGGCCAGCCCGAAATCACGCTTGGCGTCATTCCCGGCATGGGCGGATCGCAACGACTGACCCGGTTCGTCGGAAAGTCGAAGGCCATGGACATGTGCCTGACCGGACGAATGATGGACGCGGCGGAAGCCGAGCGCTCCGGCCTGGTGTCGCGGGTGGTGCCGGCCGGCGAGCTTGTCGAGGAGGCCGTCAAGGCGGCGGCCAAGATCGCCGATTTCTCCTTGCCGTCGGTGATGATGGCGAAGGAAGCCGTCAACCGCGCCTACGAGACGACATTGGCGGAGGGATTGCGGTTCGAACGCCGCCTGTTCCACTCGCTTTTCGCGCTCGATGACCAGAAGGAAGGCATGGCGGCCTTCGCCGAAAAGCGGAAGCCGAATTTCACCAACCGGTAGAGCGTCGCCGGCCGCGACCGAAACCCCGGCATCAGCCAAAAAGAACGCCAGGCAGCGTTGACGCGCCGGAAAAGCTGAACTATAAGCCGCACCAACCGAGGCGGCCCCGTGGCTGCCCGTTTGTTTTTTGCGCCCTGCGGCATGCCGCGTGCGCCGACCAGATCAGAAGAGAGGCATCATGGCCAACACATCCTCGGCCAAAAAGGCAACGCGCAAGATCGCCCGCCGTGCGGAGATCAACAAGAACCGCCGCTCGCGCGTCCGCACCTACGTCCGCCAGGTCGAGGAGGCACTCGCCTCCGGCGACAAGGCTGCCGCGCAGGCCGCTTTCAAGGCCGCCGAGCCTGAATTGATGCGTGCCGCGACCAAGGGCATCATCCACAAGAACACCGCGTCGCGCAAAGTGTCGCGTCTGGCTCAGCGCCTCAAGGTGCTGTCGGCCTGACATCGCCTTCCAAGGCTGATCTTCTTCGAACCCGGCCGATCGCGCCGGGTTTTTTCGTTTGCCGGCAAGTACTTAAAAAGAATGCCCGCAAGCAGCGTCAAGAACGGATTGCACGGTTCAAAGTGTTTTGCCGGCACATGCATGCCCGTTGAAGGTCGACATGCTTGAAAAGCGTCGCCTAAAAAATTCTCACCCCTCAGAAATAGCCCTTATTTTTCAACCAGTTAGTGATGGTCATCCACAACTTGTCCACAGCGCGTCGGGGCGACGGGAGGACAACTGGCTGTCAAGAGAATTATTTCAGAAAATTTCGAGCCGGCCCGGCTTTTTCATATTCGCCGGAAAAGGGTTTGAATCACAATGGCTTTGTCAAAATATACCACTACGCCATAGAGCACCAACCTGCCGGTGCTAACCAGATTCCTTAAAAATCCGTTAGAGGTGGCCTTGCCCTATCCACAGCGATTTCGGTAATGTCGGTTCATCAAAAAGGGACGGGCCATTGGCCCTTAACCCAGCCCGAATCGGCCAGCGCAAATTGGCGGGATTTGCAACGCGGATCAAGTCCGCGAACGGGTTTGGTTTGTCTTTTTTTGATACGGTAGGGGACTGGCGTAACAAGACATGGCAGGTAGACGGCGCGCCGGCGCTCTTTTCGCCGGGCGGTGTTGTATTGCCCTGACATACCCAACGCGGACTGGCTTCCAAGGGCCGGCACCGGTTCCCCCCGGTAATGGGCGACGTTCATCTGCCGGCGGCGGCAGCGGGCATCGTAGCAAAGACTTAGGTCGCCGGATCACGGATGCAGGAGGCGCATTCCCGGCGGAAAACAGGTACAAAAAGACAAGGAACTCGATCATGCAGAGCGGCGTCGAAAGGGAGCTTACGGGCGACCTTCCATTTCCTGGAACTTTGATTGGAGCAAACGGCATGGCGGTCTCCAGCGACGCGGAACAGAAGTTCGACCGGGTCAAGGCCCAGTTGAAGGCGCGTCTGGGAGCCGAGGTCTATTCGAGCTGGTTCGGCCGCATGAAGGTCGCGGAGGCCTCCAAGGGCATTGTCCGCATCTCGGTGCCCACCGCGTTCCTGCGCTCCTGGATCAACGGCCATTATCTCGACCTGATCTCCGAACTGTGGAAGCAGGAAGATGCCGATCTCCTCAAGATCGAAATCATCGTGCGCACGGCCACCCGCCAGGGGCGCAGCCATGCCGAGCCGGAACTGGCGCCAGTGCGCAAGATGACGCGGCAGACGCAGACGGCGCTGGCCGCCGGCACCGTGAGCCCTGGCAGGATCGAGCGGTCGCCGGTGCCGCGCCCCGGCGCCGCGATCGAGAGCGAGTTCCGCCACAATGTGTTGGGATCGCCGCTTGATCCGCGCTACACGTTCGGCTCGTTCATCGAGGGGCCGTCGAACCGGGTGGCCTTCGCCGCCGCCAAGGCCGTGGCGGAATCGCAGTCGAGCGCGGTGCGCTTCAATCCGCTTTTCCTGCACGCGACCGTCGGGCTCGGCAAAACCCATCTGCTGCAAGCAATCGCCGCGGAATCCCTGAAGCAGAACCCCAAATCACGCGTCGTCTATTTGACGGCCGAGTATTTCATGTGGCGCTTTGCCACCGCGATCCGTGACAACAATGCACTGACGCTCAAAGAACAGCTGCGCGACATCGATCTCTTGATCATCGACGACATGCAGTTCCTGCAGGGCAAGTCGATCCAGCACGAATTCTGCCATCTGATCAACATGCTGCTCGACAGCGCCAAGCAAGTGGTCGTTGCCGCCGACCGGCCGCCGTCGGAACTGGAATCGCTCGAACCGCGGGTGCGCTCGCGTCTCAACGGCGGCGTCGCGCTCGAAATGTCGGCGCCAGATTTCGCCATGCGCCTCGGCATGCTCAAACTGCGCCTGGCCACCGCCAGGGTCGACGACGCATCGCTCGATATCTCGGAGGAAATCCTCAACCACGTCGCCCGCACCGTGACCGGCAGCGGCCGCGAACTGGAAGGCGCCTTCAATCAGCTGCTGTTCCGTCAGTCGTTCGAGCCGCAGATCACCATCGACCGCATCGACGAGATCCTCGGCCACATCTATCGCACCGGCGAACCGAAGCGGGTCCGGATCGAGGACATCCAGCGCATCGTGGCGCGCCACTACAACGTGTCGAAGACCGAATTGCTGTCCAACCGGCGCACGCGCACCATCGTCAAACCGCGGCAGGTCGCCATGTACCTGTCAAAGGTGATGACGCCGCGTTCACTGCCCGAAATCGGACGGCGTTTCGGCGGCCGCGACCACACCACGGTGCTGCACGCCGTGCGCAAGATCGAGGATCTGTCCGGCAATGACAACACGCTGGCGCAGGAACTCGAGCTGCTGCGGCGCCTGATCAACGACCAGGCCTGACCGATCCGGGACAGGCAAGCCAGAACCGCGCTGGAATTCAATGACTTGCTTGCAATGCCATGGGTCCGGAACGGGCGCGCGGCATTGCCTGGGGACGATCCGAATTCCCGATTCTGCCCAGCGGCTGGCGGTCTTCGTACCCTTTATCCCCAGAAAGGCCGCACGGCCGGCCCGAACCGGTCGCGCGGGCTTGCGTTTGCTGGCTTTTTCCTGTCAGTTTACGCAGATTCTGAGCCTGTTCAGACCTTTCGCGGGGCGCCGCCAGCCGGAGACCCGCTCATCCTTTCAAGCGAGCCTGTTTCGTCATGCGTGTTATCCTGGAACGGTCCAATCTCCTGAAGTCGCTCAACCACGTCCACCGCGTGGTCGAACGGCGCAACACCATACCGATCCTGTCCAACGTGCTGCTCAGCGCCGAAGGCGCAAGCCTCGAAATGAAGGCCACCGACCTTGACCTGGAGGTGACGGAAGCGACGCCGGCCAAGGTCGAGCGCGGCGGGGCGACGACGGTTCCCGCGCACCTGCTCTACGATATCGTGCGCAAGCTTTCCGACGGCGCGGAGGTGATGCTGAAGACGGATGAGGACGGCAACGCCATGACGGTGACGTCCGGCCGCTCGAGCTTCCGCCTGCAGTGCCTGCCGCAATCCGATTTTCCCGAGCTATCTGCCGGATCCTTCTCGCATATCTTCCGCCTCGATTCGGTTGCCCTGAAGGGCCTGATCGAGAAGACCCAGTTCGCCATTTCCACCGAGGAGACGCGCTACTATCTCAACGGCATCTACCTGCACACGCATGAGGTCGGCGGCAAGCTGAAGCTGCGCTCGGTGGCAACCGACGGCCACCGCCTGGCGCGCGCCGAGATCGACGCGCCGGCTGGCTCCGAGGGCATGCCGGGCATCATCATTCCGCGCAAGACGGTGAGCGAGCTGCAGAAGCTGGTCGACGACCCGGATGTCGCCGTGACCACCGAACTGTCGGACACCAAGATCCGCTTCACCATCGGCAGCGTCGTCCTGACCTCGAAGCTGATCGACGGCACCTTCCCAGATTATCAGCGGGTCATTCCGACCGGCAACGACAAGAAGCTGATCCTCGACCGCCAGAGCTTTGCCGCCGCGGTCGACCGCGTCTCGACCATTTCCTCCGAACGCGGCCGCGCGGTGAAGCTTTCGATCAGCGAAGGCCAGGTGACGCTCGCGGTCAACAACCCGGATTCAGGCAGTGCCACGGAAGAACTGGCGGCGGACTACTCGTCGGATCCGATCGAGATCGGCTTCAATGCCAAGTATCTGCTCGATGTCGCCGCGCAGCTGACCGGCACGGAAGCGAAATTCATGCTGGCCGATGCCGGTTCGCCGACGTTGATCCACGACATGGCCGACGAGACCGCGCTTTACGTGCTGATGCCGATGCGGGTATAGCCCGCGCTGCGGCTGCCTCGCGCACGGCCGGCAACGAAAGCTATGTTGCGGCGACTTCTATAGGCGGATAGCGGTTGCCAGGACAAACCCATATAAGTAAGCTTACACTTACTAATTTCCGCAACTATGCGGCGCTGGCGATCGATCTCACGCCAGGCGCGGTGGTCTTTTCCGGCGACAACGGTGCCGGCAAGACCAATCTCCTCGAAGCGATTTCCTTTCTGACGCCCGGGCGTGGCCTGCGCCGCGCTCCCTACGCCGATGTCGCGCGCGCGGGCGGGGACGGCGGCTTTGCACTGCACGCAAGGCTCGACGGACCCGACGGCCAGGTCGAGATCGGCACCGGCATTTCGGGCGGTGACAGCGAGGGCGGCAGGCGGGTGCGTATCAACGGCGCCACCGCGCGGTCGGCCGAGGACATGCTGGAATGGCTGCGCGTCGTGTGGCTGACGCCGGCCATGGATGCATTGTTCACCGGGCCGGCCGCGGATCGCCGGCGCTTTCTCGACAGATTGGTGCTGGCGATCGATCCCGGCCATGGCCAGCGCGCCCTCGATTACGAGAAGGCGATGCGGGGCCGTAACCGCCTGCTTACCGAAAATTCGCGGGACGACCGCTGGTTCGAGGCGATCGAGATACAGATGGCCGAGACCGGGGTCGCCATCGCCGCGGCACGCGCCGAGCTGGTGCGCCTGTTGGCGGCCATGATCGACAGGCTGCCCGACAGCGGGCCGTTCCCGCAGGCCGATATCGGCCTCGCAGGCGATCTGGAAGCCGAGATCGCCGGCACGCCGGCGGTCGATGTCGAGGAGCGGTTCCGGCGGGCGCTTGCCGATGGCCGTGACCGCGACCGCGCCGCCGGGCGCACGCTCGAGGGCCCGCACCGTTCGGATCTCTTGGTCCGGCATCGCCCCAAGGCGATGCCGGCCGAGCTCTGCTCGACCGGCGAGCAGAAGGCATTGCTGGTCGGCATCGTTCTGTCGCACGCGCGGCTGACCGGCGAGATGTCCGGGATGACGCCGATCCTGCTGCTCGACGAGATCGCAGCACATCTCGACGGCGGACGGCGGGCGGCGCTGTTTTCGATCCTCGAGGAGTTGAACTGCCAGGCTTTCATGACGGGAACCGATGCGGCGCTGTTTTCCAGCCTGCAGGGCCGCGCGCAGTTCCTGACGGTCGACCACGGCATGGTTGGGCCAACCGTCTAGATTCTTATTGCATGGATGTCGTCAAGATTTTCCGGCCACTATATGGTCCTGATATGACCAATGCGCTCACCGCCGACGAGATCGAACGCTATGCCCGCCACATCGTACTGCCGGAGGTCGGCGGCGCGGGCCAGCAGAAGCTGAAGCAAGCACGGGTGCTGGTGATCGGTGCCGGCGGGCTGGGCGCGCCGGTGCTCGAATATCTCGCGGCAGCCGGCGTCGGTACGCTCGGCATCGTCGACGACGACACCGTCTCGCTGTCCAATCTGCAACGACAGGTCATTCACGGCACCGATACGGTCGGCGTGCTGAAAACCCATAGCGCCGAGGCCGCAATCGCCCGCATCAATCCTAGCACCGCTGTCGAGACGCACACATTCCGGCTGACCGCGGACAACGCCCCCGCCCTGGTCGCTCGCTATGACATGGTTGTCGACGGTTCCGACAATTTCGAGACCCGCTACGTGGTGGCCGACGCCTGCGCGAGCGGGCGCAAGCCGCTTGTCCATGCCGCCGTCGGTCGTTTCGACGGCTCGGTGACCGTGCTAAAGCCTTTCGAGGACGGCAAGGACGGCAAGCCGAACCCCGGCTATCGCGATCTGTTCCCGGAAGCCCCGCCGCCGGGCCTGGTGCCGTCCTGCGCCGAAGCCGGAGTGCTTGGCGCGCTGACCGGCGTCGTCGGCACGTTGCAGGCAATGGAGGCGATCAAGCTGATCACCGGCATCGGCGAGCCGCTCATCGGTCGGCTGCTGCTCTACGATGCGCTCGCCGCGCGCTTCGAAACGATCCGCTACAAGAGAAATTGACCTTGGCGCGGACCACGGCGCCCTCGATTACCCGAATCCCGGCCGACTTCGACCGCTGGGATGACGTGCTCGCACTCATCATGCGCGCCTTTGCCTTCATGGACGGCGTCATCGATCCGCCGTCATCGGCTCACCGGCTCACTGTCGATTCCCTGCGCGACAAGGCCCGCATGGAAACCGGTTTCGTGGCTCTCGACGGCGACAGGATCGTCGGCTGCGTCTTTGCCATCGAAAGGATTGACGACTTCTATGTCGGCAAGCTCGCCGTCGAGCCGGACTGCCAAGGACAAGGCATCGGCCGGCAGCTGATGCGGGCGGTCGAAATTCTTGCGCTCGACCGCGGCAAGACGGCGCTGGAGCTTCAGACGCGGATCGAGCTCACCGCAAATCACACCGCCTTTGCCCGCCTCGGCTTTCGCGAGACCGAACGGACGGCGCATGAGGGCTACAGCAGGCCGACCTCGATCACCATGCGAAAGAGTGTTTCATGAGCGCGCACATCCGTCCGGCACAAAGGAACGATGCGTTACACGTCGCCGCGATCGTGGATATTGCCGGACATGGCATCGATCTCGAGAGCTGGATGAACAGCAGCGGGGACGACCATGCGGTCCTTGAAGCGGCCCGGCGCGCGGCATCCGCAGACGCCGGTTCGCCGTATCATTTTTCCAAGGCGCATCTTGTCGAAGTCGATGGCACCATCGCCGGCGGCTTGGTCGGAGAGATGCTTTCGCACAATCAAGATCATGCCATCGAGGTGTCACCGGCGCTGATGCCGCTCGTTACGCTGGAAACCAGGCTCGCCGGCTACTGGTCAGTCCTTGCGGTTGCCGTCTATTCCGAGTTCCGTGGCAGAGGACTTGCCACCGGCTTACTTTCGCGAGCGGGCGAACTGGCTGGCGTTGCTGGGGCAAAAGGCCTGTGCCTGGTCGTCGAGGACACAAACCTGCCGGCCATTTCCGTCTACGAAAGGCTGGGGTTTGCCGTTGCCGACAGACTTCCCTGGGTTGCCTATGGCGGCAGGAGCGGGCCGCGCGAATGGCTGATGATGAAACGCGACTTGACTACGTCCTGAGCGGCAGCACGCGATCCGGCGGTCTATGGCCGTCGACGAAGGCCCGGATGTTGATGATGACCTTCTCGCCCATGTCGATACGGCCCTCCAGCGTCGCCGAACCCATATGCGGCAACAGCACGACCTTGTTCCTGGCGGCAAGCTTGAGCAGCTTGCCATTGAGCGCCGGCTCGTGCTCGTAGACGTCGAGGCCGGCGCCGGCGATCTTGCCGTCTTGGATCAGCTTGACCAGCGCTTCCTCGTCGATGATGTCGCCGCGCGCGGTGTTGACGATATAGGCCGTCGGCTGCAGCAAGGCCAGCCGCCGCGCCGACAGGAGATGGAAGGTGGCTGGCGTCGACGGGCAATTGACCGAGATGATGTCCATACGGGCCAGCATCTGGTCGAGGCTCTCCCAATAGGTCGCCTCCAGCCCGTCCTCGACCGCCGGCAGCACGCGATGGCGGTTGTGATAGTGGATGGAAAGGCCGAAAGCCTTGGCCCGCCTCGCTACGGCCGTGCCGATGCGGCCCATGCCGACAATGCCCAGCCGTTTGCCCCAGATGCGGCGGCCAAGCATCCAGGTCGGCGACCAGCCGGCCCATTTCTTGTCGCCGGTCAGCACGTTGGCGCCTTCCGCCAGCCGGCGCGGCACCGCCAGCATCAGCGCCATGGTCATGTCGGCGGTATCTTCGGTGAGTACGTTGGGCGTGTTGGTGACGGTGATGCCCTTCTTGGCCGCCGCCGCCACGTCGATCTTGTCGACGCCATTGCCGAAATTGGCGATCAGTTTGAGGTTGTCGCCGGCCTGGGCGATCAGTGCGGCGTCGATCTGGTCGGTCACGGTCGGCACCAGAACGTCGGCTTCCTTGACCGCGGCAACAAGTTCCGGCTGCGTCATCGGCCGGTCCTCGACATTCAGCCTCGCGTCGAACAGTTCGCGCATGCGGGTCTCGACCGGGTCGGGCAGCTTTCGCGTGATGACCACGAGAGGCTTCTTTTTGCCTGGCATTGTTTCCCTCGTTGAGACCTCTTTAACCAAGACCGGCGAAACTGAAAGCCGGTCGCGGTAGCCGATTTACCCATGTAACAAGCGGTGCCGCCGAAGACAAAGAAAAAGGGGCGCAGCAGCCATAAGGCCGGCGCCGAAAGGAACGAAAGTGTCTGGTTTCGCGTCGCTTCGCCTGGTCCTCAGCGCAGCATTTCTCGGCACTCTCCTCTATTCTCCGCTCGCGGCGGCGCAAGGCGCGGCCGCACCCGCCCAGGGCGCCGTCACGCTGGGGCCGAGCGGCCTGCCGCTGCCGCGATTCGTCAGCCTGAAATCCGGCCGCGTCAACTCGCGCGTCGGCCCGGGGGCCAATTACTCGGTCGACTGGATGTATATGAAGGCCGGCCTGCCGATGGAGATCATCCAGGAATTCGATACGTGGCGCCGCGTGCGCGATGCCGACGG
This sequence comes from Mesorhizobium sp. B283B1A, assembly GCF_020165735.1. Classification (NCBI taxonomy): domain Bacteria; kingdom Pseudomonadati; phylum Pseudomonadota; class Alphaproteobacteria; order Hyphomicrobiales; family Phyllobacteriaceae; genus Mesorhizobium; species Mesorhizobium sp. B283B1A. Next base: position 248,742 of record NZ_JAIUIQ010000003.1, read on the forward strand.
TTCGGAAGGATGGATCAACCAATCGCTGCTTTCAGGCCGGCGCACCGCGATCATCGCGCCCTGGCAGCGCGGAAAGGGTGCCCAGATCAACCTTCTGAACAGCCCGGACAAGGACGCCAGGGTGATAGCGATCGTCGAGCCGGGCGTCATGGGTACGATCAAGTCTTGCGACGGCCAATGGTGCGAAATGACGCTTGGCGGGCACACCGGCTGGCTCGCCCAGTCGACGGTGTGGGGCGCCTATCCCGGCGAGCGGGTCAAGGAGTGAACGTCCCCGGTTTGCGCCCGATGCGGCCGAGATGAGTATCCTGAAAGCCGGTCGACAGCTTGAGGCCGTAGCCTAAGGCACGGTCGATTGCGATGTGGGCGATCCAGATCAGCGCGACCGCGATGGCGGCCGCATTGCCCAGCAGGTGGCCGGCGAGCAGCAGAAGCACCGGTGCGATCAGCATGTGCAAGGCGTTGTAGGCTATCGCGCCAAGGCGCGGCCCGCCGAGGTAGCCGAGCATCGACAGATCCGGCGCCAGGATAAGCACGGCAAAGAGCCACCAGGAAATGCCCGACAAAGCGTAGAAGACAATAGCGGCCACCGCCACGACGGCCCATTCGAGCCGGATTATCAGGTCGAGGGGTTTCATTCCGATTGTCCGGCCAAGCGGATTATTCTGGCTTCGCCGACTGTTCTGGCCCTGCCGGTGATTCCTGGCGCTTGGGACGCAGCCTCACCACGATATCGACATTGGCGATTTCCATGCCCTCGGGCGGGTCAGGCAGGTTGGTGACCGTCACCGGGCCGTTGGCGATGTCGAAAATCCGGTTTTCGCCCTCGATGTAGAAATGATGGTGGTCGGAAGTGTTGGTGTCGAAATAGGTTTTCGCGCCCTCGACGGCGAGGATGCGCAGCAGCCCCGCCTGGGTAAACTGGTGAAGCGCGTTGTAGACGGTGGCCAGCGACACCGGCACGCCGGCGGCCAGCGCCTCCTCATGCAGTTCCTCGGCCGACAAATGGCGGTCGCCCTTGGCGAAGAGCAGGTCGGCCAGCGCGATGCGCTGACGCGTCGGCCTCAGGCCGGCTTCACGTACCCGCTTGTCCACAGCGACATTTTCCTTCCGGCAGCCCCGGTCCATCTGGTCTTCCAAGCTCACAGTCCCGCTTCAAGACACGCCCAGAATGGCAAAAAAATGAATGTCTGCCGAAACCGGACCCCTGTTGACATATATTCTGTCGCCGGAATGCGATCAATAGCGCGCATTGACCCGGGCAGACTGGCGGGTTAAGCGCAAACGCCGGTTTCCGGCCTGAAACAGATTGTGTTAGGACACCGACGACAAGGGCGCGTTACCGCCCGGACGAATGGGGATGAGATTGATGGCGGGTAAATCCAGCTACGACTACGACGAATTGCTGGCCTGCGCCCGCGGCGAGCTGTTCGGAGAGGGCAATGCCCAGCTGCCCTACCCGCCCATGCTGATGTTCGACCGCATCACCGAGATCAGTGAAACGGGCGGTGCCTTCGACAAGGGTTTCATCCGCGCGGAATTCGACATCAAGCCGGATCTTTGGTTCTTCGCCTGTCACTTCATCGGCAATCCGATCATGCCAGGATGCCTCGGCCTCGACGCCCTGTGGCAGTTGACCGGCTTCTATCTCGGCTGGCTCGGCGAACCCGGCAAGGGAATGGCGCTGTCGACCGGTGAGGTCAAGTTCAAGGGCATGGTCACCCCATCGGTGAAGAAGGTCGAATATGGCGTTGATTTCAAGCGCGTGATGCGCGGCCGGCTGGTCCTGGGCATCGCCGATGGCTGGATGAAGGCGGATGGCGAGCCCATATATGCGGCGACGGACCTGAAAGTCGGTCTGTCCAAGCAGTCGGCGGTCGCTTGACCGCAGCCCTGGCCGATCCACTGGCCAGCATCCCTGGAAGGAGTTGCGAATGAGACGTGTCGTAGTCACAGGCATCGGCATCGTGTCGTCGATCGGAAACAATGCCAACGAGGTGCAGACCTCGCTGCATGACGCCAGATCCGGCATCAGCTTCTCCGATTCCTTCGCCGAGCACGGCTTTCGCTGCCAGGTCTGGGGAGCGCCGACGCTCGACCCGTCCGCCATGATCGACCGCCGCGCGATGCGCTTCCTGTCGCAGGGCGCGGCCTGGAACCACGTCGCCATGGACCAGGCGATCGCGGATGCGGGCCTCGGCGAGGACGACGTCACCAATGAACGCACCGGCATTGTCATGGGCTCGGGCGGGCCTTCCACCCGCACCATCGTGGAGGCGGCCGAAACCACGCTCAAGAACGGCAGTCCCAAGCGCATCGGCCCGTTCGCGGTGCCGAAAGCGATGTCGTCGACCGCGTCGGCCACCTTGGCCACATGGTTCAAGATCCACGGCGTCAACTATTCGATCTCGTCGGCCTGCTCGACCTCGGCGCATTGCATTGGCAATGGCTACGAACTGATCCAGTGGGGCAAGCAGGACATGGTCTTTGCCGGCGGCCATGAGGATCTCGACTGGACGATGTCGGACCTGTTCGACGCCATGGGCGCCATGTCGTCCAAGTTCAACGACAAGGCATCGACCGCTTCGCGCGCTTATGACGTCAATCGCGATGGCTTCGTCATTGCCGGCGGTGCCGGCGTGCTGGTGCTGGAAGAGCTGGAGCACGCCAAGGCGCGCGGAGCCAGGATCTACGCCGAAATCGTCGGCTACGGCGCGACCTCTGACGGTTACGACATGGTCGCGCCGTCAGGCGAAGGCGCCGTCCGCTGCATGCGCCAGGCGCTGTCGACGGTTTCCACGCCGGTCGACTACATCAACACCCACGGCACCTCGACGCCGGTGGGCGATTCCAAGGAAATGGGCGCGATCCGCGAAGTGTTCGGCGAGAAGATGCCGTTCATCACCTCGACGAAATCGCTGACCGGCCATTCGCTGGGCGCGGCCGGTGTGCAGGAATCGATCTATTCGATCCTTATGATGCAAGGCGGCTTCATCGGCGAGAGCGCCCATATCGAGACGCTCGATCCTGAATTCGAGGGTATGCCGATCGTGCGAAAGCGCATCGACAATGCCAAGATCGACACCGTTCTGTCGAATTCCTTCGGTTTCGGTGGCACCAACGCGACGCTCGTTTTCCAGCGCTATTCCGCATAGGGCCATTGTCTTTGTACAAGGCCAGCAATTTTAAATAAGGATTTGGCGGCCATGAACGGACTGATGAAGGGCAAGCGCGGGCTTGTCATGGGCGTCGCCAACGATCATTCGATCGCCTGGGGCATTGCCAAGAAGCTGTCCGAGCATGGCGCGGAACTCGCCTTCACCTACCAGGGCGAGGCCTTCGGCCGCCGGGTCAAGCCGCTTGCCGACAAGCTCGGCGCCGCACTTGTCGTTCCCTGCGATGTCGAGGACAGCGCTTCGGTCGCCGCCACGTTCGAGACGCTTAACAAGGAATGGGGTGGGCTCGACTTCGTCGTCCATGCCATCGGCTTTTCCGACAAGAATGAGCTTAAGGGTCTCTACGCGGACACCAGCCGCGACAACTTCGTCCGCACCATGGTGATCTCCTGCTATTCCTTTACCGAGATCGCCCGCCATGCGGCCGCGTTGATGAACGATGGCGGGTCGATGATCACGCTGACCTATGCCGGCTCGGTCCGCGTCATGCCGAACTATAATGTCATGGGTGTCGCCAAAGCGGGACTCGAGGCCAGCGTGCGCTACCTCGCCAATGATTACGGCCCGCGCGGCATCCGGGTGAACGGCATCTCGGCGGGACCGGTGCGCACGCTCGCCGGCGCCGGCATTTCGGACGCCCGCCACATGTTCTCCTACCAGCAGCGCAACTCGCCGCTGCGTCGCACGGTGACCATCGACGAGGTCGGCGGCTCGGCGCTGTATTTGTTGTCGGACCTCTCCTCGGGCGTCACCGGCGAAATCCACTATGTCGATTCAGGCTACCACATCGTCTCGATGCCGACGCTCGACGAGTTGAAGCAGACGGATGGCACGCGCGACTGAAGCGTCGCCTTGCCTTGAGCCGAAGTGCCTTCAGTAAAAAAGATGCTCTCCAGTAAAATTGGACGCATTCGCGGCAACTCATTTTAAGAAGGTTTCCGCTATAGAGTCCCGCAGTCTGGGGATTTTTAATGCCTGCCGTCAGCGATCCGAAGCGAACACCAGTGTTCCGACTGCTCACGATAGCAAGTTCGGGTATTGGCAGTTTCGTCCTTGGCATCTGGGGTCTCAAGTACGGCCTCGGCGGTGGGTTTGCCGGCATATCGGCGGACATGATGGTCGCGATCATGGCTGCGCTTTGCGCGCTGGCGGCGTCGGTGGCGGCAATGTCCTTCTTCGCCGGCGTCGATGAATCGGCGGATTTCGTCTTCAACGAAACCCATTTCGACAAGCTGACAGGGCTGCTGGGGCGCCCGGCGATGGTCGGCAAGATCGCCGAGGCGGCCTGCACGACAAGCCGGACCGGCGAACCGGTGTTCCTGATCGACATCGACATCGACCGCTTCAAGCAGATCAACGACGCGATCGGCTATACACAGGGCGACGAGCTGATCCGCGCTTTCACCAAGCGGCTGCAGAGCTGCGTGCCCGCACGCTCCCTGATCGGGCGCATCGGCGCCGGCGAGTTCGCGGTGCTGCTGCCCGACCATCAGATCCCGGGAACGATGGAAAGCATGGTCGAAAGGCTCCTCGACGAGATGATGGAGCCCTATGAACTCAGCAGCCATCAGCAATCGGTGAGCCTGTCGGTGGGTATCGTGGCCATGCCCAAGGATGGCGTCGATCCGGTGCTTATCCTGCGCCGCTCCAACCTGGCGCTGCAGAATGCGCGCGCCAGCGGCGTCGGCAACTGGTCGGTCTTCGACAGCGAGATGGGGCGTGTCGCCGATTATCGCCAATGGGTCGAATCCGAGCTGCACACTGCTTTCGAACGCGGGGATTTCGACCTTCACTATCAGCCGCAGCTCGACCTGCCGACCGGCCGCATCGTCGGCTATGAAGCCCTGATCCGCTGGAATCACCCCGAACGCGGCATGATCCCGCCCATGGAGTTCATCCAGATCGCCGAGGAAACCGGGATGATCAATCCGATCGGTGAATGGGTTCTGCGTAAAGCCTGCAGCGACGCCCGCCATCTGCCGGACGACTGCTTCGTCGCCGTCAACATCTCGCCGGTCCAGTTCATGACCAAGGACTTCGTCGGTATCGTTCGCGACACGATGCGGGCCACCGGTATCAAGCCGTCACGGCTGGAACTGGAAGTCACCGAGACGGCGATGATGCAGGATCGCGACCGTGCAGCCGCCATCCTGAAAGAGCTTGCCGAAATGGGCATCTCGGTCGCCGTCGATGATTTCGGCACCGGCTATTCGAACCTCAGCTATCTCATCGACTTCTCGTTCGGCAAGCTCAAGATCGACCGTTCCTTCGTCAGCCGCATCGACACCGATTCCAGCTCGGGCGCGGTCGTCTCGACCATTGTCGGGCTCTCGCGTGCACTCGGCGTCAGCATCATCGCCGAAGGCGTCGAGACCGAGAGCCAGGCGACATTGCTGCGGGCGGCTGGCTGCGAAGTCGTGCAAGGCTATTTGTTCGGCCGGCCGGCTCCGCTCAAGTTCAGCATGGGTGACGCCCACGCCACCGATGAAGTCCGGCGCGTCGCCAATCTGCATTGAACGCATCGTTTCAGCGACGCGCGGACAACACCTTGAACATGCCATCGCGGGCAAGCTCCGCGTGGCTTGAGAAGGCGGCCTTGAGAACCGGCTCGTAAGGCAGCTGACGGTTGGCGACCATGAACAGCCGCCCGCCTGGCTTCAACGCCTTGCCTGCCGCATGGATCATGCCGGCGCCAATTTCCGGCTCAGCCGCGCGGGCACGGTGGAATGGCGGGTTCATGACGATGGCGTCATAGCGGCGCTCGACCGGTTCGGCGAGCAGATCCGTCCAGAAGAAACCCGGCACCAGGGCCGCCGCGCCGAGATTGCGCTTGGCCGCCTCTAGCGCCGCGAAATTCGCTTCATAGAGGTCAAGCGCCGTTAAGCCAGGGGACCGTGAAGCGACTTCCGCCGCCACATAACCCCAGCCGGCACAGAAATCGGCGATGTTGCCACGCAGGTCGCCGGGCAAATTATCCACCAACAGTTTCGAGCCGGCGTCGATCCGATCAAAGGAGAACATGCCGGGCGCGGTGTGGAACCGGCCTTCAACCAGCAAGACGGGATTGGCGGCACGCAACTCTTGTGCGGCCGCCGGATCGCCAGGACGGCGCAGCCAGAAGGCGATGCCGTGATATTTCGGCATATGGCCGTCGAGCGGCACAAGCTCGTCGACGCGCTTGCGCAGGCTGGCGATGCCGTCATCCTTGCCGCCGGCAACGACGATCAATCCGCCCGGCACCACGCGCTCCAGCGCTTCCGCGATGCGCAGCTCATTCTGCCCGCGATGGCGGCCGGCGAGCACCAGCGCGGCATCGAAACCGTCGCCCTCCGGTTGCGGCGCAACCGTGAATTTCGCCGCCTGCAACGCGCGGAAATGCGGGCGGAAGCCCTGCACGAGATGCAGCGCGGCCTCGAAACCCTGCGGCAGCCGCAGGCCAGGCTCGGCGCCGAGGAAGAGCATGCGCTCATCCTTTCGCGGCAGAGCAATGGCCTCGGCCTCGAACGGATGGAACAGCGTCTTCAGCGCCTCAGTGGACATGCCTTTGCTCCATAAACGAAAACGGGCGCGACATAAGCCGCGCCCGCTTCGATTTTCCTGTCAGACCGCTCAGGCGGCGTCTTCTTCGCCTTCGGACTTCTTGTCGCGGACGATTTCCTTGCCGGAGGCCTGGTCGACGACCTTCATCGAGAGGCGGACCTTGCCGCGCTCGTCGAAGCCCATCAGCTTGACCCAGACCTTGTCGCCTTCCTTGACGACGTCGGAGGTCTTGGCAACACGCTCGTTGGCGAGCTGCGAGATGTGGACCAGGCCGTCGCGGGGACCGAAGAAGTTGACGAAGGCGCCGAAGTCAGCGGTTTTGACGACCGTGCCTTCGTAGATTTCGCCGACTTCCGGCTCGGCGACGATGGTGTGGATCCACTTCTTCGCCGCCTCGATCTCCTTGGCGTTCGAGGAAGCGATCTTGACCGTGCCGTCGTCCTCGATGTTGATCTTGGCGCCGGTCTTCTCGACGATCTCGCGGATGACCTTGCCGCCCGAGCCGATGACGTCGCGGATCTTGTCGGTCGGGATGTGCATCACCTCGATGCGCGGCGCGAACTCACCGAGCTCGGGACGGGCACCGGTCAGGGCATGAGCCATTTCGCCGAGAATGTGCTGGCGGCCATCCTTGGCCTGGTCCAGCGCGATCTTCATGATCTCCTCGGTGATGCCTTCGATCTTGATATCCATCTGCAGCGAGGTGATGCCGCTGGTGGTGCCGGCGACCTTGAAGTCCATATCGCCGAGGTGATCTTCGTCACCCAGGATGTCGGACAGAACGGCGAAGCGCTCGCCTTCCTTGATCAGGCCCATGGCGATACCGGCGACGGGCTTGGCCAGCGGAACGCCTGCATCCATCAGCGCCAGCGAGGTGCCGCAGACGGTGGCCATCGAGGACGAGCCGTTGGACTCGGTGATCTCGGAGACGACGCGCAGCGTGTAGGGGAACTGGTCGGCGCTCGGCAGCATCGGGCGGATGGCGCGCCAGGCGAGCTTGCCGTGGCCGATTTCGCGGCGGCCCGGCGAACCCATGCGGCCGGTCTCACCGACGGAATAGGGAGGGAAGTTGTAGTGAAGGAGGAACTTCTCCTTGTACATGCCGGTCAGCGAATCGACATACTGCTCGTCCTCGCCGGTGCCGAGCGTGGCGACGACCAGCGCCTGGGTCTCACCGCGGGTGAACAGCGCCGAACCGTGGGTGCGCGGCAGCACGCCGACTTCGGAAACGATCTTGCGAACCGTCTTCAAGTCGCGGCCATCGATGCGCGAGCCGGTGTCGAGGATGTTCCAGCGCACGACCTTGGCCTGCAGTTCCTTGAACACCGAACCGATCTGCTCGGAGGTGTACTTGGCCTCTTCGCCTTCGGCCGGAGCGAAGGCTGCCTTGACCTTTGCCTTGACGGCGTCGACGGCGGCGTAGCGCTTCTGCTTGTCGACGTTCTTGTAGGCGTTGCTGAGCTCGTCACCAACGATCTTCAGCATCTCGGCTTCGAGCACGGAATAGTCCGGCGCCGTGAAATCGCGCGGCTCCTTGGCGGCGACCTCGGCCAGCTTGATGATGGCGTCGATGACCGGCTGGAAGCCCCTGTGACCGAACATGACGGCGCCGAGCATCAGCTCTTCGCCAAGTTCCTTGGCTTCGGACTCAACCATCAGCACGGCGTCGGCAGTGCCGGCGACGACGAGGTCGAGCTTGGATTCCTGCATCTCGTCGATGTGCGGGTTGAGAACGTATTCGCCGTTGATGTAACCAACGCGGGCACCGCCAACCGGTCCCATGAAGGGAACGCCCGACAGGGTCAGCGCGGCCGAGGTAGCGACGATGGACAGGATGTCCGGATCGTTCTCGAGGTCATGCTGGACCACGGTGACGACGATCTGCGTGTCGTTCTTGTAACCGTCGGCGAAGAGCGGGCGGATCGGGCGGTCGATGAGGCGGGAAACCAGCGTTTCCTTCTCGCTCGGACGGCCCTCACGCTTGAAATAGCCGCCCGGAATCTTGCCGGCGGCATAGGTCTTTTCCTGGTAGTTGACGGTCAGCGGGAAGAAGTCGAGGCCGGGCTTCGGCTCCTTCATCGAAACGACGGTGGCCAGCACCTTGGTCTCGCCGTAGGTGGCGAGCACGGCGCCATCAGCCTGGCGCGCGATCTTGCCGGTTTCGAGGATGAGCGGACGGCCGCCCCATTCGATTTCCACTTTGTGGTGGTTGAACATATCTTGTCCTTAATAAGCGGAAAGGGGCGCGCCGTTTCACGGTGCGCGGATGCCCTTTCCCTGGCTTCCTTTCTCGGGCAGCCACGGGCAAGACAACGGGAAGCTCGGGTGGTTTCAGCGCGGTGAGCGCGCGAGCGTCCTGCAATCCTGCCCCATGACCGTCCATGGGCGGTTTCGAGTGGCCCTCTGCGCGCTCGAAACCGGGTCTGGCCAATCTATAAGACTGGCAGAATGCGCGACTGGCGGGGGGGGGGGGGGGGGG